>JBBQNS010000001.1:0-87221 GCA_038330175.1 Kiritimatiellia bacterium
GCGCTTCATAACGCAAATACCACTCCGATCTTTGGCGCTTCCCTCAGGGGAAGTGCCAAAGATCGGAGATGCGCCCTGTAAGATTCTCCTTGTTATATATACTGAGGCTTTATACTGAATTCAGGTTAAGACCTGTATTCAAAAAAACATTTTTTTTCATCGGCGGGGTGCATCTCCGTTCCAATGGAGGGCCGTCGCTTGCGACGGCCCTCCATGAAATTTACGAGGACTGGACAAACCACCTGTAAATAGGATAAAATCAGCCCACATTATTAAGAAACAATAACAAGGAGAATATAAGCTTATGTGGATTACAAAGAAAACGCTTGTCCCCCTAATCGTCTGCGCCTGGGTCTGTCAGTCCTTCGCCGGATATCAAATCACACTCAAATCCACTACTGACGCCGGTGGCCATGGTAAGAAGGGGTTACACAACAGTGTGATCCAAATGACAACCGACTCCAGCAAGGCCCGCATCGATTTCATTGAAGGGCAAGGCCCTGGCGCCGAGAAAGGCAGTTACCTGCTCTCCCAGGACAATGGCAAAACTTTCGTCATGGTCCTGCCCAAGGACAAGACCTATATGAAATGGGATATGGAGTCCATGATGAACATGGCTGGCGCCCTAGGCAATATGATGCAGATGAAAATCACCGATCCGAAAGTCGAAACGGTTTTGGATGAAGCGGGCGAATCGCTCCTCGGTTACCCCACCCGCCATTACAAGTTTCGGACTTCATACGACATGTCCATGAGCGTGATGGGTTTCAAGAACGAAAGCGCCGTTTCTAAAGATGAAGAGGTCTGGACCACCACGAAACTCGACTTGTCCACACTCGGGGCGTGGGCCGGGAAAGCGCCTAAAACACAAAACGAGAGCTTTGATAAGTTAATCCAGGCTGAAAAGGAAAAAATGAAAGGGGTCCCTCTGATGTCGATGTCCGTTCAAACTTCCACCGACAAACAAGGGAAAGCCACCGTTTCGAAATCCAGTATGGAAGTAACCGAAATCAAATCCGTCGGCGCCGATACGGTTTCCATGGATATCCCTGCCGGCTATACCGAAATGAGCATGCCCACCATGGCCGGGGGCGATGAGGAACAGTCCAAGGGGCACCCAAAATCCAAAAAGGCCGCGCAGCCCAAACTCGATTTTGGCGCCCTCATGAAGCAGGCGATGGAGCAGGCCCAGTAAGAATAGATAAGAAGAAGGAATTAGAATTCAGGAGTCAGAATATTTAGATTCAGACTCCTGACACCATCAGCCTGCAAGCGCCGCCTTCATTCCTGGAAATTCGGTTTCAACCACTTCGGGCAAACCGACCCAGAAATCTCCGCCGACCGTCAGCATGATGCCCATATAAAGGGCAACTTCGCGCGGAGGGAATTTCGCCAATACCGCGCAGACGCCCTTTTTAACGGATTTCAGATCAGTCTGGGTAACGCTGTCATCCAGAATCCCATTGGTATGCTTCAGCCCTTGGGCTTCAACAAAGCATATCAACATCGGGGTCTTGCGGGTCACGACCCATGACCGCAGCAGATCATCGCAGACGTGCCGCATTGTAGGACTGTCGGCTAGCCGCCGCAGGTGACGGGCTTTATCGCGGGGAGGCAACCGCTTTAAAAAAGTCTCCCTGAATTTCAAGGCTCCGGCCAATTCCTGAACCACCCGAGGAAGGGCATCCTTGCTAAAGGTATCTTTGCCTTCCATAAAAGCCAGGCAGGCATCTTCTTTTTCCGCCGCCGTAAGTGCATTCCAAACTTCTTTTACTGTAATATCCATTTTAGTCATCCCCGTTCATGTGCTGTCTCATCCCGGAAAAAAAACCTTCGCGGGCTGTGAAACAAAGCGGAATGTCTCAATCATCCCTACCCATTGTCAACTTCACAAATCCTTGCCTAAGCAAGCTGATGTTTTCCTGAGATCTTTAATGCACCCGGTGTACACGCGGCACAGCAAGCTTCGCCCTCCAGACACCCCGAGCTATCAGGTGGAGATGATTCTTCTGGAGGGCGAAGCTTGCTGAGCCGCGTGGGCAGGGCGAATCATGCGAGTCCACCGTGGCCGGAACGTCCTTCGGCGAGGATTCAGGTTTGTTTTACAATACTCGACAGGTTCCCTGAGATTCGGTATGTTGAATGAACTTTTTCAGCAAACGAAAGGGATCATTATGAATAGCGACCAAATCAAACAAGGGACTGAACGCGCACCACATCGCAGCCTTCTGCGGGCAACGGGCAAAGTAAAAACGGGCGATTTCGATAAGCCCTTTATCGGCGTATGCAACTCATTCAACGAAATTATCCCCGGCCACGTCCATTTGGACAAGGTGGCGAACCTCATCAAAAAATCCATCCGCAAAGCCGGCGGAATCCCTTTTGAATTCAATACCATCGGGGTTTGTGACGGCATCGCCATGGGCCACACGGGCATGAAGTATTCCTTGCCCAGCCGCGAAATCATTGCCGACAGCGTGGAGGCCGTGATCAAGGCACACTGTTTCGATGGTGTCATCTGTATTCCTAATTGCGACAAAATCGTGCCGGGAATGCTCATGGGCGCTTTACGCGCCAATGTCCCCACCCTAATGGTCAGCGGGGGGCCCATGGCAGCCGGGCGTATGCCTGACGGCAAAGCCATCGATTTAGTCAGTGTCTTCGAGGGCGTAGCGGCTCACAAACAGGGCCATCTCAATGACGAGGGGCTCCAAGTTCTCGAGGAAAATGCCTGTCCGGGGTGTGGCTCCTGTTCGGGCATGTTCACGGCCAACTCCATGAACTGCCTGTGTGAAGCGATCGGAATCGCCCTGCCCGGCAATGGCAGTATTCTGGCCATCGACCCCCGCCGTAAAAAACTTTTCCGCACGGCTGCCACCCGCATCGTCGAGATGGCCAAAGCCGGAGGCCCCCTGCCGCGCGAAATTGTCACCGAAAAATCGCTAGACAATGCGTTTGCCACCGATATGGCCATGGGCGGAAGCACCAATACCGTTCTCCACGCATTGGCCATCGCGCATGAAGCCGGTATCAAATATGACCTAAACCGGATCAACCAGATCTCCCAGAAATGCCCCAATATCTGCAAGGTCGCCCCCTCCTCTCCTTATCATATGGAGGATGTGGATCGCGCTGGCGGGATCAGCGCCATCATCAAATCGATCGGAACCATTCACGGCATCATCAGCCGGGATGCTCCGACCGTTACCGGGAAAACGATCTGGCAGAATGTCGCCCGCGCCGAGGTCAAGAATGCCGAGGTTATTCGGCCCATCGATAATCCTTATTCTGCTGACGGCGGGCTCACCATCCTTTGGGGGAACCTAGCCGAAGGCGGTGCTGTTGTTAAAAAAGCCGGTGTGGCACCTTCCATGCTGAAGTTCCGCGGACCTGCCGTGATTTTCGAATCTCAGGAAGATGCTTGCGAAGGAATCCTCAAGGGAGTGGTTAAGGCCGGCGATTGCGTCGTGATCCGGTATGAAGGCCCCCGTGGCGGACCAGGCATGCAAGAAATGCTGGCCCCCACCTCTTACATCATGGGTGCCGGTTTGGGCGAAAGTGTGGCTCTGATCACGGACGGCCGGTTCTCCGGCGGTACGCGCGGCGCCTGCGTGGGACACGTCTCCCCTGAAGCCGCCGCCGGCGGTACCATCGGGCTGATCAAGAAGGGCGACATCATCCATCTTGATATTCCCGAACATAAACTCGAGGTGGAGGTGTCGGATGACGAGCTAAACCGCCGTCGTGCCGAAGCCATCCCGTTTACGCCCAGAGCAGTCACTGGCTACCTGAAGCGCTATGCACAACAAGTCACTAGCGCTAACACTGGCGCCGTGCTGATGTAATACGCGTGAGGCTCTTGCAAAACGAAGTTTTGCAAGAGCAGAATCCAGAAGTCAGAATCCAGAATGAAATCTTTCGTCATCTGTGTATTGCATTATTCTGGCTCCTGAATGCTGAATTCTGAATTCCCTCTTCCTACAACAGCCAGTTACAGCACCATACCGCCACCGGTACAGTGACTAAACTGAGCAGCGTAGTAATAAATATACTGCTCGCCGTCAGGCCGCGATCCGCATCGAAGTGATCCGCAAACATGGAGCAGCTAATGGCAACCGGCATCGACACGATGATCGCTGAGGTCAGAAGCTCCACTTCCGTCAGCCGCACGCCAAGCAATACAGTAACTCCTTTGAGCGCCAACATGGTCACGAAAGGGGCCACCACCAGCCGGGCCAGAGTCACCCCGAGCAGAGGTCGTATCTGAATCCGACTGGATCGCATTAATTCTGCCAACTGCGCGCCGGCTACTAGTAAAGAGAGCGGGATAGTCAAGTCCCCTACCATCTTTAAGGCCCCCAACACACCTGCGACAGCAAGCCCCCAGCCGCTACCCAACGCCACGTTCCCCGGCGTGGCCATTCCGGGCCAGCACAATGCCAAAACGGCGCCGCCAAGGGTCGCCAGCACCCCGACATTTTTTAACAACATGCGCCAAGCTGAAATTTTTTCCTGACCATTGCTCAATAACCGAATGCCATAGGTCCACAAGACGATCTGGGCGCCCAGATTGTAAAGCAAAACAAACCGGACGCCATCGGCCCCATAAAGGGCTATCGCAATAGGCAAGGGCAGAAAAACCCAATTGGGCAGCGCCGCGAGAAATACGAATGTTTTACGGTTCTCTGCGGGAACTCGGAAAAGACTGACCATCGCCTTCCCCACCCATGCAGCCAACACAATGCTCAATACTGCGAAAACAGGGATCCACCAGCCTCGCCGCAGGGACTCATAGCTGACCGATTCTAGCATCTGGACAAATACCAGGGCCGGAAACGTTAACTGTACCACCAACAGGCTTAATGACTTGGTCAAAGTCGCGGAGAGGTACTCGCGCCGTGCACTCCACCAGCCGACCACCATCACCAAAAACATGACGATAATTTTAAGAAAAACAATTTTACTTTGAAGCATAAGGTACCTAAGGAAGAGAATTCAGGAGTCAGAATTCAGGAGTCAGGGAGGTCTTCTGACTTCTGACTCCTATCTTCTGCCTTCTGCCTCCTACACTCACAACGTTCGCATCACACGCTCCGCAATAGCCTCGGCCGTCAGCCCGTATTTCTCAAGCAGAATGGCCGGCGCGCCATGCGGAACAAATTCACAAGGCCAGCCGTTCCGGATTACCCGTCCCGAATAGCCAATATCGCTGAGAACTTCCGTTACTGCCGATCCGAATCCCCCCGCCACGACTCCGTTTTCGATGGTGACAAAGGCACGGGCCAATTTGCTCTGAGAGACCAGTAAATCGGTATCCAAAGGCACAATAAATCGTGCATTGACGACCCCCACCGAAAACCCTTTAGTCACAAGCTGGTCGGCAGCGGCAATGGCTATCGGAATCATATCGCCTATCGCCCAAATTTGGATTTCCCAGCCTTCACGCAATATCCGGGCTTTTCCTAAGGCAACCTCCTCAAATTGGGCTGGCGGTACATACCCGGAACAAATGCCGCGGGGATAGCGAATCACTACGGGGCGCTTCCACGTAACCGCCGAGTAAAGCATATGCGACAACTCCGCCCCATCTGCCGGTTGCATAATCGTCAGTCCAGGAAAGGACCGCATCATGGCCATGTCAAATATCCCGTGATGCGTTGGCCCGTCGTCCCCGACTATTCCCGCGCGATCCAGACAGATCACCACCGGTAGGTTTTGCAGACACACATCATGGAGAATATAATCAACTACCCGTTGCGAAAAAGTCGAATACAGCGGCAGTACCGGTGACATCCCCTGTGTTGCCAGGCCGGCGGCAAAAATGACGGCATGTTCTTCACAAATCCCGACATCAAAGAAGCGTTCAGGATACCGCGTCGCAAAGGAAGACAACCCCGTCCCGGATCGCATGGCGGCCGTAATCGCAACGATACTGGGATCCTTGGCAGCCAGGCGCTCAAGAGTATTGCCAAAAACCTGAGAATAAGAAGGCACCGCTGAAGAGGCTACCGGCGTACCGGTTTCAACGTCAAAATGGCCAATTCCATGCCAATTCTCAGGACATTTTTCAGCATACGAATAGCCGCGTCCCTTCTGCGTCACCACATGCAGCAGAATGGGATGATCATCATTTTTGGCAATTTCCAGTGCGGCAACTAAGCGCGACACATCATGCCCATCAATCGGCCCGATATAGCGGAGCCCGAATTCTTCGAACAAGACGCTGTGCAGGAACATGCTCTTGACCGATTCCTCAATCCGGTAGTACAGCCGCCTCAAGGCATTCGATTGCCCTGCCATGCGCTTCAACACCGATTCGATGGAGTGCTTCCATTTGTTGTAACTGGGATTGGTCAGCATCTCGCCAAGGTATTTGGAGACCGAGCCCACATTTGCGGAGATGGACATCTCATTGTCATTCAATACCACAATCAACCGCCCCGTGGTGCCCTGGATATTGTTCAAGGCCTCAAACGAAGATCCGCCGCCAAGAGCGGCATCCCCCACCACGGCAACCACATGGTTTTTTCCGCCCTGTCGATCTCGCGCCACAGCCATACCCAAAGCGGCAGACAGGGCCGTCCCGGCATGACCCGCGCCAAACGCATCACAAGGGCTTTCTTTCCGGCATAAAAAGCCGGACAGCCCGCCAAACTGGCGCAAGGTGGAAAACCTATCTTTACGCCCGGTGAGTATTTTGTAGGCATAAGACTGATGGCTGACATCCATCAGGATCTTATCCTCCGGGGGCTGAAACACCTTTAACAAGGCCAGCGTCAATTCCACCATGCCTAAGTTCGAGGCCAAGTGTCCACCCGTTTTACTGATTGTCTCGATCATCAAGACCCGGATTTCGCTCGCCAACTCCGTCAATTCATCCGGGCTGAGCGTCTTTACGTCAGCGGGACCATTCACTCTATCCAAAACTCTACTCATAGAATCTTTCTAATGGGCATAAAAAATAGCCATCATGGGTGGCTTCTAGCCAAGAACCGCTAGAGCCGTATTGACCCGGCCTAATGGCGCGGATACTTGAAATCCGGCTGCAGCCAGCCCGATTTGTTCACGAATTTCGCGGGCAATCTCAATGCCCTCTTTAATGGCATCTTCCTTGTCCGTGCGCTTACTCATCCTGCTCAAAATGCTTTCGGGCACCGACACGCCAGGAACATGGTTATTCATGAACTCTGCATTTTTGAACGATAACAAAGGGTAAATGCCGACTATGACGGGGATCGGCGTGGCGTGCTTGTTCGCCCGCTCCAGAAAACGTAATAGGGCGTCAACATCAAAGACCGGTTGCGTGATGGCGTACTCGGCCCCCGCCTCGATTTTTGCGTAGAAACGCGCAATTTCACGTTCCATCTCGACTGACAACGGATTGGCGCCCACCCCAATGACCATGGCCGTCGGCTTGCCAATCGATTGTCCGCCGGCATCGAAACCACGATTCAGATTGTTTGCCAGCTGAGCCAACCCAATGGCATCCAGATCAAAGACACCGGTGGCATCAGGGTAATTCCCCAGCTTGGGGGGATCGCCGGTAATAAAAAGGAACGTTTTTAAACCCAGCGCATAGCCGCCCAACAGATCAGACTGCATGGCGATCAAGTTGCGGTCCCGGCAACAATAGTGGGGTATCGGCTCGATCTTCACCGCCTGCATCATTGAAAACGCCGTGGCCATCACCGACATCCGGGCGCTGGCACGCGGTCCATCCGGAAGATTAATGGCATCGATCCCTGCGTCTTCACAGAGCTGACACTTATCGAGGAAGGACTTCAAACCCGCCCCACTTTGTGGAGGAAGCAACTCCACGGAAGTCACCTTCTGCCCTGCGGCCAGTTTGGCGGCAAAAGGAGATTTTTCAGCGAACGGCACCATTACCACAGGGACAACCGGTCCTTGGGTCACCGTCTCAGGTGCAGGCGTACTGGAAATACTTATAAACGTCTTCACGCCACTCATCGTACGAATGGCTCGGGCCGCCATGCGGATGTGAGCAGGCGTGGTGCCACAGCACCCTCCAACTCCCCGCACGCCGAGTTCCACGTATCGCTTGCAGTATTCAGTGAAATATTCCGGGCTATTGAGGTAAAGCATACGGCCGCCCACTTCACGCGGCCCCCCGGCATTCGGCATCACCACCACCGGCTTCGTCGTTGCGCCCACGACCGTTCTGACCGAACCGAGTAGGTCAGCGGGACCGCGCCCGCAGTTTAACCCCACAATATCCACATTGGGGTCAGCATCAAGGCGCCGGGCAAAGTCCCGTTCCCCTTTTTCATTAAGGTCTGCGGTTAATGGCTCCAACATGTGGGAGGCCAATACCGTCAAATGGTGTTTACGGGCCAGCCGCGCCGCTATCTGAAGCTGGACCAGATCCGGGAAGGTTTCCAGGACCACCAGATCCACGCCTTCGCCTGCCAAAATGGCGAGCTGTTCATCGAACGCCAACTCCATGTCGGCCAGCTGCTGAGCCGTAGGCTTCTGTTCGGGTGAAAAGCAAGGACCTACCGACGACGCCACATAAACGGTGGAGCCGGCAGCCTCGCGGGCAAGGCGGACTGCCGCGCGATTCATATCTGCGACCCGATCCGCTAATCCATAAGCCGCCAACTTGATACGGTTAGCCCCAAAGGTATTGGTTTCAATGACATCCGCACCCGCTTCGACATATTCCTTGTGAATCCCTGAAATCAATTGGGGCTGCGTCAGACTCAGATCGTCATAACACACATTCACAAACACGCCACGCTGATAGATCATGGTCCCCATGGCGCCATCGAAAATCAGTACGTCGTTGCGTATCCTATCAAGCAATTTCTGATTAGGTTTCACGGGCGGAAAGTATAATGCCCCAACCGCCCAACGTCTAGCAAAGACCAATAAAAGCAAAACGACGCCAAAGAACATCTGGCTTTCCTCCCCATCAGGCCTGTGCTAGTTTTCCGCGCATGCAAATCACCCGTAAACACTTATCGCTCATCATTTATGTACTGCCGGCCATGGCGGACATGGTGCTCGCGCAATTCTTTTTCATCAATGCGATCCGTCTCTCTCAACAGGGTGCAAGCGCGTCGGTGGTGGCCAACACACTTACCGTATGGAGTCTGGTTTATCTAATCGCCTGTCCCTTTTTGGGTCGTTTCGTAACCTCCGCCAACGCCTCTCGCCTGATGATGATTTCCATGGGAGGCTTATCCCTGATCAGTTTACTCTTCACGGTCGTTCCCGGCATTCTTGGGGTTTACATCTTGATGGCGCTCGCCGGAATCTCGACAGCCCTGTTTTTCCTGCCATTCCAGGTATTCATGAAAGCGGTAGATGGGGCAAACCACAAACCGCTTACCTACTCCACGGGGCTCTATACGTTTGCGTGGAGCATGGGCTTCGCGATCGGCCCGTTTGTTTCGGGGCTCCTGATGGAACTAGGCACAGCCAAGGCAGGTGGTGAAAGTTTAGGCTGGAAATATGCCTGTTATTTCGCCGCAACAGCCTCCGCTTTATCCTGTACGGCAATCTATTTCTTGAGAAATTTCGCCCAAGCCCAGCCGGCTTCCACTCTCTCCGTAACCACCACGCCCCCCCGCGCCCCTACCGCAGATTATTCGCGTCAACCTAATTTGGTCTGGTTAGGCTGGGTCAGCGCAGGCATTGGAGTTACCGTCATCACCTTTATTCGCGCCGTATTCCCGGTTCGCGGGGAGACGCTCCTTCATCTGACTCAAGGTTTTCAGGGAGTACTCTTCTTCCTCGTAAGCTTAGCTCAGGCATTGACTGGTCTGGCACTCTGCCGCTCCCGGTACTGGATGTACCGCCCTTCAGCGGTGACCGCATTTGGTATTCTGGGAATTACAGGAGCATTTGTCTTTGGGTTTGGCCATTCCCCGCTGATGCTCTGCGCCGGGGCGGTTATGTTCGGAATCTATGCCGGTAGTTTCTTCTTCTATTTGGTCTTCCACGCTTTGGTTCATCCACAACGGAGTTCCTTCTATGTGGCAATTAACGAAAGCGTGGTCGGCATCTGCACTATGGTCGGCGCGGTTTTGGCGGGATTCGTCGCAGACCGGTACGGGTTCGGCACCCTCTATGGCTCAGGTGCCATCCTTATTCTTGTGGCGCTGATTCTCCAAGGGGTGATCCACCGTCGCCACCCATTGGAGCCTCTTACTTCTGAAGCTCAGTTTGATAAGGGATCTTGATGCCAAACGTTTTACCCAGACGGCCGAGCTCGGAAATGATCCCGGGCTGTTTGGTGCGAGTGTGTTCGCCAATTAGGTAATAGGCGCGTTGCCAGGCCCAGCTCGTCCTTACCCCTATATCGCCTGTCATGGCCTTCGCAAGATCAAGGTCGAAAACCATATCACACTGGATGTCATCGGCCTGCCCCGTCGCCTGAACCACAAGATGCTGCGTGCCTTTCAGAAAACGTCCATAGATCACCAAGGGTCGGTCGAGATAGAGATTCGCCGTTAACTTCGGATAGGCCTCACAATAGGTTTGACTCGCAAATTGGAATTGCACGTCGGATAGCACCGGACGGCTCACTTCACGCACCCGATTTTCAAACACCTCAGGAATATCCCACCGCCCTGATTTGACAATAAACGTATCGCCCCGATTACGATAACTCAATAAATCGAGCAAATAGGCGTCCACCCCCGGGAAAGTTCCCAACGTAAACACGGACACCTGCCCCTGATTGGCCTGAGTGAAGGCCTCGATAATCCGGGTATGATCCGTGATCCCGGCCGTGGCATCCCCATCGCTGGCCACAACCATAATAACGGGCCGACCTGATTTTCGGGGAAACTGAAGCAAGTCTTTCAACGCATCAAAAATATCGGTATTACCGACGGACTCCATGCGCCCAATGAACTCCCGGGCCTGCGTCACGTTCTCCGGGTTGACAGCCGCCCACGTATCGAAACATTTCACAAGTGAGTCGCGGAATTCAACCACATTGAAGCGGTCACCGGGCGCCAATAGATCCAAAGATTTCAAGAGCCCTTCACGACAAAAATGAAGTTTTTGTTCCGTGATGCTGGCAGAGCCATCCTGCACCAACAGCAAATCCTTAGCCAGTATGGGCAACAGATCGGTTGACCTGCGCTTGATCTCGATGCGGCAGTAATCATAGGAGGCGCTCTTCGGCGTACGATAAACGAACACATCGGCTTTAAGGTACTTTTCCAGCGCCTTCAGGATGTTGACCCGGGCCTGTTTTTCCTCAATCAGCTTCTGCGGCTCTTCCTCGATAACCTTTTTGGGAGGTGCGACCGCCCGCGCTCGCCCCGCACCCATACCCGCCGGCACATTCCTACCCCAGGTAAATTGGGAAGGATCATCCACCAGATAATAGGCCCCGGTCGATACCAAGCCGCTTTCCAGCGCCTCCCGGCTGGCTGGCGCCGCAATATCCAAACCATTTGCACTACGGGGAATGGCTTCCATGAATCGCCGTGGTTTACGTATGGCGGGATCTTCCTTCGCCATCGCTCGATTGATGCTGAGGATTTCTTGGCGTGGTTCCCAAAGAGGCCGATCCACCGGAACGGGCTCTGACAGATTACGCTGTTCTCCTACCAACAGCCCCGCCCCAACCTGACGCGGTTCCACCGCAGACTCGTCCATAGGCCGACGAATGGTGGTCGCCTCACTATCCACATCCCCTGCCAACTCACCCCGTGCGGCCTCAGGTTTGAACTGGGGCGGGCGGCGGTCGACATCGGGAACTTCTGGCGTCGTTTTTACATTTTCCAAGTTTAGAGAAATCTGTTTCTCCGAAGCTGGGCGCTCGGCTATCTTGTAAACACTGAAGCTGGACAACATCAGAAAAACAGCCACATGCAGAAGCAGGGAAACCACGATCGCGATGCCGTACCAGATCAGATTGCGCCGACGCATCTGCCGGATTAAATCCAAGGCCCCGAGGGATTCCTGCTTCTTTCGAAAATTGAGTTGTCGCGGAGAAGGTCTCATGGCTTTATTTCTTTTTGGCCCAAACACTGTCAGGGTAACGCTCGAGTAATTCTTTTTGGGCCTTTGTGGCATCATCCCCACGGCCTGCCGCTGCGAATTCTATCGCCGCCTCATATAAACACTCGGGTACCAGATCAGGGTCATCAAACAATACCGCTACACTGAGAAAATGACGCGCCGCCCCTGCATGATCGCCCTGAGCCTTGAGCGATTTCCCGATGCCGGCATAGGCTTGGACCCGGATCGGTAATAGCAAATCGGTTCCCGCCAAGGTTGCCGACTCCTCAAACGCGCGCTTGGCCTTGTCGGCATCGTTTGCCACCAAGCTCAACTCGCCTAACTTGAGCCAGGCTTCCGCCAAGGCCTGGCTCTTGAAATTCACCCCTGTAACTCGTTCAAAAGCCTGTCGGGCCTCCTCGTTTTTGCCCTGCCCCATCAGGATTTTTCCTTTAAGACACCAGGCCGTTTGCTTCCAGTTATCGGTTTTTGACTGGATCAGTAATAAATCGACCACTTCAGACGCCTTGGCAAACTCATGTTTTTTTAACTGATAATCCCCGAGCCATTCCAGTAACTCAGGCGGGAATTTATTGCGCAGGGGGGTGGCCAATAATTCCTGAAAAAGAGGAGCCGCCTCATTGGGTTTTTCCCGCCGCTGAAGAACCAATGCCAACCGGAAATTTGACCGCTGTCGCAGATCATCGGAAGGGGGCGGAACGGCCGTCAATACATGGCGGAACTCGGCCTCAGACTCCTCCAGTTTTCCGGATTCCTCCAATAAAACTCCGCTCCAGAATCGGGAGTCAGCCATATATTTCGTCGTTGAAAATTTGGCAAGCAACTCGCGCCACGTTTCCATCGCCTGGGCGTCCCGGCGCAAATAGGTTTCACTAATGGCCTTCTGATAAAGCGCATCTTCCACAAAGCGACTTTGTGGAAACTCCTCCAAGAGGCGGCTATAAGCGGCCACGGCCTGTTCTGGTTTTTTAGCCGTTCCCAAACAGGACGCCTGCGCAAAAAGGGCCTGCGCCACCAATTCATGCTTAGGGAAGTCGGAGGCCAGCCGGCCAAACAACTCGGCGGCCTGCAAAAAGTCGCCTTTTTTCTGCAGCAGATGGCCCAGTCTGAATAACGCATCCCCGGCCAGTATGGAGTCTGGAAATTGATCGAGGAGCATCCGATAATACTGCACGGCTCCGGCATCGTCATTAAGAGCGGCGCTGGATTCCGCCAGGAGCCAACACACATCGCGCTTGACGCGGTCAACGGCAATCAGCCCCTTGGCCTGGTCGATCGCTACCTGAAAACGTCCGAGCTTGAATAATGATAAGGCCCGCTCATAGGCCGCACTAGAAGCCGTATCCCCCGTTGGATTACTTTTCAGCAGTTCGGCATAAGTGGCGGCGGCCTCTTCGTTTTTCATGACTTGCCGGTAACAGTTGGCCTTAAGATAAAGCCATTCCTGTGTTTTAGCGGACTCTGCATCCCCGCCTGCATGACCGTCTTCACAAATTTTCAGAGCCTCGGCGTAGCGCTTACCATAATAAAGTGACCAGGCCTGCTGAAGTCGGGATTGGGCGACCCGTTCATCCTGAGGATATTGAGTGGCTAATTTTTCATACGCCTGAGCCGCTGCATCATAGTCTTTTTTGGCATAACAAAAATCACCTAATTGAAACAAGGCCTCAGCGCCCATGCGTGGGGAGCCTGGAGTGGCGGCCGCAAGCCCATAGAGAAGTGCTGCACGCTTTCCCTCGCCCCTGCGGTCAATTCCAGCAAGAGCGAGCGCCGCGTAGGGAACCAAGCGGGTTCCGGCATACTTTGTCAAAACGGTATCATAGGCCTTTGCCGCTTCATCCCATTTCGCTTGTTTTTCCAGAGCGACCCCCACCGCAAACTGACACGCCGCCCCCATCTCCGGAGCAGGTGACCCATGCAGCATGGTATTCAACAATTGGATCTGTTCATCAGCTTTACCGCTTTGTTCCAATAGCTCCGCCCGGCGCAAGCCGGCCCGATAATGAAACTCGCTCTCGGCATAGTCGTCAAACACCCGCTGATAGGTTTGGTCAGCTTCCTGAGTCCGACCAAGCGATCGAAAACATTCGCCTATTCGGAAGGTCACCGCATCACTGGATGCGGCTTTGGGGTTTTGTGCAAGATACGCCTGGTACTCTTTTAAAGCCGTTTCCCACATGCTCCGTGAAAAAAGACCATCTGCAAACTGCAACTGCTCCGCTTCACTGAGCGCCAGAGCGGGTAAAGCCGCACACAAGCTGAATAAAACAAGTACAAGTACTCTTATTCTCCGAGTGGCTTTTACCACTTGAATCTGGCCCGGGGGCGAAGAATAGTTTGATCTCCCCATCACTTTTCGCCCTTCTTCTCAACAAATCCTGTAGCAAAGGAAACATTCCAGATGTCAGCCTGCCGACAAAGATCCAGCACGCGAATCACATGCTGATAGGCCGTTTCGCTATCTGCCCGTAATAAGACCGGCTGGCCGGGAAACAGCACCACTAGGCGTTTGAGGAGTGCGGAAAGCTCTGTATCGCTGAGTTTCCGGCCATTGACCACCGTGGCGCCATTTCTCATGATATTCAGGATAATCTCGCCTGGTAGCCGTTGTTCAATCTTCGCCGAGGACGCCGTGGGCAGTTTGACATCCAACTCTGCTTCCCACTGCGTAAAGATCTGGCTCATCATGGAATAACAAAGCAGAACCAGCAAAAAATCTACCATCGGCGCAATTTGGAAGGCGATGGGATTCGGCTGATGTCGTCCGCGGAAGTTCATTTACCCCTCTTGCTCAATAGGGTGTTCATCACTTGCCCGGAAGAAACCTCCAACTCGGCAATGATCCGCGCGGCCCGGTTCCGGAAATACGCATAAAAGGCCATGGCCGGAATACCGACAATCAGGCCGGCCGCCGTGGCGATCAGCGCTTCACCCACCCCTGCAGCCAACAACATCGGCTTAGCTTTGGTCAAATCCAAGGCCACCGCGTTAAAGGCGTGGATCATTCCAAACACCGTCCCCAGCAACCCCACCATGGGTGAGAGTACTGCTAAATCGAAAAGATATTGGGTTTGGCCCTGGATAATCAGCGCCTGACGCCCGCCTTCAGATTCGACTACATCTTTCATCAGGGACGGCGAGATCTCCCCGGTGCGCGCATAATCGATCGCCGCCACGGTAACCTCTGAGAAGGCACACGGTTTATAGCCACACGCCGAGCGCGCATCAGCCCATTCGCCAGCTTCCAGTTTATCCAATACATCATCCTTCAATAACTGAGGCACCACTTGGCTGCGCCGCAGAATAAAGAAAAAATAGATGATCAGCGCCAAGCCCACAATGGACATCAAGCCTAGGACCACCATCACCACGCCGCCCCGGCTCAGCATTTCCATCAAAGACACCTTTTGGGATAAGAGATCGTCTTTGCCCGCCACCGTCTGGGCCCAAACTGAAGAGGCCGTCATTGCAAGCATCAAAGTCGTCATCCATTTTATCATCATGCGCATTTCTCTTTTCTCCTAACCCGGCACTGCCGGAATAAAATCCATTACGTGATAAGGCTAGCGACGATATTTTCCTACTTCAAGCCTAATCGCATCCCTAGCAGCCTGTCGGGCTTCGCGCCTGTGGGGGGGGCTACCGGCGGAGACCGCCGGCTCGAGAATATAATAAGTAATAACCATCAGAATCGCTACCTATCCCGCTTGGGCGCATCTGCGATCATGAGTTCTATTTAGGGACGTCGCTTGCTACGTGCCGCTGGTCTATATGATCGCCGGTATAAGTCCAACGGCACGCCGCAAGCGACATCCCTACATAATGAGCGTGCGCAAAAAAATATCATCATTTTGGCTTTACACCGTCCCATCAAATGACTAAGTTATATTTATTAATTCGTAATGATGTAGTCTTTTGATGGCCAGAAATTATTATGGAAGAGCGATATCAGACTATTGCCAAGGAGTTGCAGGCGGAGATTGATACCGGCATTTTCGTTGCAGGATGCCCGCTCCCTACGCGCGCCAAGCTTGCTGAACGCTTTAAGGTGGCGCGCGCGACCATGGATCGTGCCGTGACCTGCTTGGTCAAAAAAGGCGTACTCACAGCTAGGCGTGGCGCGGGGACAGAAGTAGCCAGCGGCGCACCACTCAGAACCATTGGAGTGATTGAAGGTGTTTGGCCCTGGCTTTCTCAAATTCTTCCACCTGCTCCGTTCGGAGTTCAGCTCGAACGGATATCCAGTCATGAGCTACAAACCAAAGCCTATCGCAATACGTTGAGGAAATATGACGGCTTGATCTGGATTTGCCCGGAAGACCGAGAACTGGCGTGGGCACGCGAAACACCGCCCAACCAGCCTCAACTGCTCGTCAATCGGCATATCAGTGGGTTCAACTATGTCTCCTGTGATCACCGTGGCGCCATTTGCGACATCACTTCACGCCGACTCGCAGAATGCCCGACCGCGCTTCCCGTCTTCCTCTCAGTGGCACAATCTGAAGGCCTGGTGTGGGGAATGCGGGAAAAGGGATTTGTCGACGCCTGTCGGCAAGCAGACCGCTTTTATGAAATTATCCCGTTACCAAACAGTTTCGACGAACGGCTACTTGTGCTCAACGCAAAACTCAAGGCTACCCCGAAACGCCCCATCATCCTCGTCTCCGGTAGCCGCATCAATACCGGCTCCGTTATCGCCTGGGTCAAAAGCCAAGGGCTAACTTGGCGCAAGGAAATCTTCTACTCTGACTTCGATAACGAATACCCGCCCGATATCTGGGGCTTGACCGTCAGCAGCTTCATCCAAAATATGCCCGTCTTGTTTACGGAAGCACTGAGCAAGGCTCTTGCCCTAATCAACAACACGCAAACCTCTGCCACCGTGCTCATTCCCCCCACGTTTATCAATGGAGACACCTGATCCATTCACTCAATTTCGGAAATAAAACATAGCAACAAACAAGGAGCAATATGTCAGCAATAACCAAAGTAGCCCTCGTCGGTCTTGACACCAGTCACAGCGTTGATTTCATCAGACTCATGCAAGGCACCGACTGCCCACCCGACCAGAAAATAACCGGCATGCTCGCCACCGCCTGCATGCGCTTCGACACCCCTTTCCAAAGTAAAGAAGGCCTGGATGACCGCCAGAAAATACTGGAGAGCTGGGGCGTCAAAGTGACAACCCATTTTGAAGAATGCGTAGCCGATTGCGACGCCATCATGCTCACCATCAATGACCCCGCCTTTCATCTTGAATATTTCACCAAATGCGCGAGCCTCGGCAAACCTATCTTCATGGACAAACCGCTGGCCGACACGCTCGCAAATGGAAAGGCGATCAGTGCTTTGGCTGCAGCCAAAGGAGTCAAGGTGATGTCCAGCTCGAGCCTACGCCATACCTCCGCGCTCCTGGAGGCCTGCGCAGCCATCCCCACTCCCGCCCAAGCCACAACCTTCGGGCCACTCGGAAAAGCTCCTGCAGGAAGCTCGATCGTCTGGTACGGCGTCCACGCCTTCGAGATGCTCGAACGCGCCATGGGCCGCGGCGCAGCCAACCTGACCGTGTACCGCGACAAGGCAGGCGCCGTGTGCACCGTCGCCTACGCCGATGGACGCCGCGGTGTCGTTGAACTTGCAGAAGGCAATTACAGCTACGGCGGCGCGCTTCGAGGTGACGGCAAGGCCGCCGCTTTTGTGGTCGACATGCGCTTCGCTTCCTCGAAGCAATTACAAGATATTCAAACCTTTTTCCAAACCGGTACGGCCCCCCTCACTTTTGACGACACACTTGAGGTCATGGCACTTCTCGATGCCGCCCAGCATGCATTTACCACAGGAAAGACCGTAACAATCAACGTATAACCAACAGCTCAGGAGGACAACACATGAAGAAATTAAAAGTAGGCATCATCGGGCAAGGCCGCAGCGGCAAAGATATCCACGCGCACACACTCGTTCTGCTCCCTGACGAATTCGAAATCGCAGCCATAGCGGATCCCCTTGAAGATCGCTGCGAAATCGCACGCCGGGAGTTCCACTGCGAAACCTTCTCTACCTGGGAAGGCATGTTAGCGAAACGCCGGGATTTGGACTTGGTCGTCAACGCCACCCCCAGCCCCCTGCACCTTCCGCTTACGGAACAGATTCTCAATGCGGGCTTCAATGTACTCTGCGAAAAACCGTTTGGCCGCCTTGTGGCGGATGTCGACCGGGTCATTGCCACAGCGAAAAGAACCGGCAAAACTCTTGCCATATTCCAACAGTCCCGCTACTCCGCCTATTTCCAACAAGTTAAAGCCGTCGTCGACTCCGGAGTGTTAGGCCGAATCGTGATGGTGAAAATCGCCTTTAACGGCTACGCCCGGCGCTGGGACTGGCAGACACTTCGCAAAATGGATGCTGGCAATCTCCTGAACACAGGGCCGCACCCGCTCGATCAAGCACTCCATTTCATCGGCCGCGACGCGATGCCGGAGGTGCTCAGCATCATGGATAACGTGAATACCTTTGGTGACGCTGAGGATCACGTCAAAATCATCCTCACCCGTAAAGGCCGACCGACCATCGATCTCGAAATTTCGTCCTGCTGCTCCTACAATCCCTACACCTATGTCGTTTACGGCAGTCGCGGCAGTCTGGCCGGCACGATGAACCACCTCGAGTGGAAATACTACAAGGAGTCCGAGGCGCCGCAACAGCACCTCATCACCGGCCCGATGCCGAATCAGAGCTACTGTTCCGAACCGCTGGTTTTCCATGAGGAAAAATGGGATGCCCCTGAAGAGGCCGCCAAAAATCTCTTCGACTTCATGTCAGTCCGTTTCTACCGCGACCTCCACACCTCCCTCGTTACCGGCGCACCGCTGGTGATTTCCCACGAAGAGGTGCGCCAGCAAATCGCCGTTATCGAGGAAGCACACCGGCAAAACGGAACCTACGCAGACTAAAATCTAGCAATTGTAATTATGCCCCTTTGGGGCCAATTTTCCTCGGAGCGGAACGTGTAAACGTTCCGGAATTGCCCGGAATCGTCAACCGCCTTCGTCAAGCTTCGGCGTGTCATGGCGATTCCGATCCAAAAGAAGCCAAACCGTGGGGGGTAGACAAGGGCCATTGTTTTTGCGACATTACTTTCTTCGTTTTGAGTGCGGCATGGTGCCGCATAAAAAATGAAAGAAGCAGGTTGGGATGCCCCGTGTACCCCTGTCGGGGGTAAGGAATTTTCAACCTTGCTAGCAAAAAAAAGGACCCCATGACCACCCCTCGCGTCAACTTCACACCCGGCCCCGAATACGCCGATTCCAACCGCTGTTTCGGTATCGCCTCTAGCATGGCCTGTACCCCCGGTGGTCGCCTCTGGTGCGGCTTCACCAGCGGAGGCAATGGCGAGGGGCAACTGAACTACGGAGTCGTCGTCCGCAGCGATGATGACGGGGAAACCTGGACACCGCCAGCCATCGTCTTCGATGCTCATGACGAGGGGATGATTCGCAGCGACCACGTCACCACCTGGACGGCACCAACCGGCGCGCTCTGGATCATGTGGAGTCGGTATCCTTCTTCTTTGAATGGTCCCGGTTCCTCCCTTTGGTGCATCATCAGCGATAACCCTGATGCCGCCGCTCCCCGGTGGTCCCAGCCCCGCCAACTGGCGGAAGGGCAGAATCTTTTAACCAGACCCACTGTGCTCTCGGACGGCACATGGATCTTTCCCACCGGCTGCTGGAACCGCGGCGCCTCGCCGTCGCGGCCGCTGATTTCGCACGACCAGGGCGCAACCTTTGAACTGGGCGCAGCATTACATGCTGCAAAGGACCCCGACTTCGACGAGTACCAGATCGTAGAGCGGGGTGATAAGAAGCTGATCATCTTCAATCGCCACGCCGATTCTTTCCTGCAGTGCGAATCAGAAGATGGTGGGCAGAGCTGGACGCGTCAGGAGCCGAACGGCATTCGCCACACAGACTCGCGGTTCGTCTTCATGAAGCTGGCTTCCGGCAACTGGCTGCTAATCAAACAAGGTCACCTCAACTGGATCTCGGATGCAAAAGAAGAGCGCACGACACAACGGGGGCGCTCCCACCTCACCGCATATCTTTCAGAAGACGAGGGCAAGACCTGGAAAGGCGGCCTCTCGCTGGACGAGCGTGAATGCTCCTACCCTTTTGCGACGCAAGCCGCGGATGGCACGATCTACCTCTCCTACGAGCGTAACCGCTGGAACCTGCCGGAAATTTTGCTCGGACGCTTCACGGAGGCTGATGCGCTTGCCGGCAAGCTGGTTTCCCCACGATCTGCCCTGCGGCGATTGGTGAACAAGGCCGGCGCGACGGCGAACGGTTGTCCGAGAAAAACGGCTGCGGCGAAGGAGAATGACTAAATGAAGACCGATGTGCAGTTATGGGCTCAAGGGCGCACCGACGGGGAAACGCCCTTGTAAAGAGACGCTGAATCATGCCGCGTTGATCAGCCGCGTGAGCGGTCTGGATGTCTATGAACACACACCAGAGGCCTTTCGCCGGGCCTATGCGGCGCTGGGCATTGACATCATCAACCGCGTTCCGCTGGACAATGCGACGAAGTGGGTGGGCCACGAGCCGCGCCGCTAGAAGTCGTCGAGGAGCAGTTCGGCCAGACCGGGCACGTCTTCATCGGTGGTGCGGAAACCGGCCTGTTGACCCGGGGAACGCCAGAACAGGTTCGTAAAATGGTTCAACGGCTGGCACAGTGTACCCGCTACCCTGGCTTTGTCATCTGCTCGCCGGGGGGGCTGCACGATAATATCCCTATGGAAAATCTCGAGGCCTATTTCGATGCCCGAGTGACACTCGGCGTCACTCCGGAAAACTGGCGAACGGCGATGAAGTCGGATTTGGCCGAGTGAGCGAAAGCACGCTAAGGTTACACAGCGGCGCAAATTTCGAGGCGATTTGAATTTGCTGAAACTTGATACAGGAGCGAATATGAAAAATAAATGTGATGTGTGTGTAGTGGGTGGTGGAAGCGGGGGATTTGGCGCAGCGTTGGCGGCTGCACGGCGCGGGCTGCGCGTGCTGTTGGTCGAGAAGGGCTCCATGCTAGGCGGAACCAGCACGCTGGGCGGAGTGAATACCTGGGAGCCCGGTGTCAGTAGTTCAGGCTTTCCCCTGGAGTTATATGAGCGCCTGCGTCGACAGCAGAACGCCATTGGCGTAAGCCGCACCATCCAAAATTGGCAGCCCGACAAACCGTGGGGCTGGTCGCGTGTTGATGCGTTAGCCGACTATCAGAGTTCAGAGAGGCGGGCGGGAACGCCGAGTGATCAATGGGCGCGGATCACTTTTGAGCCGGAGGCGATGGCGGCGGAAATGCTTGCCATGCTGCAGGAAACTGGGAACGTGGACGTACGGCTGAATACCCGGTTTGTCAGAGCGGAATGTCAGGGTGATCAAGTGAAGCGGCTATGGTTGTCCGATTCCTCAGGTGAATTTGAGATTGAACCTAGCTATGTCGTGGATAGCACGGCGGAACTGCTTGTGGCCTCCGCCGTGGGATGCCGGACAAGCATAGGAACGGAGCCGAAGTCAATGTATGGCGAGGACTGTGCACCCATAGAGCCGTTGACGCAGATCAATGGGGTCACGCTATGTTTCCGCGTCACTCCGAGTGATGTTCCAAACGTTCAGCCGTTACCGCCCGAGCTGTCGGGCGGCACCTTTACGCCGCCAGTGAGTATCACGGAGTATCCCTGCGGGGACTTGAATATGAATTCGCTGCCGACCCTAGATGGCTGGGAGTATCGGCAGCTGGGCGAAGTCGAAGGGCGGCGGATTTGTGAACAGCGGATCGCGTTATTATGGCATTGGTTACAGGCGGATAAGGGGTTCGACCGGTATCGCCTGGTCCGGCTATTCCCGATGGTTGGGGTGCGAGAAGGTGCTCGGTTGGTGGGGCGCCATGTGTTAACCGAGCTGGAGGTGCGGGCAGGGTGTTCAGGACAACAGAACCGAGATCGATGGATCGCTTTGGCAGATCATGCGTTGGATGTCCATGGGCATGGCCACATGTGTCGGGAGTTAAGCCAGCCCTATGGGGTCCCTTATGAGTGTTTATTGCCGCAGGAATTCGAGAACCTGATTGTTGCCTGTCGCGGAGCGTCCTTCTCGCACATTGCGGCTTCGTCCTGCCGGCTATCGCGCACGATGATGGCACTAGGTCATGCCACAGGATTGGCCGTTGCTGAGGCCGTAAAAAAGCGCACCGGGTTGTCCTCAATTGAGGTTGGACGTATCCAGCCGGAGTTGAACGTCCTGTGTGACGCTGCTGTTTAGAGGCCACATTTTGTCGCTAGGCAAGCGGCAAGGGCGCCGCTTCTACGGTGGTGCCGTATGTCTGAAACAGAGCCAAGGCTTGGCTCACGTCCAGGCGGTCGGCCGCATCAGCGAAGGGATTTCTCAGGTAGGGCGAGGTGTCCCTACCGAGCCGGAGCAAGTTGTGGCCATGAAATGCGCCAAAATAGTCAAAGTCTTTTGCGGCGCTTCAGATGGATTGCCCTTTACACCACGGCTCATCGGGACGATTCGCCCTACCGAATCCTTTTCGAATGGGGGCGTAGATAAGAGCGATTAGGTGGCTGTCACCGCTGGGGACAGTGGCCACTACAAGCATGATCAAGCTGTGTTTTAAAGCTTGATCATACAATAAAATACCGACCGCGCATTGTCAGCACATTTCTTTTCTTACAGACCTCAGAGGTATGAGCCCGCCATTAGCGCAACATGGTTATGTAGCTGACTCAACCACCCGCTACGCTAGCAGCCTGTCGGGCTTCGCGCCTGTGGAGGGGCTACCGGCGGAGACCGCCGGCTCCAGAATATAATTTGCGTCAGCAAACAAGCGTCACGTGCTGCCCATTGCTGAATTCACCGAGGATAGCCCGTTCTTTTAATCTTTGGAGCCGGCGGTCACCGCCGGTGGTGGCGGTTGAGTCCGAAGGCTGTGCAAGTCCGACAGGCTGCCAGGCGTAGGGCGAACAGTTTGACCCTGTTTTTTTAAGCTCACGGAACTGTACAGCGCGGGGCGTTTCGTCTATTTTTCAAGCATGTACATGAAGAACGAAGTGCGCAACCCAGTCTATATCAAGCTGGTAATAGCGATCGCCTTTATCCAGCTACTCGCACTGGAGGCCATTTTACCTCCGGCCTTCGGACAAGAGCCTTCCGCCATTCTCGCCACTGTTAACACGCAAACGTAAAATACAGCTAAGTTGATAGAGAGCGCAGTCGGACGGGGCGGGAAAGCCTTACAGAACCTTTCATCCGGTGGCCTCTCCACATCATCGAAAGCGGAAGTGAACTCACGTATACTTTTACTTGAGCAGGTGGTGGCGCAGGATCCTGGTTCCATGGAAGCTCACTACTGGCTGGGTTATTGCCTCTCCCTTCTGATCTTTGGCGAGGATGATACCGTAAAGCGACTTAAGCGCGATGAGCGGCAAACCCGGGAATACGAGGCGGTTCTTGCAGGAACGGCGCCTGGAGACGCCCTGCGCGAGAAAGCCTTTTCCGAATACATGCAAGGCACCTGTGATCTACAGAATGTGGTTGCGGCACGCGCCACGAGCAACTACATGACGGCTCAAGAAATAGCCGAGTGGCAACCGAAGGCGCTTGCCGCCTGGCAACGTATGCGGGACTTCGTTGAGCGATATTTGACAGAGCCTCCGAAAAAGAAACGGGGCGATTATTTCCACCTCTTGCCGGCCTACCGTTTGCGCCTGGCCAGCACGAACGATGCACAACCCTTAATCGATTGGTTCCTGCTGCTGGATACGGTTTACGGCTCCAATCATGCGGCTTATGACACGCGCTGCCCCTTCCTGTGCCTCGCCCAGGAGTTACTGTGGGCGAACCGGCCACAGCAGGCGCTGGCATTCTACCTGCGTGGAATGGAGGCGCATGGTCATGTTGCCACAACCCCGTGCCTCAACGGGAAAACGGCTTGGGGCCTTGAGTTGGAAATCCGCAAGGCACTCGGGGAGGGAGATTCAGATCAAGTGAAGCTGATCGAGAAAACACTACAGGCGGAGGAGGCAGAACGTTGGTCATGTCAACCGTTACGGGAAGCCTTCTCCAAGTGGCCCGGCGCTGAGCCGCCCGTGGCCGAAGCTCCCGAGGGTCTCGTAGCAACCGTCGCCCGGTTCCCATTCGATGGTTCGGTTTTGGCCGCATCGACAGGCCGTTCCGACAGCTACTTCTTCATCGGCGCGGAAGGACTATCCGGTGGAAGTGGCAACGGTCAGCGCCGTGACCGCTACCGTGTTCATAAGCTCATTCGCAAGTCGCCGGGCTCGGGCATTACCGTGGAAATACCGCTCGAACGAAATGGAGAAACCGCTCGCGTCACCGTAATACTATCGGTCGGGGATACGGTGTGGTTCGGAACACATCAGGGTCTGGCAAGATACGACGCTCGACGCCAAGACTCGCGCTGGCTGGAAAAAGCCGACGGAGTCCCCCTCTGCTCCATCCTGTCGGGCTGTTATGCAAACGGGAAACTGTGGTTCGGCGGCGACAATGGTGGCAATGCGTCGGTGATCTTTAGCCTGGACCCAGGTGAAGGCCGGGTTCGCACCTATGGTCTCGACATCGGACCGGCTTACGGCCCCCCATTGGGAATCGCCGTCCGGAAAGATATTGCCTTCGTCATAACACGCCCATGCGTCCATCAAATCGACCTCCGCTCTGGCCGGAGCACAGCGCTTGAAATCCTTTCTCCGGCCGGCAAGTTGGCCGTCAATAAAAACGACATACGGCGTACCGGATATCAGCCGACAACCGTTCCTGTCTTCTGCCGGGGACAATGGTGGGTGGGGACGACAGGAGGATTGGCCTTACTCGAACAAGGGGATCCACCCGCCTTCCGCGTACTGTTTTCCACGGGGCACAATGAGTATCCGAGTGAATATGAGGTCTTGGCGCGGCATTGCAAGGCGCGAGCCCTTCCGGGGCGGCGGCTTTGTTCCGAGCCGAGGGCGCGCTCTATCGGGGTCTCTACCACACCGGGGAAAACGCGCTGATTGAAATGGTACAGCACAATGATGATCACCACCCGCTGTTACAGGCAGAGGCAGCACGGCTACTGTGGGAAAGTCGGGCTTTCGCCCACGGCGTCACCGATACCGCCCTGCTTCAATCGGCCCGCACACATTACCAAGTGGTGGCAAAAGGTCGGGGATCGGAGGCGATGTGGGCATGTTATGGTCTCATGCGTCTTGCTGCTGCCTGCGCTGAGGACATCCCTTCACCGGCGCTGGAAGCAGCGCGGCGTTTCCCTCGCAGCGTGATCGCCGAGGAAGCCTGCAGGTTCTTGAATTCCTCGAATACCAGCACCCCTCCCGTGCTTTGCAGAACTATGGCCAGCCCACAGAAGGTCATAGCCGTTCGCCTCTTTCCCCGACGTGGCTTTGTCGCGGGGCAGCCGCTATGGGGAATACGGAGGCCTGGGCGGAAACAACGAGATCCAGAACTTGCTCGCAGAACTCCAGATATTGGAGTCATGGCAGAGCGCCGTGGCAATGGGGCAATACAATCAGCTTTTGGCCAACACCTCAGTGATGGCTACCTATTCTCATCGTTGGAAGCCCGTAACCGCACGCTTCTTACATCAGCTTCGCGGAAGCGCTCTGGCCGAGTTAACGGGTTTGAAGGATTTAAAGGTAGCTGAAGGCCAGACGGAAGAACAAGCCGTACTTCTACTGGCACGCGTGGCAAAGGCTGCAAAAGACTGGAGCGCACTTGTCACCTGTCTCGACGCTTACCGATTAGCCGCCTTCGGAGTCCAACCCGTCCCGATTTGGCTCAATGACGGTATTCAGGCCGGGCGGCAAATGGTGGCCGCCCGTCGGTTTGAGCAGGCGGGAGACGTGGCGCGTGCCGCATCGGCGTATGTCACCGTTCTCACGGCGGTATCGGATTTTGCCCCCGTGGAAGATGCGCTGCTGGATATCGGTCGGCTTCAAAAAATCAGGCCTGATGTCCTTGACTCATTATGAATATGGGGGTTTATAGAGACCCAGCCTTTGCAATAGTTACCTCGACAGTTGGTCTGTCCGTGAATTTCTCGAAACGCTTGTGTGCCAACACCTGGGCCAGACGCAACCGGTTGTAACGCTGGGCCAGAATGCACGGCAGATTAGCCACCACGCCATAGGCCACCATGACCAGCCCCACGCGCCAGCTGTTCCATAGAAAGAACAGCAACGCAGACCCGCACACAACCCAGTGCACGATCTCGCCACGGCAGGTCTCTGTCAGGAAGCGGGCAAAATAATCTCGTCCGCCGCCTGCAAGTGACTTCTTCCGGAATCCCTGTGTGAACAAGGCACCGCCATCTGGCAGAAGATCCTTCCAAGCCTTAATCGCGAAAAAACGTTCATAGACCCGTCCCCCCCGCTCCCACTTGCGCTCCCGAAAAAGCCAGCCTGCCGGGTTGAACCGCTCCGACGAAATCCGCATCCCCAGATAGGCCACGCCTAGATGGATCGTCAGCCACGCCAGGACATTGACGACAACGATCCATAACGGCGAAATCATACCGCCCCCTTATCCGTCAGATCAATGCTTCGCCCCTTCCAGGACACATTCTTGCGCAACCCGGTCCTAACCAGCGAACGCATGAAAACCATGAGATAGAACAGCAGCGCTACGGGGTAACAGAGTGCCGTGATCCAGCGGAAGGATCCGATCCGAATCAGCATCATATAGATCTGAACGGCATACAGCACATAAAGTATCAACCACACACCAAGGAGTTCACCCTTTACTGCGGCGATGGCGAGCAAAATGCCTGTGACCAGGCTCCCTGATAACCACGCAATAATCGCCAAAAGCAACGTCAGAGGTGTCTGAGCCGCTCCTGTTGCAAATGCCTTAGCCCATCCCGCCTGCAACTCATGCACACCGTGAGGATACATTCGCATGGTCACAGTTCCCCTTCCCCCGCAGCAACGCATCGGTATGCCAGCCCGGCCAAAAAGCGGCGCCATGAAGAAGTTTTCAAGAATCTGGCCCCGCACCGCCGCATGCCCGCCAACCAACTCATAGGCCCGGCGGTCCACCATCAGAAAAGGCCCAAAAAGCCCTCCCGGGTTCAGTCTGCGGCCCGCTATCGTAAAGGCCCCCGTGCCTGCCGTCATGATAAGATTGAAGAAGGCTGACAACTCCTCATAATAACAGCGCACTTTATGATACGGCCCAATGGAAAGAACGCCAGGACGGCGCGCATACGTATCCCGGATCGCGCGCAGGGCATGAGGTTCAAGGCGCGTATCGGCATCCATGAAGATCAGTACCGACCCGGAGGCCTCGTTGGCTCCTTGTTGGCAGGCCCACGTCTTGCCCCGCCACCCTGCGGGCAAAGGATGCGACGGCATCATACGCGCACCACCCGCAACCGCCACGGCGGCCGTCTGATCGCTCGACGAATCGTCAACCACAATGATCTCGTCTGGTGGCGGATCCTGTGAGGTCAGTGACTGGAGTAACCCCGGCAGATTTTCCTCTTCGTTCCGGGCGGGCACGATGACTGAAAGCGTGAAACCGGGTTCTGGCGCGGAACTGGGGCGGCATAAGGTAATGCGGCCTAGAAACACAAATCCCAGCGCCCACAGCACGGTCACTGTCACCAGCAGCAAAACCGTCATGGCCGATCCCATTCGATAATCTTGCGGCACACGTTCTGACCGCACAAAACGACCATGGGCATTCCGCCACCGGGGTTGACGGAACCTCCGACAAAGAAAAGGTTCGGGTAACGCGCATCTTGCTTAGGCGCCTTGAATCCAAAGTTTTTCCATTTGTCCGCCACCACACCATAGATGGAGCCACAGTTCGAGTAGTACTGCTGCTGGATATCGCGGGGCGTCCAGACATGTTCAAACACGATGTGCTTGCGTAAGTCCGTAAGGCCCATGCGCTCGAGTTTGTCGATGACCCGCTCCTTGAAGGCCATGTAATCCGCATCCGTGAGCGGATGCGTCTCGTCCAGGCAGGGAATGTGGGGCAGGATTTTCAGGCAATCACACCCGGGCGGCGCGACGGAGGGGTCTGTCTTCGACGCGGCCACCAGATAGATAGTGGGGTCGGCGGACAGCTCGCCCTTGTGGAATACGGCATCGAAATGCTTCCGCGCATTAGCCGAATAGAAGAAGTTGTGGTGTGCCAGCTGCGGGTAGCTGATGTCCAGCCCCAGATCGAGAATCAGCCCGGAGCACGCCGGCTTGAAGCGCCGTAGTCGCCGCAGTGCGGCTTTATCCGGAGGAAGCAGTTGGCGGTGCGCCGGGATGAGCTCCATGTTCGAGACGACGATATCCGCATCGGCCTGCCCACCATCGACCAGGGTGATCCCTGTGACGCGCTCACCCTGTGTTCGAATCCGGGCCACTTCGCGGTTCAGATGCACGACAATTCCAAGTTCGTCCATCAACTTTTTTAATCCGTGGGCAATGTTGTATAGCCCGCCGTCCACGTACCAAAGATCATGACGAAACTGAATGGTCGGAAGGCAGTTCATGAACGCGGGCGCATCGTAAGCGGATGAGCCCACATACTTGATGAAGTAATCGAGCACATCGCGGACATGCGGCTCATCTATGAACCGAGCCACGCCCCCATGCATCGTGCGAAATAAATCAAACTTCAAAAAATCCATCAGGCCGTAATGGTGCTGAAAATCCTTAAGTGTGTCCAAACCGCGTTCAAAGTAGCCGGCGTTGACGGTATCGTAAAGTTTGCCTGCGTAATTCAGAAAAGCCTGGAACCGTTCAGGGTCCTGCCCGACCTTGCGCAATTCCGCCACCATCTGGTCCGTCTCCGGAACGAGGTCGAGCACCGTGCCGTCCTCAAAGAAATTTCGCCAATGCGGCCGCAGGGGCCGGATCGGGATGTAATCGGCCATGCGCTTTCCTGAGCGCTGAAAGAGCCGCTCGAAGAGATGGGGAAGCGTGAGGATCGAAGGGCCGAGATCAAACGAGTAACCTTGAGCCGTGAGGACATTCAGTTTCCCTCCGATCTGGGCGTTCTTTTCAAACACTTCGACCTGGTATCCCTCCTGCGCCAGCGAGATCGCCGCAGATAAGCCACCCAGCCCTGACCCGATCACAATCACTTTTTTTGTTTCGCTCATAGGCCTTCCTTTCTTTCCACGCCTCTTGTAAAACGCTACGGACGACACGGAGGTCGTCCCTCCATCTTGCAAGCCAGGCCGTTTCCATCATCTTCTGGAGGGTCGTGCTCCGTCACGACCGTCTTCTCTGGAGGTTTTGCAAGAGCCTCCCCCGTATCGTCCGCGTTACCTGTGAAACACAGTAACCGAGACATGGTCAGACATAGACGCTATTTCATGATCCCTTATACATTAACCTTGACTAGAAACCATGTTTTTTTTCTACTTACGGCATGGGAGTAAATTACAGCTTGGAAAACGTGCGTAGTTTATGGGAGACAGGCATAACCTTGCCCCTCTCTTTCCGGCGTGAACAGCTCCTGACGCTGCAACATGCCATCGAAGTTAACGAAGGCGTCATCCTCGATGCCTTGCGGGCCGATCTTGGTAAGCCGCCTTGCGAAGCCTATGCCTCGGAACTGGGCTTTGTGCTGGCCGATATCCAGTACGCGTTGAAACATCTTGCCGCCTGGGCGCGCCCCCAACGACACCATACACCGCTCGGGTTGCAGCCCGCGCGAAGCTCGGTACATCCCCAACCCTACGGTATCGTTTTGATTATCGGACCTTGGAACTACCCCTTTGCCCTGACCCTCTCCCCGCTGGTATCCGCCCTGGCGGCCGGAAATGGTGTCTGCATGAAACCCTCCGAGTTCGCCCCGCAGGTGTCGGCGGTGCTGGCACGTCTTGCCCGTGAGTATTTCCGACCAGACATCCTGACCGTCATCGAAGGCGATGCCACGGTTGCCGGAACCCTTGCCCGCCTGCCATTTGACAAGATATTCTTCACCGGCAGTACGGCGGTGGGCCGCCGCGTGCTGGAGGCGGCAGCAGCGAATCTCATACCCGTTACCCTTGAACTGGGCGGCAAATCACCTTGTATCGTTTGTGACGATGCCGACCTGCGGGTCGCCGCACGCCGCATTGCCTGGGGCAAGTTTCTCAACGCGGGGCAAACCTGTGTCGCGCCCGATCATGTGTGGGTCCAAGCCTCCTGCCTGCGCCCGCTGGTGGAGCACCTTACGGCTACGATCCAGACATTCTATGGCCCCAACCCGCAACAGAGCCCCGACTACAGTCGCATTATCAACCTCCATCACCTGCAGCGGCTGACCGCCTATCTCGGGCAAGGACACCTCGAGTGCGGAGGGCAGCATGATCTGAATGATCGATACCTCGCTCCAACCATTATGACTGGTGTTCCGCTTGCGGCCTCCATCATGCAGGAGGAAATTTTTGGTCCCATCCTGCCGGTTCTGCCGTTCAACACGCTGGATGAGGTCATCAAGCAGGTCCGGACGCAGCCGCGGCCGCTGGCCCTTTACGCATTCACCGAAAACCGCGCAACACAAACGCGCCTTCTGGCGGAGACCTCTTCCGGTGGCGTCTGTTTCAACGACACCGTGAGCCACATTCTGGCACGCGATCTCCCGTTTGGTGGTATCGGCGCCAGCGGCATGGGCGCCTATCACGGAAAGGCGGGATTCGATGCGTTCACACATTACCGAAGCGTCATGACGCGCTCCTTGCATTGGGATCCAGGATTCAAGTATCCTCCGGTTACAACTTCGCTTGTCGCCATGAAACGTATCTATCGATTCCTATTAGGGAGTTAAGGAGCCACTATGCCCAAAACAAAACATATCGTCATTGTTGGTGCCGGTCCGGGCGGTTTGACTTCCGCCATGATCCTGGCCCACCGCGGATTCAAGGTCACGCTTTTTGAAAAGCAACCCCAGGTCGGTGGTCGGAATGCAGCCCTGCGAGCGGGTCCCTTTGTGTTTGACGTTGGTCCGACTTTCCTGATGTTGAAAAGTGTGCTGGACGAGGTTTTCCACGAGGCTGGCGCAACCACCGATGCTTTGATGGATATGCGCCGGATCGAACCCATGTACCGGCTACAGTTCGCTGACAAATGGATCGAGCCCTCCACCGACCGGGCGCGCATGAAAGCCGAAATTGCGCGCGTGTTCCCCGGTCGCGAGGATTCTTATGACGCATTCATGGCGAGAGAGCAAGCGCGGTTCCGCCACCTCTTCCCGTGCCTGCAGAAATCCTATCACCGGTTTTCCTCCCTGTTCTCACCCGACCTGCTCAAAGCCCTGCCCCATATGGCCCTGGGCCGTACTCTTTTCTCGGAGGTCTTTCGTATCTTCAAACAAGAAGACCTGGCGCTATCCTTCACCTTCCAATCCAAGTACCTCGGCATGTCACCATGGGAATGCCCGGGACTGTTCTCGATGATCCCCTACATCGAGCACGCCTACGGCATCTATCATCCCATCGGCGGCTTGAGCCGTATTTCCGAATGTATGGCGGAGGTCGCGCAGCGCAATGGCGCCACGATTCGTCTCGGCACACCTGTTGAACAAATCATTGTGCGCAACGGCGTGGCGACAGGAGTGCGCCTGACGGGCGGCGAGGTTGTGGACGCCGACGAAGTGGTGATCAATGCCGACTTTGGACATGCCGCCACGGAGCTTTTCGCCCCGGGCGCACTTAAAAAGTACACTCCTAAAAAATTAGCAGGAATGAAGCTTTCCTGTTCTACCTTTATGATGTACCTGGGGCTCGATACGATTCTTGACCTGCCGCACCACTCGATCATTTTTGCGCGCGACTATCGGACCAACATCGAGCGCATTTTCAAAGGGCAGGAACTGTCCGGCGATCTCTCGTTCTATATACGCAATGCCAGTATCACGGATCCGACGCTTGCGCCGGCAGGCCAGTCGGCACTTTATATCCTCGTTCCCGTCCCGAATCTTCGAAGCGGACTGGACTGGGAGCAGCGTCGCGCGGCCTACCGGGAAATGACTCTGGACGCCGTGACGGCGCGCACGGGAGTGAATCTGCGCAACCACATCATATCAGAAAATATCGTCACGCCGGCCGACTGGAAAGAAACCTATCAGGTGTATGAAGGCGCCACCTTCAACCTGGCGCATAACATGGCCCAGATGGTTTACCTGCGGCCACGCAACAAATTTGAGGACGTCGACAACTGCTATCTGGTCGGCGGCGGCACTCACCCCGGCAGTGGGTTGCCCACAATCTACGAATCAGGGCGGATCTCCGCTAACCTCATCTGCCGCCGCCATAATATTCCGTTTGTTTCAGGTAACCTTGAGGTTTGAGGTAAATCCTTGATTTTAGGGAGGCTCTCGCCAATCTCAAAATTGCAGGAGGTATATTGCTTCTATCCACATTCTTCAGCGGCGCGATATCGCTGACGCCGAGACGTCAATCACCTTCGCGACGTCTATAGGCGTGACAGATTAAGACATGATCAAACTTTATAACAAGGCTTGATCATGTTTTCGATATTTTGAATTTCCACTAAATTTTATTGCCCCTGATCGACTCTCAACGTGATTAATCGTCGGTTTAAAAATAAAACAGTGCCGGATTTATCTCCTTGATACTATCGGTGCGCAATGATATATAAATGCTCATAAATATATTATATCAGTGAACACTAATTATTCGGTTCGAAGTAAAAAGACGCGTTAAAATGAATAGGCAACAATACTTATTTCAGAAAATGAACCTATGGTTGGAGGCTAAGGGTTACAAACCCGTCTTCTCGCTTTCCAACAAGGATGCTGAACTTGATAGAGATTCTATCTTCAGGAAAGAGGGTGCGGCTCCTCTTGCTGTCGAGATGCGGGTGCTGAATGCCTACAGGTCTCAGGAATTCAGAGCGTTGATCGGTGATGCGATACTGCGCAACCGATATGGCGAATCGGAACGGCAAGTTGAAAAGGAATTCTTCCTTGCCATCATGCTTAAACGCATAAGCCCGATGATCGTGAAGGATCTTCAGGATTATGCTCAAAGGTATCTGCCATCTTTGAACTGGCTGGCAGTGGATGAAGTGGGCCAAGGACAGGCCTGGTTCAGTGGTGTACAGGAATCGATCTCATTGTCGGATGCCTTCCGACAAGAGGTTGATGGAAAGGTTCAGAGCTCACCGGGAAATATCTTTTCCCAAAAGAACCAGTGGTTGTTCAAAATCCTTCTGTTGGCGGGCATTGATAAACAGTACTGGGGAGGGCCCTCACGTGTTCCAGGCAGCATCAGCGAACTGGCTCAAATATCGGGCGTTCCCCAGCCCTCAGTCTCATCTTTTGTAATGAAAGCCGAAAGCGCGGGATTCCTGAAACGATCCCGAGGTGGATTTCACATCATTCGATATCATGAATTGCTGGATGAATGGTTCTACTCCGTCAAACAACGGCGGCGCTATGAAGTCGGAGCACGCTTTCTCTATGGTGAGGAACCCGATGAACGTTTTGTCGACAAGATGAGGGAGTACTGCCACAAGGCAAAGTCAGGAGTGGATGGTCCGGTACTCATTGCCGGTCATCACCTTGCCTGCCATCTTCTGAAACTGGGCCGTTCCAATGTTCAGTTTGCCAAGATTTATGCAAATCGTCCGGTAGAGGAAATGATGTCGGAACTCGACCTGGCACGAGATGAATCCTCCGATCCTCAACTGGTCCTGGCGGTTCCGCCAATCGCGCAACCGGTCTTTGCGGGCCACGTTGTTTGCGATGGAATTCCCGTAAGCGATGTACTTCAATGCTATTTAGACGTGAGATCGTCGCTTGCGCGCGGCAATGAGCAGGCAGAATTCATTCTGGAAAAAATACTCATGCCCCATTTCGAAAGGAAGCCTCTATAATGATAGGAAAAAGATTTGATCCTTTCTTTGCTCAGATTGTACAGACTCTGGGGCCCTATTTGGATGATGTTTTGTGTATCGGCGGGTGCGCCAACGCTCTTTACCGGTTCCACGATCTCGCGAGTCCTATGCCCTGGGGGTACCTTGGGACCAAGGACGTGGATCTCGCCACACCTCAGCACCTGTTCGTGAAGGACGGAAAGTCACTGGCTGTTCTCATGGCGGAAGCCGGGCTTGAGGAGGAACAGAAGGGACACGGCCACCAAGCTGTGATTAAATATAAGGCAAAGGATGGCGATCTGGCTGCGGAACTGGAGTTTCTGTGCCCATTGTCAGGAGCCAAGGGCCAACGAGAAGGATCAGAGTCACCCACTGTCTGTGTGGTTCAGGAAGGGTTGCATGCCCAGCCACTGCGTTACCTTGAAATTCTCTTCAGTCATCCCTGGTCGGTGAGTATCGGGAAGATTCCTGAATTCAGGGAACTCGGCGGGTTGCAAGTTCATGTGCCGAATCCGGCGGCCTATGTTGTGCAGAAAATCCTGATTCGTGATCAAAGGCGGTCTGATCTATCGAAGGCGAAAGACTGTTACTACATCTATGAGATTTCGGTTATCTTCAGGGACGCCTTGGATCAGATCTCATCTGAGTTTGAAGGGCTGTTCCCATGTCTTCCCGCGTGGAAAAAACGGTTTCAGAAAGAGGCGAGCCACCTGTTTGAATCACAAAATTCAGAAGGGCCCGCTTTGGCTGTACGCACATATCATGATGCAGGACGTCCAAGAACGGGAACTAAGATGCCTCCGACACCCGAGATGGTCTATCGCTCGGTCAAAAAACTACTTACGGCAATGAATACCAGCCTTCTGTGATCATGACCTTAACGTTTAACGTTTCGTCACCTGATCCTTATATAAATCTGCTATTAACTTGTCCCTGATGAGCCTTAGCCTTCTAATAGTTGTGTAAGCGCTTGGGGTGCAAGTTGTCGGCCATATTCCGACAGTTCGAACGATTCCACGTAATGGAATGAGTCGGCCTCGACGCCATACTGGGCGTGAAGTTGGGTCCGGTATAAATCGGCCTGAAGACGGTTGGAGGCTAACCATCGTTTTTCCAAAAAAGCCAATCGTTCAATCCGGGTCATGCGGCTCAGGTTAAAATCTTTGTTCCCGTCAAGCCAGGGTAGCCATTCGTAAAATTGCGACACGTGGCAGTCGAGCATCGCCAGTTTGGAGCTGACGGCATTGTCAATGGCGATGCAGGCATCCGGACGGAACGGGGTGGGCTGTTGAAATCCATCCCAGCTCACGCAAAACACCGGCCACTCCAGGGGAATCGGAATTTCAGGGCAATACAGCGGCACCCGGATCAAAAAAGAGGCATCCTGTACCAGTTGGGCCGTTGCCCGATGATCAGCGTGGTAATCACATTGGCGATGTGAGATGACGATGTCCGGGGCGAATTCACGGATGATTTTTACGATTTGTGCCCGGTTCCCCAGTGACGGCACCAGTTGACCGTCGTGGTGATCCAATACTTGGTATTCTGCCAATCCCGCGATATGGGCGGAGGCCTGGGCTTCTGCATAACGCCGTTTGATCAGTTCAGTGGGGGACATGGCGTAATGTCCGGCATCTCCGTTGGTGGTAGACACGAATTTCACTTTGTGGCCCAGTTTGGACAACTTGATGGCACATCCGCCGAACATCCCGTCCGGGTCATCGGGATGGGCTCCGATAATAAGAAATTTTTTGCAGGTCAACTTCATGGTTTTGTTAAAGAATATTGAATCCCTAGGGTTTTGCAACGTTTGATCAATCAGCCTAATTCATCCTGCCTACCTTCCGCCCCGGTTCCACTAGCGGCAGCCCCGTATTCGCTCGAGGCATAGAGTCACGAGTGAGTGAGTAGAGAGATCGAAAGATTTTCACGGCGCGATACGATGCGACCCTTCGCGGTTACGTAAGGGCCAGATGCAAGCCTTATTGCCGCAGACCGTCAAACCAACACGATTCGGCGCATGACTTCCGTGAAAAAGTCCTTTGACCACAGAGCCAAGGCTTGCCGATCCCGCACGAAAGGCTCGACGTCAGCAATGGCCTGCCTCACGTCCAGGCGGTCGACCGCATCAGCGAGTTGGCGCCGTAATTCGTCCGGCGCCAGTGCATGGGCTGCAGTGTAGTCTCCAGATTGGCGCATGCGAAATTCCAGATGCCGGACGTGCAGCTCCGGGTGTCGCCCCGCATACCAAACCAGATCGTACCAGTCCCTTCCCTTTACCCGGTTCTTCCATTTCCGACACAGCACGGCATGGATTTTGCCAGCAAAGAGGTCGGGCAAAGAATAGGTGCGTACGGCAAAGGGGACAGGCTGGAGAACATACTTCGTTTCAGTGGTAAATCCGGGCGGGGGCTTTGTATCCACTTCCAGTTTGATCGTGAGTTGACGTCCTAAGGGAAGCGTTGCAACCATTTCAGGAGCCGCCTCCAGCACAATCATTTGTTGCACGGTGTCCGTCTTGAGAAATGCCGACTCAATCGCCGAGGCCTTCCGCACGTTCGGTTTCTGATCAAACCGCACTGAAAACCCGAAACTACGGAGTTCATTCTGCAGCGCATCTCCGTAGCGGGCCAGTGTGAAATGGGCATCCGGCTTGAGGAGCGAGAAGTCCAGATCCTCCGAATAGCGGTCAAGCCCGTGAAGGATCCTCAGAGCGGTTCCTCCATAGAAAGCGGCATGCTCAAAAAACTTGCTTCGCCACAACCCCAGCAGCGCCAGTTCCTGAAGAATCTCGCGAAGGGCATTCAAGTAATCGTCACGGGTCTTGCAGTCGTACCGAGCCAACATCTGCCTAACAGCCTCATTCATCGGTGTTTCCTCCGTGTGCGTTGGACGGCTTCAACCAATCCCGCGATCCGGGAGTCGTTATACCCTCCGGCAATTTCCTGCACCGCCTTCAGATCCAGTTGGGCAAGTCGTTCCCGGTCAATACGCAAATCGTCAAACAAGTAGACGGCATAATCGATGGACGCCGAGGGTTTAAACCGTCGATCCAACCAAACGATATCAGCCAATGCCTTTTCAGGTGATGCGATTAGAAAATAATCAGCGCCGCTCTTCGCCTGCGTTAGTCCCATGGCGTAAGGCATCATGGGAATCCGGCGATAAGTGAACAAACCGAACGGCGTCTGAAACCGGCGAGTCTTGCCACTGGTGACGCTCGTGACTACGTTTACCCGCTCGGGAATCATCCCATGATGACTGAGGGCATACTGTAAACTGATATAGGAAGGCCCGCAAATGAGGTTAGCAAGAAGTTCCCTGCAAACCGGTTGCCGCCGCCACGCCTCTCCGAAAACATACAACCCCTTCTTGACACGCACAACGGCCCCTGTGGCCATCAAAGAACTGATCTTGTCACGTGGCTTGGAGTACTCCCGCAGAACATCCATCAGCTGCTGGTAGTCGATGACTTCCCAGTCAATGCTTCGTCTTAGTTCTTCCATTACATTCACAGTTCAGAGTAAACCATATTTAATTCCAGTATGTCCAGTATTATTGGACATACTGGATTTCAAAGACGTCGCTGCCGCTTTGAAAAAACACGATACCCCACCCTGATGCGCATACGCGGGCGGGGTTCCTGCCTACCGCTGGAATTCGCGGGGATCTAGGGGCTGGATCGCAAAGTCCGGCTTCCAATGGGGAGATTGGCCATAAAAGGCCATGGCATTATCGAAGGTGAGACGGCTTATGTCGGATTCAGGGAACCCGTCTAAACGCAGTTGATTCACCACCTTCACCAGACTCAACGGATCGGATACGCCCCAATCGGCAGAGCCATCAACAATCATACGCTCACTGCCATATTCCCGGATAATGGCGGTTACCCGCTCCGGATTAAGCTTGGAAATCGGGTAAACGGTCATCCCGCAATAGCAACCGCTTTCCCGTGAAAGCCGGATCGTATCCTCGGTATTATGATCGATCTCAACCAAGTCCGGATTGATGCCCTCGGCCTTTATAATTTCAAGAGTCCGCTTGGTCCCTCGCAGTTTATCCAGATGCGGAAGATGCACGATCACGGGCATGTGATGTTCATGGGCGATATGCAACTGGCGGACAAAGGCAATTTCCTCATTTACCGTAATAGCATTAAACCCTATCTCTCCGATAGCCACACAGCGGGGATGGGTAAGGTACGGAGTCAGGCCATCCATAACCTCTTTTGCCAAAACCACATCTTCGGCTTCCTTGGGGTTGAGTGATATGGCGACGTAATGATCAATGCCAAATCGCCGGGCCCGGACCGTTTCAAACTCGAGTATCAGATCGAAATAATCAAAAAAGGTTCCGGCATATCGACGATTGCGCCCCATCCAAAAAGAAGGCTCCACGCAAGCTCTGATGCCAGCCTGAAACATGGCAACATAGTCGTCCGTGGTTCGCGAGTACATGTGAATATGGGGTTCAATAATGCTCATAACTACCGCCTATCTCGTAAAATTAATTCGTGGATCGATCAGAGTATAGCAAAAATCAGAAACAATGTTACCAAGCAGTCCCAGAATGGAGGTGAGCGCCAAGATTCCCATAAAAACAGGATAATCGCGTCCCACGATCGCGTCCAAACTCAGTCGACCCATCCCGGGAATTTCAAAAATCTGCTCAATAATCACGGAGCCGGCAAACATCACGCCCAGAATGCCGCCAATCCCTGTGGCGATGGGAATCAGGGCATTGCGCAAGGCGTGCCCCCAGACCGCACGCTGGGCAGAGCCGCCCTTAGCCAATACCGTCCGTAGGTAGTCTTTTCCTACTTGGTCCAGCAACGAATTTTTCATCAACAAGGTCAAAACCGCAAAGCCCCCAATGACATAGCAGAGAACCGGCAGCACCATATGCCAGAGTGCATCCGCCATCTGTCCGAGCCAGGAATAGGATTCAAAGGACTCAGAATGAACGCCCGAGAGCGGGAAGATATCCCAGAGATTATCTGCCGTGCCACACAACATCATCTTAAGCAACATCCCTAAGGCCACGACTGGAATCGCATAGCCGCTTAACACAATGACGCTTGAGGCCATATCAAAAGCGCTACCGTTCTTCAGCGCCTTGGAAATTCCCAACGGAATACAGATCAAATAGCTCAATACGACCCCGGTAAGACCGAACACAAGGGATACTGGAACCCGCTCGCGGATCAGTTGCCAAGCGGTTTTATTGGGATATTTGAAGGATTCCTGACGCATCCCCAGCCGGTCGTGTGCCAGCCATTTCCAGTACTGAGTCAGAAAGGGTTTATCGAAGCCAAAATGCTTCTCCAGCGCCTTGCGTTGCTCCGCCGTGATCGTTCCAGACGCCCCGGCGGCCATCTTCCCTTCCCCGGAGGAAATCCCCTTCATCTGCATGATGATCTGCTCGACAGGCCCGCCAGGGATAACTTGGACGAGCCCATAGCATAAGAGGGTGATCCCTAAAAATGTAGGGATCACCATTAACAACCGCCTGATAAAGTAGCTAGCTCGCTCCATCGTCTGTGACGATAACTTAAACCACGTAGGTTGAAGACACCGTCGTTCCACCGGCGCCTGTCCAATTGGTATGGAAAGCCTCACCCCGCGGCTTATCCACACGTTCGTAGGTATGCGCACCGAAGTAGTCGCGCTGAGCCTGAAGCAGGTTCGCCGGCAAACGTTCACACCGGTAGCCGTCATAATAATTGAGCGCCGCGCTCATCGCAGGCATCGGGATGCCCAGCTTAATTGCCATGGACAACACTTTACGCCAGGACGTTTGCGCCCGAGCCGTCGCCTTCTGGAAGAAGGGATCCATCATCAGATTATCGAGACCCGGATTCTTGGTGAACGCCTGCTTGATCTTGCCCAGGAAAGCGGACCGGATGATGCAGCCGCCGCGCCACATCAAGGCAATTCCACCATAGTTCAAGTCCCACCCGTACTCCTTGGCCGCCGCGCGCATCAACTGATACCCCTGGGCATACGACACAATCTTGGAAGCGTAGAGGGCCTTGCGCAGGTCCTTGATCATCGAGGCCTTGTTCCCCTTGAACACCGCTTTGGATCCCACCAACACTTTCGAGGCCGCCACACGCTCGGACTTGATGGCCGAAATACAACGTGCGAATACGGCCTCTGAAATCAGTGTCAGCGGCATCCCTGTATCCAAGGCCGCAATGCAGGTCCATTTACCGGTCCCCTTCTGTCCGGCGGCATCCAGAATCAGGTCCACAACTTCACAGCCGTTTTCGTCCTTGTAACCAAGGATGTCGCGGGTGATTTCAATAAGATAGCTATCCAGCTCACCTTTGTTCCATTCGGCGAACACCTGATGCATTTCGGTATTGGACATGCCCAAGCCGGACTTCATCATTTGATAGGTTTCGCAGATCATCTGCATGTCCCCGTACTCAATGCCATTGTGCACCATCTTCACAAAATGGCCGGCCCCGTCCTGGCCCACCCAGTCGCAACAAGGCTCCCCTTTGTCCGTCATGGCACAGATCTTCTGAAAAATGGGCTTCACATGCGGCCACGCTGCGGGCGAACCGCCGGGCATAATCGACGGTCCGAGCAAGGCTCCTTCTTCACCGCCACTGACGCCGGTTCCGACATAAAGCAACCCTTTGCTTTCAACATACTTGGTGCGGCGCGTGGTGTCCGGGAAATGGCTGTTACCGCCATCGATAATAATATCGCCCGCTTGCAAATGAGGAATCAACTGTTCGATAAAATCGTCTACCGGCTGACCCGCCTTCACCATCATCATGACTTTCCGGGGCAATTTGAGTTGTGCAACCAACTCAGGAATGCTGTGGGCGCCAAGCAACTTTTTCCCCTTGCCACGCCCTGCCAGGAATTCATCCACCTTGCTGGTCGTCCGATTATAACACGCCACCGTAAACCCTTTGCTCTCCATATTGAGAACAAGATTTTCACCCATTACCGCCAAGCCAATCAATCCGATATCCGCTAATTGCGACATAGTTTTCTCCTTCGTATGTATCTTACACGCCACTAAACGCACTAAACCCGCCATCCACAGGAATCACAGTTCCCGTCACAAAACCCGATGCCTCGTGGCTTGCCAACCACAACAGAACCCCCGTCAGGTCTTCAGGCCGTCCGAATTTATTCATCGGCGTATGCGAGACAATCGTGTTGCCCCGCGCCGTAAGGGATCCATCTGCCTGCGTGAGCAAGGTGCGGTTCTGCTCAGTTAGGAAAAATCCGGGTGCAATCGCATTCACACGAACCCCCACCTTCGACATGTGAACCGCCAGCCACTGGGTAAAATTACTCACGGCCGCCTTGGCGGCACCATAGGCCATCACCTTGGTCAAAGGCATCATGGCGCTCATCGAAGTGACATTAATGACTGCGCCACGTCCGGCTTTGGCCATCTCCCGGGCAAAGACCTGAGTAGGAATTAATGTGCCCAAAAAATTCAAATTAAACACAAGCTCAATCCCCTGCGGATCCAGATCAAAAAAAGTTGCAATCCCGGCCGTGGGCGCCACCAAGTCTTCGGGGAGCAGATATTCCCGACTGGTGTTTCCCTTGGAATTATTCCCGCCGGCCCCGTTAATCAGAAGCGTAACCATGCCAAACTTTTTTTCAACCACCGTATTCGCCCGCTCCACACTCGCTTTATCCAGAACATCCAGCGCGACCCCCATGGCGACACCACCGGCGGCGCATATCTCTCCGGCGACCTGATCGACCGCCGCCTGGCGCCGACTCGCCACCACGACTTTGGCCCCGCACTCCGCCAACGCCTTAGCCATGCACCCACAAAGAATGCCGCTCCCTCCTGTCACCACCACCACTTCATTACTCAGATCCACTTTGAAAGGCACCATCGTATGTCTCCTTGAAGAAGTTAATCATTTCTATTCCCACCGGGGCTCACCCGCCTAATTCCTTTGGGGCATTTTTCAACCGATACAAAACTTCACCTGCCTTGGGCACATACAGGATTCCTTCAGCCTCACGATCGGCGTAATCGGCAGGATTAATTTCTCGGTAATCCATCCAGCCCATATTGATCTTCCGGCAAATCGCCTCAGAAATTCCCGTGGCCAACACGACCTTCACACGCCCTTTTTCCACACCATTCTCATACGTCCCGATTCCCCGGACATGCGTTGAATGCGCGAGAACGCCCCATGGAAAGCCCTTGAATCGCTCCCACTGCTTGAGGAAATAGTCGCGCGTGTGGTAGCCTAGTTCTTCAATCAATTTGCCATGGGAAACCGACACCTCGGTGATATGGGGCGCATAAATGATCAATGTTCCACCATCCGCCACCACGGGCTCCAATTTATACATACACTTCGCCCCAACCCACAGGTCATCGTACATCTTCGGTGCACAGGACAACACGGTATGAAATGGCTTATCCTTGAACTGGATATGAACCTGGCGAGAAAGATCCGAAGCCTGTTCCCACGCCTCCTCAGGAGTTCCGGCAAACAGCCCCGCCAGCTCATGCCCCTTAACCACCATGCATAACGCCTTACGCTCCACTTTCAGCAGGGCCGCCGCGCGGTCGACTACTTTGCGGACCGGCGTCCACTTGCTTCCGATAATCATGGGGTTGGTGATGACGGCCCCCAGCCAGTGAAAAAAATTAAGGATTTCTTCACCTGCAATACCAGGGAACAAATATTTATTTCCGCCGGAGAACCCTACCACTTCGTGCGGAAAAACCGGCCCGAGGATCACGAGCAGATCATAGTTCTGAACCATTCGATTGATGGAAACCCCCACGTCCATCTCGAACAAGCCCCCAGTTAATTCGCGCACCTCGGCACAGGACAGGCGCCCCACTTCAAATAAAGCCTTGGGGTTATTCCATTCATGATTAAAAAAACGAGTCCGGGAATAGTTCGCATGGTGCTCGGCTTCGGTGATCTCAACCCGCGCATAAATCTGCTGCATGGTCATGGGTGGATGCGTCCCCAGTGCCACCATGAAATCAAGTTCCGCGGCATCTGCGGCCGCCTCCTGAACCAGCCGGAACATCATGCCGAGCGGGCATGAGCGCGTGGCATCGGGAATGACGACTAATACCTTTCGTCCACGGACATTCCAGGCGGCAAACGCCTCGCTACAAATGCGTTTGGCGTCCTCCTCAGTAACTGATTGATCCGGATAACCTAACCCTAATGTCTTCATGGAGTCACAATAGCTCTTAACCCTTCCTCTAAACCAAACTTGGGAGCATATCCCAAAGCGTCCCGAATCTTTGAGATATCGGCCAGGGAGTGCTTGATATCACCGGCTCGCGCCTCCTTGAATTGGGGTGCCACCTGAATCCCTGTAATTTTTTTGAGCGTGTCCAGCAATTGCAACAAAGAGACCGTCTTTCCCGTCGCCACATTAAATATTTCACCCCGCCCCACCTTCGATGAGCGCATGGCGAGAAGGTTGGCTTGCACCACATCCTTCACATACACAAAGTCGCGGGTCTGTTGTCCATCCCCGAAAATCGTGGGAGTCCGCCCGTTCCTAAGGTCATCGGTGAACCGCGAAATCACACCGGAGTACATGGACTTGCCGTCCTGCCGCGGACCAAACACATTGAAATAACGGAGGGCCACCGTCTCCACTCCATAGAGGCTGCTGAATAATTTGAGATAATATTCGCCCGTCAGTTTACCCAAAGCATAAGGAGATTCCGGTTCCGGTAACATGTTCTCACGCTTGGGAAGATCGGGATTATTACCATAGACGGCCGCCGAGGTGGCAAACACCACCCGCTTGACCCCCGCCACACGGGCCGCCTGCAACACATTCAAAGTCCCCCGAATATTGATCGCATCATTATCCAGCGGCTTATCAACCGAAACCGCGACAGAAACCAGGGCCGCTTCATGAAACACCTGCGTGATGCCTTTCATGGCGCCATTCAAGGACTCAGGATCACAGATATCACCCCGGATCACTTCAATATCAGATCCAAAGCCGTTCAGGTTCTCAAGCTTTCCACTGGAGAAATTATCAAATATCCGCACATTGGTTCCATCCGCAACCAACGCTTCCGCAATGTGAGACCCGATAAATCCACACCCGCCGGTGATTAATGTCTTACTCATAATTTCAAACGTGTTTCTTTAAATGTTCCTGTACACAACGTTCCATGGCGTCCGCTTGGTCCTCCATGCTTCGCACCATTTTGAACTGGCCTCGGCACCGATCGATGTTGTGGCTGGGCCGCTTGATTTTGAAATAGGTATCGCCCTGCAGGTAATCCGTGAGAAAACGCATTCCGATCTCCATCGTGATCAACCGTCCTGAGAACACCAATTCCTCTCGTTCGGCGGGGTTCAAGAAGGACGCTTCCGACAAGTACCCGCCTGCCAGCGACTCGAAAACATCCATACGCATATTAACTTTGCGCAAATCCTGCTCGTCCTCACTAGCCGAGGCGGTCGCACTCCGGACCATATCGCCGAAATCATACAAGGCGAGTCCCGGCATCACCGTATCAAGATCCACAACGCAAACCCCTTCCTGGGTTTTCTCGTCCAGCATGACATTGTTGAACTTGGTATCATTATGGGTGATCCGTTCAGGAATCTCACCTTTGGCAAAACGATCCAATAACCGTCCACACATCGCCGCCCGGCTTTCAACAAAGGCGATATCATCTTTGACTTCAGCCGCCCGATTACAGACATCTTTTTGAACCGCCTCTTGCAGTGCCTTGAACCGCATGGGCGTATTATGAAAATCGGGAATGGTTTCATGCAACCGGGGCGCAGGCAAATCGGCCAGGCACAGTTGAAAACGGGCGTAGGCGCGTGCGGCTTCAAACGCCTGGCGGAAGCTCTCGACCTTGTCATAGGTGACCGCCCCCTCGACAAAGAGATACATTCTCCACCAATTACCATCGGCATCGTGATGACACGTTTTGCCATCACGCGTGATGACTACACACAAAGAATGGCGGGTCACATCAGGACAGCCGTTTTGAGCCAACTTTATGCGCAGATGGTTTGTCACCCGGAGGATGTTATCCATCAAGGCGACGGGATCCTTAAAAATCTGGTGATTAATCCGTTGCAGCAGGTAATGAACAGGGGCCCCCGCCATATTAAAGGTGACTTTATAGGTGTCGTTGATATGGCCAGTTCCATGGGGTTTAATATCAATGATGTCGCCCCATGCACGAAAATGCGACACTACTTTCTTAAATTCCACCTGACTTTTAGCGCAAGTTCCCATGATCAATATCCTTCATGCAGACAAAATGATTAAGCCTAAACAGTTACAAAAGTGCCTCATCTTATAGCAGAAAGCGATTCACTCCGTGAGTCTAAATTGCGAAAAATCTCAACCGGAAGTGATGATCCGCCATACACAAGAAAATGAGGTGCCAGGATCCTGCATGATCAAGCCGGGCTTGTGCATCAACTCACCATCATGTTGAGCGGGGTCCGCATGCCCGTACCACGGCTCGATACATACAAAGGGCGCACCGGGCTTGGCCCAGATCCCGAGATAGGGATAACCCGGGAATTCGACGGTGACCCGGCGTGAATGCCGTCGCGAACACAGCCGGACCTGCTTGGACCTTACTTTCAAGAAAATCAAGGCATCGCGATCGAATAGATCTGACCGTAACGGGAGCACATTCTTATTGGAAAGAATCCGTTCTGATTTATCCGACAATAAGCCATTGGAGTCGAGCCAATGGGTGTCCAGTTTCTCTGCCTTTTCAAACTTTAATGCGTAATCAGACACCTTATCCCCTGCCCCCCAGTTCAAGGCAAACCCCGGATGCTCCCCAATGGAAAACGGCATCACGCCTGTTCCGGTATTGAAAACTTCGGTCGTGATCTCCAGAATACCATCAGTCAGGCGATAGTGGCGCAGCAGAGAAAATTCAAAAGGATACTGTTTCCGGGTTACCGGCGTTGACTGAAGCTTGAACGATAGGACTTTTTCGGAAGCCTCAACCAATTCGAAGTTCAAATCCCGGGCAAAGCCATGTGGCGCCATCTCATATTTCCTGCCATCGAGGAGGTAACTATTGTTGATCAACTTGCCGACAATTGGAAAAAGTAACGGAGCATGGCGCCCCCAGATAGCCGGGTTCGCCTGCCAGAGATATTCCGTTCCATCGGCCGCCTTCACACTGCTCAGTTCCGCTCCATGCCGTTTCACCGTGACTGATAATGCTGAATTGCTAATCGTGTGCTGCATTCTATGTTCTCCATTATTTTTAAAAGCTGTTTTTGAGGGAGGCCGCAAACCGGTCAACTTTCGCCGGCAAATAATCGCCCCAAAGTTATTCGATACGCCTAAACGGACGTACTTGTACCAAGCGTCACCAGTCGATGCAAACGCATATATACGCACAAAAAGATTAAAAATATTTGAACAGAAGCACGGTAGAGCCCGCAAAGGGCATCTACGGCGCGAACGCCGCAGCTGCATATTATTGAAAATCAAAACCGTTGGTATTATCGCCGTAGGCGTAAAACCTATTCCCTTCGCGATCTTCGCGTGCTTCTGTTCAAACTCTTTTCTTTCCGGCACGCCAAACGTCGTCAGTAAAGTGATCGAAGAAATTTGTCATACACCCGTCTTCAGTCAATGAATCATCTGCCACTGTTTGATCGCATCGACCGGACACAACAGCATGAGAATGTTAAGAGTAAGATTGTCGCGGACAATAAAAAGAAGCAGCAACTCAATGGCCACAAACACAACTAAAGCGAGCCGGAAACCAAGATAACGGGCAAGAATAAAACCGAAACCGCAGCACAAAATATCAGCAAAGGAATTACAGATGGAGTCGCCCTCATAACCCAGTCCCATCGTTGCTTCCCGATAACGTTGAATGATCAATGGTGAGTTTTCCACCACCTCCCATATCGCCTCAAGAAATAGAGCCAAGGTCAGCCGCCAGGAAAAAGACACGCGCCGAAATAGCCAGGTCAGGACCCAGAAAAAAAGCACACCGTGTAGAACATGCGTAAAACTATAGGGATCGAAAATATGCTGGGAATTGTGGGCGCTCCAAATATCGCCAGCCCACAGATTGGTTCCCCCGCACACACACCACCAAACCCGCCCTTGCCGCCAAAGCTGGAAGGTTGTAGCAGCCAGAATTAATGCTACTACCCATCCAGCCCGGACCGTTCCGAATACCCGCTTTATCCGTTCCATTTAAATAATAGTCCATTAGCGTCGCACAGGACGCAGGCTAATAGACTGTAGGCTGTTAGGCAATACGAGAGATCTCATCTGGTTACAGCCCCGGTCATTTTCAATTCTTCTGATTTTTGTTTTCCCATTTTCGACTAACAGCCATGGCGTCCTGTGGGACGCCAGTGGTAATATTCCATTCATTTGCTGGATTGATTAGTACCCTTAAAACTATTGCGTTCCCAGCGCCCTTTCTGCTCCACCCCATTCGCATAAACAAACACCCCTTCCCCATCGAACGCGCCGTCCTTGAACTCGCCTCGGTAGAGAGCCCCGTTACTGTAAATAAACGTGCCCTTCCCATTAAAGCGATTATTTTAAAAATCACCCACATACTGATCGCCACCGGCGCGTGTCAACACCCCCTTGCCGCAAAACTCATTATCGACGAACGCGCCCTGATATTTATCGCCATTTGAATAGATAACAATTCCTGGCCCCTGAGCCTGATCATCCTTGAAATCACCCTCAAATCGGTCGCCATTCTTACGAATCATCATTCCCTTACCCTGAAAAAGTCCATTTGAAAAAGTACCCACATAAGTAGTTGTGTGATTCGAGCAGATCCTGCCCGTGCATCAATCCGTCTTTAAATTCCCCAGTGTAGGAGCAACCATCCCTCCGGGCTAACGTCCCTTTACCGTTGAAAAGGCCGTTAGTGAACTCACCCTTATAAACCGAACTATCCGGCAATGAGGCAGATCCCTGCCCATCCGGAACCATCCCTCCCTGCGTCATTCCGGCCAGAGCGACAATACCAACCCACAAAACCAACCCCATCCTTCGTGGATACCTAATCATTTTACACTTCTCCTTTTTCGGGTCTGAGCCGAACTCATTCCATCACGAGTCTTAGCCCATTTTATCCGCGCGATGCGGTTAAGTAAACGCGAACTGGGTTCCTATTCTCCGATGCACCAGAGATGATCCAGGCCGCGAATATACATCCGGGTTCCGGAAAAAATCGGGCATGAACGAAATTTCTCAAGGCTGTTCCGAGACACTTCCTGATACTCGCGGCCGGGTTGAATCACCACCGTTTGGCCGCCATCGGATGACAAGAAGATGTATTTCCCAGCAAGGGCAGGACTCGGATAGACCGTTCCCTGCAGGTATTCCAGCTTCTTCTGATAAACAAGTGCCCCCGTTTTCTGATCCAACACCGATAGATTACGGGCTTGATTGATCGCATAGACCAGTCCGTCATACACAAGGGGCGTTGCATAATAGCGATCTCCTGCAATCACGACGTTCGTCCAGAGAGCAACAAGGGTTCCATCGGCCGTCGTCGGCAGGGTATAGGCTTGAGGTTTCTGTTGCAGGTAATACAAAACACCATCCACGAGACAGGGGCTATTATAATCCAACTGCACCAAGCCTTTCGCCAGCTCCTTGCCACTGGCGGCTTCCACGGCGACCCCTTTACAGGTATACAGAACATCGACCTTGCCGATCCGGGCTACCACAGGCGAGCCCCAACCCCAGCCGGTCTTCAACTTCCACTGCACCACCCCCGTTTCAGGGTCGAGACCGAACAAATGATCGAACTGCACCACCACTTTCCCGCCCGCCAGTCGCGGAGAGATACAACCACCCCAGTCGTGCGGCGGTTTTTCCAGTGTTACCGACCAGAGCAACTTACCGGTCAGGTCCCAGCACGCCACGACGCCCTGTCCGAATACAGCCCAGATTCGGCGTCCATCCGAACACGGTGTTGCGGAGGTATACCCATTGACGTTGTGAGTTTTCGGTAGGGCAGCCGGAAGATCAGTCACGGTATTTTGCCACAGGATTTTGCCCGTGTCCGCTTCGACGCAGATCAGGGATGCCGGTTCAGCGCAAATGAAAAGGTGTTTTCCAATCAGAAGGGGGCTGGCATTGGACCAATTGGTAGCGGTCGTTTTCCACACCACATGGGAGTTTGTCGACCAGGACGTAAACGGCTTAGCTTTAGGATAAAGCCCTGCTCCATCCCCTCTGAATCCAGCCTGCTCAGTTGCTAAAATCGAAAGGCTGGCAACTCCTGCAAGCACCACACATAACATTCGCTGTATTCCTGCGCTCATAAAAAACCTTCCAGTGAGATTTATACTAATTACAATTGCCAACGGCCTTCGCACCTGCATGTCGTGAGGTTATGATGCCGGGGTAAAAATGCTTAATTTCCGGGCCTGTTCAGCCAGACATCGCTGGGGGGTGTTGCGTCGCACCGTCGCTTGGCCTTCCGCCCAGGATATGGCCTCCATAATCAAACGCCATTTTTCCCGTGCATCTAAATGACGGTCACGCTTGTGTTCTTCCTGCTGCAAAATATCATTCATGGGGAGTCATGGCTTTCTGCAATTCCTGAATCCGATCGTTTTTCCGGGATTCTACGGGAATGCTTAATTGACAGGCCAGCATATCGGCATCCGAAAGTCCGGAATAGGCCGTCCCTGAAGCGGTAGTCCCTGAGACGGACACCGTAAACGCCTCATCCCAATCCGACAATCCTTGGACCAACCGAAAAATATCGATAGCGCCATGGGGACTGGTAAGGCAAAAGACGGGCTGCTGCGAAAGCCACCCCGCCGCCAAGTTAGCCACCGCCCCCCAATCAGAATCTGTTCGACCCCATTCGGCATTCAGTTCGTTTAAGGCTTCTTCACAACGTCGCCGATTCGCTTCGCTATCTTCGATCCAAAAATCAACATCGAATGTGAGAACGGGCTTGTGCCGGAGGAGAAAGTTCACACCGCCAATGAGCAAATACCGAACCTCATGGCGATTAAAGACGGCCAATATGTGTTCAATATTCATTCCATGAAGGTAACATGAAGCCTATTAAGGCGAACAGTGGAATTTACAGGGCATTGGGGGGGGGCGAGACTTGGAGGAATGCCTCCAAGTCGTGAATCGCTTCAGAATTGTTTCCATTGACCATATTATGGCGGTGGCCAAAGGGACGGTGGCCGATTCGTTCCATGAAAAAAACATCAACGGGGCTTGAGAAAGCTCAGAGATCCCGAGCAGGCGGGAAACCCTCAATGTAGTCTGGGATCGCTTTCACAACCGCATTGCGCCAGCGCCCAGAACGCCAACGCCACCATAAAGGCACCGGGAAAAGGGTGCAAATCAACACCACCAAGGCCCAGGCCGTAATCGAACTTACATGGAATGCCTTGAAGGCGATCAAAACGGTAAAAGCCAGGATCCAGTGCAGGCTCACAGTAAGGGCCATGGTGAAAAGCGTGTCCCCCGCCCCACGCAAAGCACCGGTGTACACTAGAAACAAACCATTGGAGACCACATAGAACGATGCCAGGCGCAACATGTGGGTTGCAATGGGGGTGGCCTGCTCAAACACCGGATCCGGCTGACTGGGTCTGAATATGCAGACGAGCTCATGTGGAAAAAACATGAAAACAACAAAAACCACCGCTGCAAAGCCCCAGATCACATAGAGTCCGGAACGGGCGGAACGTAGAACGGCCGGTTCATCATGCGCCCCCACATAACGGCCCACCAGACTGGTGACCCCAATTTCCACCCCCACTAAAGGGAGAAAGGAAACCATATCCCAGTTGAAAAGGATTGTGGAGGCCGTGGCGGTCGCCGCCCCCTGCTGATAGAGCAGACCAATGATGATGTTAAAAGCTAGTAAATTAAAAAAAAGTTCCAGACCAGCCGGGTAGCCGAAACGCAATAGCAGCCCCATCAGGGCACGATCAAACCGGAATGCGGCGACGACGTTGTAGGCTCTGCGCGTTGCCGGAGCCAAATAGGCCACTAGTAAGACCATAAATCCCGCAAACGTTCCGAGCAGCGTTCCTATCCCGGCCCCGCGAATCCCGAGCGCCGGAAAACCGGCATGCCCGAAAATGAGAATCCACGCAGCCAGGGCATTCACCGTCAGCGCCGTTAGAGCCGCAAGCATCACCACCCGCGTACGGCCCACCCCGCAGAAGAAACCGGAAAGGGCGCCACGCAAAAGACTGATTCCCGTTCCGAACATGAGGATCCGAAAATATTGTTGCTGCAGGGCCGCCTGACCCGGCGGCAAGTTGAAATGGTTAAAAACGGGGGCGAGCAATAACCCAAGGCCTGTCAGGAACGGCCAGGCTACCACGGCCACAATCATCGCCTGAAACGCGGCCAGACTCGCCTTCTCCACACGCCCGGCCCCAAACTGCTGCGCCACTAGGGCATTGGTGTATCCGAGCAATCCAACAAAAAACGTCATGCACAAAAAACTAGCCAAGCCACCGCCCATGGCGGCATTCATGGATTCAGGCGAAACACGTGCCAGGAAAAGACGATCCGTGAAAATCATAAGGGTATCGCAACTCAGCGACACCACCATGGGGAAAACCATCGTCATCATTTCGCGAACGCCACCCTTGATCAAGGCAGGCGACTGCGGCGCATTAGTCTCAATAGCCATGGTCAGCCCTTCACAACCGCACCACTTTAGCCGCAATATCGTTGACGAATTCCGGCACCCCCACGACCAGTTGGCCTTCGCTATCGGGCGTAACCTTGCCCCCATGGGTAATTTCACCGGATACGGTGTCCCACCACTCGAGGCGATAATCACCCGCAGGGAGATTTTTCAGGGCCACCCGCATGCCGGTTACCGGCTCGACCTTGGTTCCATACCGTGAAGTGTGCCAGGTGTAGTCAGTGTTATAGATCCACAGGAGCGCACGGCCGGGATACTGAAGTCCTTGCACCGTGACACGGGGAGCATGGGTCCGATAATTCGTCAGTACCATATGGCCTGTCACAAACATCCCCTCACCGACATTGGTGACGCTGACCGTGTGCTTCCCGGCCGGAACCGGCACTGTTAATCGATCGCAGTAGAGATCCGCCACTGCGGGATCTTGTGGCTTAATCTTAACCGGGCGTCGCAGCGCCACCACATCGTCAACACGGATCTCCGCAATAGGGTCACTCGCGCTCTCCGGACCGCTGACGATGCTGTTACAATTATTCCCTCCACCCCAAACCATGGGGGTGAAGGTCCCCTCCTGCGGAAAATCTACGTGATAGGTCGTACGGAAATTAACATGCGGCCGGTCCACCCCGTAATAGGTATTGGGCACCAAATGCCCTTCGGTTACCGTGCCATTGCGCACAATATCGAATTGAGAACGGTAATAATCGCTGCCCGACATCGTAGTGGGCACCTTGAGATCCACGGGCGGATCAAATTGACGCGCAGGTATACCCAGCGCCGCTACCTCAAGCGGCTGGGTTTCTACCTCATGCCACCGCTCGTCACGCAGGAATTTGGCAATGCCGGTGTAATGCTTTAGCAATCCGTAGCGATGGATATATTCATCCCAAAACCACATGAAGCCCGGCCCACAGGACTTTGCCAAAACCGCTGTTGACCAGAGAATATTATGCAGCGTACTGCCATCGTGTTCCCACACACTTTGCGCACCGGCAAAAGACACCCCGACTTCGCTGGCGATATGCGGTTTTCGATAAAGCTCAACATTACTCTCGTGATAGCCTTTGAGCAGTATGGAAATGTGCTCCACACTATCCATGTATCCGTAGTGATGAGTGTGAGTAAATTCCATCTCCGGCAAACGCCACATCGCAGCGAAATTCAACGGGTGACCCGTAGAAGTGGTGATGATGTGTGCGACAGGATCAGCTTGCCGCAATACTTGCGCCATCTCCTGATGCCAGGCCAGCTGCTGATGGGCATTAACCGATTCAATACCGCATCCATCGACTTCATTCCAAAACTCCCAACACCAAATCGCCGGACTATATCCCCACCGGGCGGCTACATATTTCATCTTTTCCCGCGTCATCAACCGTGCTTCTGGCAGATTGAAATAATCCGCAGTAGTCTTACAGGGGCCCCCATTCTCGAGCCCATAGGGCGACCGGGACAAATTGCCCCCCACCCAGTTATTCGCCGCGTCGATACAGAACATGATACGCAATTTCAGTCGTTCCGCCGCTTCAATGATGAGATCAAGCGTGGCACAGCCGCCCATCGATAATTCACCAAATTTAAGAGGAGTCGCCTCCTCGCTCGAGCTCCAGTCGATAGACTGCGCCCATGAGGTGTTGGCCCACAATCGAAAAGCAGTCCCTCCGGCAGCGGCAAGCTCCTCCATCATGCTTATTAAATCATCAACGTTCTGTCCAGGTTGCGTATTACAGGACCGTGCCCAGCATAAGTTTGAGCCGATCGGGTAAAAAGCCTCTCCCGCATCTGTCTTAAAAGTGTAGTGGTTGGGGCTAATCCGCACATAACCGGAATGGGCGGCGGCTTCCGCTTTAAAGGTATCCTCACGGCCCGCCAGGGTTTTGACCTGAGAAAGTTCAAACCAGGTACGCAGATGATACGTGCCCGCGAGCGTCGGCGCATAGCGCAATCGGAACTCCGATGGGCCGACGGCAAAACCGTTCACATGTAGCAGTTTGCCATCAGGCAGGGTAAGCTCTCCTCGCAATACAATTTGCCGCGTATCAAAGGGATTACCTGATACATTCGGAGCCAGCACGGATATTTCATAACGGGAAAATACGGGTAAGGTCTTCATTTGGTGGCACATATTGGAGAGAACCCCATAAACCGCAAGCACGAAAATCACGGTAAATTATGAGGGTAGCGTAGGCTTTACACCCAGTAATAGAGTTCGCGGTACCATTTGGCCCAAGTTCGGAATCCGGGATTATCGGTCACTTCCGCCGCCGCCACTAGGGCGTCTGATGGGAACCCAAAAAAACGGTCTTTTCGGCCCAATAAGTTTTTAAACGCTTCCATGGCGGGCAAAAGGCGCTCGTTCCGAGGATGATAGACCACCGAGGAGAATACCTTCTTATACCGGCCATTCGGATCGGCTTCAATGGCCGTCGCCAACAGCTGATTCCGCCATAATTGATTCAGCGCGCCCTTGAAAGGACAGGATGCCTCTTTCTGCAGGGTTTCAAGCGGAAAAGCGGATTCATTCTGCAAGGTGATTTTCCAGTAATTAAACTTTTTCGCAGAATGGTAGTAACAGTTTTCCCGCCCTAACCGTGCCGCTGCATTACTATCACAGGCCTCCTTGTGCCGGTTCGCCGGACTTCGATAAGCCCCGCATGCAGCAAACTCAGCTTCGGTCAATTTGTGCTCAATCAACCACAGACACAACTCCCCCTCCTGGTTCCGGTACGCGATCGCGATATCCACATCGGTTCCGCTGTCCGGAGTATGGTCACCCAGCCGATTCACCCCTTGATCCCAGAATTCGAGGCGAAAGCCATGGCCGAGTTCCTCAACTGCAATCGATTTCAAGTCCGTCTTAACCGTCCTCAAAACCTCAGCAGCACACACAGGCGACTCCATCAGCGGCAAAAATAGATTGGCACACGCGATTTGCGAACTGGCCATGTGGCCGGCGAATTTATGCGTCTTGAACGGGAAGTTTTTCTGATGATTCAGGAACTGATCTCGAACGGGCCCATAGAGGTGCGGCAGCCCCTTCTGCATCTTCCCCGGCAAAATAACATCGTATAAGGCCCCGCCGAAACTGCCCGGCAGAGCCGTTATATTCCGGCTTTTCCACTCGCACAAATGGCGATACATCTCTTGCTGGAATTCATTTAATTGTTCAGGTATTCGATATTTTATCATTTAGTCTGCCTATTCCATCATCAACGCCCGCTTTGCGAAAGCGGATTAAAAAAGCGGAGCCAGCCGTGAAGCAGGCCACAAATCCGAGAATAACGGCCATGCGGAACCACGGCTGAGACAAGTCTTGCCGTTGACGGGCAATGCCCACCAGGGTGCGAACCCATTCGGCCGCTGCTAGCGCCAACAAAATCTGCACCATGCGTGTGGCCCATACATTTTTAATCAAAGTGAGCCAGGGGAAAACGAGGCCGAGAACCACCAACGGGAGTATCTCCATCCGGAGGAAATGCGCCGAGATTAACACTCCGCTCACCACTGATCCAACCATTCCTATTTTACGCGTCATATTTTTGCTTTCGTTGCGATCATAAAGCAAGCTGGGGTTAAATTCAAACTGCAAAACCTGGTTTGGCAAGGGCCTCTGATGTGATAGATTGAAGCTATGTTCGGACTCATCCATAGACGAAGGCGACGATTAAAGGCGCAATCATTCCCTACGGAATGGGCGGGAATGATTGAACGTAATGTCCCATTCTATCAGCACCTGCCCCTTGACGATCAGCGCGAATTGCAGGGTCATATCCAGGTGTTCCTGGCCGAAAAACGGTTTGAAGGATGCGGGGGATTGGCGATAACCGATGAGATCCGTGTGACGATCGCTGCCTATGCCTGCATGTTGCTGCTCCACCGCGAGACAGACTATTATCCCTTGCTTGTCACCATTCTGGTCTATCCCCATACCTTCGTGGTGCCGCGATATAGGGAGGGGCCAGCGGGCCAGGTTCTGGAGGGCTCCGAAACGCTGGTAGGCGAATCCTGGCGGTACGGGAATGTGGTGCTGGCCTGGGACGAGGTCCGGCGTAGCGCCTTTGATCCTCATGATGGGCATAATGTGGTGTTTCATGAATTCGCCCATCAACTTGACGAGGAAGACGGATCCTCGAATGGGGCACCTATTTTACCTCAACGGACCCTGTATGGTGCGTGGTCCCGGATATTAGGAAAAGAGTATGCCCAACTGGTAAATGATGCCGAGGAAGGACGTGTTTCATTTCTGGATCAATATGGGGCCACGAACCCCGCAGAGTTCTTTGCCGTTGCGACGGAGGCATTTTTTGAGTCACCGGTCAGCCTGCGCGCCAAACACCCCCAACTCTATTCAGAACTGATGGCCTATTATCAGCAGGATCCCGCCGCGCGGGATGGATGATGGGTTCGGCGTCATTTAGCCACGCCCCCAATCTTCGCCTAAACAATCTGAAGCCTCCCTGAGATCTCCGATACACCCGGTATTCACGCGGCTCAGCAAGCTTCGCCCACCAAAAAATATGATCCATAAGGTGGAGACAATTCTTCTGGAGGGCGAAGCTTGCTGAGCCGCGTGGGCAGGGTGAATCAGGCGAGTCTATCGGGGCCGGAACGTTCTCAGGTGCGGATTTCTTGGCCAAACGGCACAAACTATGCCATAGTCTTTACCGCGATGCCCAAAAAAGGCACGTAATAATAACCCGTTGGATCGTTTTGGAAGGTCAATTATATGAAAAAGTCCTTACTCGATGTTTTCAAAAACCCCAGTGCCGAATACCGTGGCGCCCCGTTCTGGGCCTGGAATGGTAAACTCGAACCCGAAGAACTGCGACGGCAGATCCGGATCATGCAGCAAATGGGCTTAGGCGGATTCTTCATGCATTCCCGGATAGGGCTCTCCACCCCCTATCTCTCCAAAGACTGGTTCAACTGCATTGATGCCTGTGTGGACGAGGCTAAGAAACAGGGCATGTCTGCCTGGCTATACGACGAGGACCGTTGGCCCTCCGGCGCCGCAGGCGGTTTGGTCACTAAAAACCCGGAGTACCGGATGCGGAGCCTGAAGGTTCATACGCTGGACAAATCAACGGATCTTAAATGGACCCAAGACACCTTGGCCGCCTTTGTTGCACGCATTGAAGGTACTTCTGTATACGATGTCCGACAGGTTTCAAAAGGAAAAACTGCTCCAAAATTAGCCTCTGGAGAAAAATTGATCGTATTCGTCATAGAATTGCAGCAGGGAAGCAACTGGTATAATGGGTTCACCTACCTCGACACCCTCAACCACAAAGCCGTCAAAGCCTTCATTAAAGTCACCCACGAGGCCTATAAAAAACATCAGGGCAAGGAGTTTGGACGCACCATTCCCGGGATGTTCACGGATGAACCCAATCACGGCAACAAACTTGGGCATGACAACAACACGGGCGATCCGGGTGGTCTTCCTTGGACCGGAGCCCTGCCCAAGACTTTTCAGAAGCGCTATGGATATAACCTCATCCCGCATCTGGTCGAATTGGTCTTTGACGTCGAAGGGAACGGCATACGCCCCGCACGCCTGCACTACCACGATTGCGTAACACATCTTTACGTCGACGCCTTCAACCGCCAGATCTTTGATTGGTGCGCGAAAAACAAACTGACCTATACCGGACACCAACTGGAAGAGGACTTCCTTTCCAGCCAGACCAATATGGTGGGCAGTTGCCTCCGCACCTACGAGTACATGCAAGCACCTGGCATGGATCTGCTGACCGAGCGCTGGCGCGTTTTCAACACCGCGAAGCAGGTCAGCTCCGGCGCACGTCAGTTCGGTGCCAAATGGCGATTGACCGAAACCTACGGTTGTACCGGCTGGGATTTCCCGTTCGCAGGTCATAAGGCACTGGGTGATTGGCAGGTGGCCCTAGGCATCAACCTGCGCTGTCAGCATCTCGCTTGGTACACCATGGAAGGTGAGGCTAAACGCGACTACCCCGCCAGCATTTTCTATCAGTCACCCTGGTGGCAGTTGTATCCTAAAGTCGAGGATTATTTTGCCCGTATTCATACCGTCATGACTCGCGGCGAGGAAGTCCGGGATCTGTTGGTGGTCCATCCCGTGGAGAGCATGTGGATGCAAGTCAAAATTGGTTGGCGCGGTAATCCGGCTACTCATCATTTCGACAACCAGCACACGAAACTGACTGAATCCCTTCTGGCACAGCATCTTGACTTCGACTTCGGCGATGAGGAACACATCGGACGTCTTGGCAAAGTGGCCAAGCAAAGCGACGGTCCCGTTTTTCGCTTGGGCGATGCCACTTACAAGGCCGTTCTGGTACCTCCACTCAAAACCATGCGCCGGACCACCCTCGCCCTGTTGAGGAAATTCAAGGCAGCGGGGGGTACGGTCGTGTTTGCTGGCACGCCCTCAGCCTATGTCGACGCCGTCGCGTCCACGGATGTGGTTGATTTCGCCACGACCTGTCCGGCCGTTCCCCCCAACGGATCAGAGGTAGGCGCGCCGTTGGAAAAGACCTGCCGCCGGATTTCAATTGCCGACGCCGCAGGGAAGGAAATCAGTCCAGCCCTCTATCTGTTGCGCGAAGATCGCGACACCTTCTTCCTCTTCATCTGCAATACTAGTGAGGATTACACCGCCACGCAGGAGTATATCATGAACCAGCCCCAGGCACGCGACCGTACGCTAGCGTTTAGCGACGTTCGTATCCGCGGGCTCGCGGGTTGTAAGGGCGTTCCAGTTGAATTGAATCCCGAAACCGGTGCCCCCACCGCAGTTGATTTCACCCGCAGTGCGAATGGCCTGGAAATCCGTACCAGCCTACCCACCCTTGGCAGCCGCCTGTTCTTGATACCCAAGGTGGCCACCGGCCTTCCCCTGGCAGCGGCGCCTATACTCAAAACACTGCGGACCAATAAACTCAGCGGTAAGAAATGGGATATCACTCTTTCGGAGAGCCCTAATCTGGTACTGGATCGACCGCGCCACAAAATTGGCGACGAACCGTGGCAAAACGCTGAAGAGATCCTGCGCGTTGATCGCAAGGTCCGAGCTTCCATGGGGATCCCGCACCGGTCAGGCGATATGATTCAGCCTTGGGCGAGGACTCCTAATTCGAACCCGAAACGGACGCAGGTCTCCTTGGCCTACACCTTCGACTGTCAGGCCTTGCCCACTGGCGACCTGTTCGTCGCCCTGGAACAGCCACAGACTTTCCGGGTGTCACTGAATGGCGTCCCCGTAAGTCAGGACGCTCAATGTGGCTGGTGGGTGGATCTCTCGATGCACAAGTTACCACTGGATCCGGCGGTATTGCGCCTGGGCCAGAATGAACTGGTACTGGAATGTGATTATGTCGAAACTCACCCCGGCTTGGAAATCGTATACCTGCTCGGGAACTTCGGAACACAGGCCCATGGCACGAACGTGGGCATCACCGCCCTGCCAACCTCACTCCAACTGGGCGACTGGGTGCCACAGGGGTTAACCTTCTACTCCGGTTCCGTCAGCTACCGACGACGCGTCGAGTTGAAGGCCGGGAAAGGCGAGCGCCTGTTCATCCGCGTCCCCGAATATCGCGGCGTGGCGGTGAGGGTTTTGGTGGATGGCAAGGAAGCCGGAATTGTAGCCTGGGAACCCAATGAAGTCGAAATCACCGGTCTTGCCAATGGCACGGCGGACTTGCAGATCCAACTCATCGGGCATCGGCGCAATTCGCATGGGCCTTTCCATCTGACTGAAAAGTGGCCCAGCTGGACTGGACCGGGCGAATTCGTCCGGAGCGGCGATGGATGGCTTGACGGCTATCAACTTGTGCCCTGTGGCCTGATGGCCGAACCTGAACTCATCGTGCGAAGCTGATTGCAGAGCACTTACCTTGCAGTGGCGGGCGTTTTGGATATGATGTTTTCATCATGACGATGAAAGATCAAATCAAGACGCTTGCCACTGAACTGGGGTATCAGGTTTGTGGCATTACGGGTATCCAGCCGTTTGAAAAATATCAAACGGCTCTCAAAGAACGCTCTCTGCGCTTTCCAGAAGCCGCCCACCTCTATCAGGAGATGGAGCAGCGTATCGATCCCACCACTAACGCACCTTGGGCAAAGTCCATCATCGTCGCGGTCCGCCGTTATGGAAAATACGACCTACCCGACTCCATCACCGGACACATCGGGCGGAACTATCTTTGTGATCGTCGCATCAAGGGGTGTCCCGATAACGCCCTGCCGAAACGCATGAAGCAGGGTCTCATCGCGCTGGGACACCGCGTCAAAATAGGAGGCGTGCCCTGTCGAGAAGCCGCCGTCCGCGCAGGAATCGTTAAAATCGGGCGAAATGGATTTGCCTATGCCGACGGGTGTGGTTCCTGGCTGAATATTGAGGCTTGGCTGATTGATGCTGAGCTTGAGCCCGACGCGCCATCCACCCAGAAGGCCCCCTGCCCCCCGGGATGTCGAGCCTGTCTGGATGCCTGCCGAACGGGCGCCCTTGCCGAACCCTATGTTATGAATATGAAGCGCTGCATCGCTCGCTTGACCTACGGCGAAGAGGCGCCCATTCCCACTGACTTGTGGAATAAAATGGGGCCTTGGATTTATGGATGTGATGACTGCCAGACTGCCTGCCCCATGAATCATGGAAAATGGAGCCCGCTGGAGCCTGCCCCTTGGATTAAGGACATTGCCGATCGTTTAACGCCAGAGGCGCTCGCCTCCATGGATTTGGATACCTACAAAAAAATCATCTATCCTCTTTTCTGGTACATTTCCGAAAATGATGTGGAACGTTGGCACCGAAATGCAAAACGCGTGATTGAATTGGCTAAAGAGCACCCACCCGCTCTACCTCGCACGGCGACGTACTTCGAAGGGACGCGCCCTTTGCTGTTTGAAAACTTATCCCTGCCCTCGGAACTACGCGTCATGGTGCTCGCCCCACATCCCGACGACTTTGATGCTATCAGCGTTACCCTTCGGTATCTACACCAGAACGGTAACCCCATTAACCTGGTGGTACTGACTTCAGGTGACAGTGGCGTCGAGGATGACTACGCCAACGCACACCTGCCGTTGACCAAAGCCGAAATCCGGGAAATTGAACAAAAAGCCAGCTGCCAGTTTTTCGGCCGACCTGCGGAGCATGTCCAATTTCTTCGGTTCGCCACCGACGCGATGGGAAGTATGCTGGCGGACACCGAGAATCTCGAAAGTCTCCGCACCTCCATTCTGGCGCTCCGCCCGGATATTGTCTTTTTGCCACACGGAAACGACACCAATGCCGATCACCGGCGCACGTATGCCTTTCTCCAAAAATGTGTTCAGCAGGAAAAATTATCACTGGTCGCCTGCTTAAATAGGGATCCCAAGACCATCGCCATGCAGGAAGATATGTTGACACTATTTACGGCAGAAACTGCGGAATGGAAAAAAGAATTGCTACGATTCCATGATTCCCAACAGCAACGCAACCTTCGCACGCGTGGACATGGCTTCGATGACCGGGTGCTTAAAAGCAATCTACGCTCTTTGCCAGCAGGGCAGGATTCATTACCCTTTGCCGAAATTTTCGAACTGGAATTCTTTTCCCACGAATAACAATAAGAGAATTTACAGGCCGTTCGCGCGCCGGGCAGACTCCACAGTGTTGTAAAGCAACATGGTGATGGTCATGGGCCCCACCCCACCGGGGACCGGCGTGATCATGCTGGCTTTAGCCATGCATCCATCAAAATCAGCATCGCCTACGAGTCGGAAGCCCGCCTTCTTAGTGGAATCTTCAATCCGATTTACCCCGACATCAATGACAACCGCGCCTTCGCGAATCATATCGGCGGTCACGGTATTAGGGCGCCCCGCCGCCGCAATCACAATATCCGCCTGGCGGGTATACTGAGCAATATTCTTAGTTTTCGTATGACAGACGGTCACCGTCGCATTACCCAGTGGGCCTTTTGCCATCAGCATATTGGCCAGTGGCTTGCCGACAATATTGCTGCGTCCAACAATCACCACATACGCGCCTTCTATTTTCACGCCACTACGCGCCAACATCTGCAGGACGCCATGGGGTGTGCAGGGCAGAAAGGCTTTTTCGCCCACCAACATACGCCCGACATTGGTAGGATGGAACCCATCCACATCTTTCTCGGGATCGATCGTCAGCAATACTTCACTTTCATTCAGATGCTTAGGTAAAGGTAATTGAACCAGAATACCGTTGATGTGGGGATCCGCATTCATTTTTCGGATCAGAGCCAGCAGTTGCGCCTGCGAGGCATCGACCGGAAGGCGGTTGTCATCGGAGAAAATCCCGATTTCGTGACACGCCTTTTCCTTGGCCGTTACATAGGACCGTGACGCAGGATCATCCCCAACCAAGATCACCCCGAGACCGGGCACAACGCCCTTCTCTTTTAGTTGCTTAATTTCCACAGTCAATTCTTCGCGAATTTGCCGGGCAATCTCTTTACCATCAATAATCTTTGCGGTCATGGTGTCCTTTGCTTGTGGCGCAAAACCGTTCAAAACAAGCCTTTTACCCGACCGGTTTCGACATCAATATCGATGTTCGCGAAAGCCGGCTCCGAGGCCGTGCCCGGCATCAACTTGATTTCACCAGCCACGGGCACCACGAAACCAGCTCCTCGATAGACCAGCATATCCCTAATCGGCAGAGTCCACCCTTTTGGCCGCCCCTTAAGCGTGGGATCATGCGAAAGGCTCAAATGCGTTTTTACCATACAGGTTCCCATGGCCGCAGTAGCTGGATCCGCCTCTAATTTGAGAGCTTTATCCAGTGCCACCTCGCTATAGCTCACCCCGTCAGCCCCGTAGATCTCCTTGGCAATTAATTCAATCCGCTGGCGGAGCGGGGTCTTGAGATCATAAAGAAATTTGAAGTCATTCTTCTCATTAGCCGCCGTCACCACCACTTCAGCCAGTTCGCGGGCACCTTCGCCCCCCTTGAGCCAATGCTGAGAGAGCGCCACATAAGCTCCGTGCTGCTCCGCCACTTTGCGCACCAACGCCACTTCCGCCGCCGTATCCGTGTAAAAACCATTGATGCATACCACCGGGCGCACACCGGACTTTTTGACAATTTCAATATGCGCGACCAGGTTCTCACAACCCTTTTCAAGTAAACCGAGGTTCTCGCGAATATACGCCTCATCCAATTTGGCGCCGGGTTTAACTTCCGGACCGCCGCCATGCATCTTCAGCGCCCGGATCGTTGCCACCACGACCACCGCACTCGGCTTCAACCCCGAGAACCGGCACTTCAGGTTCCAGAATTTTTCAAACCCAATATCCGCAGCAAAACCGCTTTCGGTGACATGGTATTCCGCCAATCGGGTTCCAATTTCATCAGCGATAATGGAACTCTGTCCAATGGCAATATTAGCAAACGGACCGGCATGCACAAAGATCGGCTGACCTTCCACCGTTTGAACTAGGGTGGGATTAATGGCATCCACCATCCAGGCGGCCATCGCTCCATCCACCTTCAAATCCGCCGTAGTGATTTCATTGCCATCCCTATCACAGGCCAGAACCATCCGCCCCAACCGTTGACGCAAATCCTTGAGGTCTTTGGAAACGGCCAAAATAGCCATGACTTCACTGCCCACGGAAATCTGAAAACCGGAGTCCATTTCGAGACCATCCATCTTGCCGCCGCGTCCAATTGTGATATTTCGCAAGCTCTGGGCGCAGAAATCCATGCACCACTTCACACTCACCCGTGCCGGATCCACATTCAACCGCCGGATCCCCGTTCTGGCCAGACGGGCATCATCGTAGTTTTTCTCGTGTTGCATCCGGGAGGTCAAGGCCACCATCGCTAGATTATGCGCATTGGTAATGGAATCGATATCACCCGTCATGCGGATGGAGAAAGGTGCCAGGGGAATACACTGCGAAATACCGCCCCCTGCCGCAGAGCCTTTGATGTTAAACGTAGGGCCGCCGCTGGGCTGACGAATCGCACCGGTCACCGATTTGCCTAGCACCGACAAGCCTTCAATCAGCCCGATCGTCGTGGTGGTTTTCCCCTCGCCCAATGGCGTAGGGGTGATGGCGGTGACATCGATGTATTTACCCACCGGCCTGGAACCAATCCGCTCCATCACGGCACGCTGATCCACCTTCGCCAACTGCCGCCCCATCATGATCACTTCGTTTTCGTGAAGGCCCAACTCGGAGGCCAACTGCATGACCGGCTTCATGGTTTGCTCAGCCGCTTCCGCAATTTCCCAGTCTTTCATCTTTGTCGGGTCTAATTTCAATCGCGTCATACAATTTCTCCTGAAACTCGATTAGCTCATTCCACCAATTTGCCTTCACGATGGGCCAGAATAAATTCCACGCCGAATAGGTCCTCACCCGTCAACAACGCCTGGGCAAGCTTAAATGACTCAGACGCTGTATCCACCGCCGTCAAAATTTTCCCGTTCATTTGAAGCGGATCCAAGATCCCACTGTCGCCGCCCGCTTCCACCACCATCCAGGTAAAGACCTGACGGAAGCCTGAGAGGCCCCCCTTCTCCTCAATTTTCACCATGCGCTTGCTCGTATTTTTTGATCGCGTCCCTGATTTTAGCGGCCTCTTCGTAGTTTTCCTTGGCGATCGCTTTATCCAACTTGGCCTTAAGTTGTTCCAGTGGAGGCCCAGCTGGCTTAGGCGCCGCTGCCACATGCGCTTGATCTCCCGTTTTTGCGGGAGCCTCTTGCGCTTTCGCCTCATCCAGTAACACCCCTACCTTATTCATTACCTCCGCGGTAACATAAAGCGGAGTAGAACATCTCAACCCGAGGGCAATGGCATCACTAGGGCGCGCATCAATTTCAGTTTCAACCCCGTCATGCTCCAGCACCAGCACCGCATAAAATGTGTTTTCGATCACCTCTTTGACCACCACGCGTTTCAACCGGCATTCCATGCAGTCCAAGACGTTTTTAAACAAATCGTGGGTCAAAGGCCGGGGAATCTGCACCTTTTCGAGCCACAACGCTATCGATTGAGCTTCCGTTCCCCCAATAAAAATGGGCAACGTCCGAGGATCAGGATCCCCCTTGAGTAGAATCACAAATCCAAGATTTGATAACGACAAACCAGCTACTTTGACATGAACCATAAATCACCTCTCTATAATCATTTATCTTAACACGCTTCACCGCACCGTGAAAAGGAGGAAGAGTTCATCAGATACAATGGGGTGCATCTGCGATCATTGGTGTTTTCAATGGATGTCGAACAGCATATCGTTTATATATTCTCCACTCATGAAGATTATCGCCTGTGACCAACGCCACGTACCGCAAATTAGGACCATTTTTAATGATGCCATCTTGAATTCTACGGTACTCTGGGAATATGAGCCCCGCAGCCTGAAAACAGTCACGGACTGGTTTGAATCGAAGCGAAAGGGATCCTTTCCTGTAATTGGAATGGAAAATGATTTGGGTGAATTCATGGGATTTGCCAGTTATGGAACTTTTCGTGACCGGCCGGGATATAAATACACTGCCGAACATTCCGTATACGTCGACCAACGGTTCCGCGGAAAGGGAATTGGCTCTCTCTTGATGAAGGAGTTGATCGTAAGCGCCCAATCTCACGATCTCCACACCCTGATTGGAGCCATTGATACCACCAATGAAGCCAGCATCGCGCTCCATCGCAGCCTTGGCTTTGAATACTGTGGCAGCATCAAACAAGCTGGCTTTAAGTTCGGGCGCTGGCTGGACATGGTCTTTTATCAGTTGATCTTGCCTACTCCGGCCCGCCCCATCGCTGGCTAACAGCCTGTCGGGCTGCGCACCCTCGTAAGGCTACCGGCGGAGACCGCCGGCTCCAGAATATAGCTCGCGTCGGTAATCAAGCGCCATGTGCTTCACATTGCTTAATCCACCGAGGATAGCCCCGGATCTCCATCTTTGGAGCCGGCGGTCTCCGCCGGTAGTGAAGGTCTAGGCTGAAGGCGGTTGCAAACCCATTCCCCCTTTGCGATCTTCGTGTGCTTCTGTTCAAAAATCCTGCATTTTAGCTAACCGGTTGCAAATAAATAGGACACCGAAATTATCGTGTGCCCAAGAAATACCGACTGGAATATAAAATTTGTAATATATCGTCGCTTCCGCGTAATAGGAACTAGAGGGCTACATCCAGTGAACGAAGAAGAACTAGATCTACTTGTCGAACGGATCCAAAACGGTGACCGGGAGGCCTTTGGCGAAGTAGTGTTTGCCATCCGTAAAGAACTGCGGATTTTCCTCTCTGCCCACGCTTGCTCCGTCGATATGGTCGAAGAAGTACTCCAACACACCTTGGTGGTATGTTACGAAAACATCGCGAAATATGAACGACGCGGCACCTTTCTTTCCTGGACCAAGGGCATTGCCCGTAATCTCATGCTCAAAGAGCTTAAGGCCCGCTCCCGCTATGTGGCGCCCGGAGAGGACGAATTGGATCGGATCGTTCTCGATGCCTCCATGCAATCGATCAAAGCCTTGGATCGTGAAGAAGTTTACGTGGAACACCTGCGCCATTGCCTCACTAAACTGTCCGATGACTCACGCCAACTTGTGCAACAACGGTATTTCGACCGGTTATCAATCCGGGAGCTTGCGGAACGAAATCACCGAACCGAAACCTGGGTTGCTGTCGCCTTGTTCCGTGTGCGAGACATTCTGAGAGATTGCATGATGAGAGAGGTGGCCTCATGAATGAACAAGAATTCATCCTGTTGATGGAAGAATACCTTGAGGGAAGCATTACCCCCCAAGGCCGGTTTGCCCTCAAGACCGAAGTATTAAAAAATCCCACACGCCGCCAGCTCTTTGAAAACCAGGCGCGGCAACATGTGCGGCTCCATGCCCAATCCAGCCGGATCGATTTCTCAGAATCTCAACGTATCGCCGTCATGGTCATGGATATTGCAGATAAGCAGAAGGAACCCAATGCCTTCATGGAACTGATCCGCAAAAAAACCTTCCGTGAACGGGCCTCGTTGATTCTGAAAGGACTGCGAGCCGCTCCGGGCACGCCCGCCCACCGCGCAGCCAAAGCCGAATTAATTCGAATATTCGGCCCCGCAAGCCTTTCAGTAGTCGTCAATGTCGCCGCCCTACTCCTGCTCCTGTTCTGGGTTCCCTACGTCCTCCCCCCTCCGCCCGGCGACAGCAGAGCAGATACCGAAGGCGTCGTCATCAATCTGGGTGATCCCCAGGCGGACAATTCGAAACCACAAGCTGATAATAATCCTGATAATTCCCAATCGGACTCACACCCTGATAAGGGCTCGATATCGGCCCCAAATATCGGCACTGCGCAAGGCCCAGTCGGCCCCATCATTCCGGGGTACGATGGGCCCCCGACGGACATCATGGATATAGCCCCCCCGGGAAAACCAAATAATGATGGCGACCTCCTGGCTATGACCCCGAAAACCAAGGGGATTACAGCGTCCCTATTTCCCGGTTCCCGCGGTAATCGCGACAGAAAGGATCGTGACCGTATTCTTATTGAACAAAAGGCCACCAAAACGGAGATAGCCGTAGTGAAAGCCCTCAAGTGGCTCAAAGCCAAACAATTACCGGATGGAAGCTGGCCGGGCCAGGATACTACGGCCATGACCGGCTTGGCGTTGCTCACTTACCTGGCACATAACGAAATGCCGACATCACCCCAATTCGGTGACACCGTAACGCACGGCCTGCAAAGCCTACTTAAAAATCAAAGCAAGGATGGCGCCTTTTCACAAAACGTCTATGCGCACGCCATTGCCACCTACGCCATTGCGGAAGCGTATACCATGACGCGCATCATGGATCTTAAAGCTCCTCTCGAAAAAGCGGTCAGCGTCATCATTAAAGGTCAGCAAACTAATGGCGGTTTCGATTATAACTACCTGAAAGGATCACGGTTCGATACCTCCGTCACGGGTTGGCAAATTCAAGCGCTAAAGGCCGCGCGTACCGCAGAGCCCGACATGGACGGTTTGGAAGAAGCGCTCGCCCGCTCCACACGATTCCTTCTCTCGGATGCCTTTGCCCGAGATGGAAGCGGCTTTGTCTATGAGGGAAAAAACGGGGTCGTGTCCGCCAGCGGCGGCAAACAGAGCATGACAGGGGTCGGCACCCTCTGCCTGCAAATGCTTGGCAAAAATACTTCAGCCCCGGTCAGGGCAGGACTTAAAGTGCTTCAGAATGCCGAACTCGAATGGGTGCCTGATGGCAAAGCCAATGTCTATACCAGCTATTATGTAGCGCAAGCCAAGTTTCAGAGCGGGAATCAACCCGAGTGGATGCGCTGGAACCTCAACATGCAAAAAATCCTACTGGCCAGGCAGGATAAAGACGGACACTGGGAGCAAGGCGACTTCGATAATGGCTCCCATGTCTATACCACCACACTTTGCGTATTGATGCTGGAAGTGTATTATCGGTATCTTCCTTCTGATGCACATCCAATCGAACAAAAACCAGCAGGAAAGATCGTCTCAGGAGATGTCCTCATTGACGTCCTCTAACCCCCATGCCCCTAGCGGCCTGAAAGGCTGGGTTTCGCTATTTCGCCCACCTAATCTATTTACGGTACCCGGCGATCCCCTGATCGGCGCCCTTCTGGCTGCCTTGGCGCTGAAAACGGTTCCGCAGTGGAATGCCATTTATGCCTTAATGGGTGCTGCCCTCGCCTTCTATGCCAGTGGACTGCTGGCGAATGATTTCTTTGACCGCGCGATTGACGCCCAAGAACGGCCTAATCGGCCCATTCCATCTGGTGCCGTGAATGCCAACGCGGTGAAATGGGTTGCCATTTTACTCTCACTCGTAGGCTTGAGCCTGACTCTCCCTGCGGGGCGTCTTGCCAGCGAGATCGGACTCCTTTTAACGCTGAACGCCTGGTTCTATGACGCGTATGGAAAAAAGATGGCATGGCTCGCCCCCTTCTCCATGGGATTATGCCGAGGTTTGAGCGTATTGTTGGGCGCTGCCGCACTGGGCCTCAACGGCCTCACCTCCCCAGCCGTGCTGATTGCCACCCTTTTCATGACCCTTTACATCGCACTTATCACAGTCATCGCTCGACACGAAGCTGATCCCGACGCCGCCCCGATTCCCACCGGAATTCGCTGGGGAATCCCGGTGGTTTTGATCCTGTGGCTCACCCTCCTCCTGATCAGACCGGGGGCATTAGAATTCCAGTGGAAAAGCCTGGCCACCCTAGTGGCCGCCATGTCTATTCTCTGGTCCATTCTATGGACAGCCCAGATGAAACCCCATGCCTCCCCTCGCCTCATTCAGGCGGCGGTAGGCGGCCTGATCCGCGGACTGCTCTTTACCCAAGCAGCACTCTGCGCCTCCTATGGAGCAACGGGTGAAGGCTTCGCCTTCCTCCTGCTCTTCCTGTTCCCGGTAAGTGGCTGGATCGGAAGATGGTTTTATGGTAGTTAAGGCTCACATGAAAAAGCGACTGGTCATCATTCAAGTGGCAGGATTGGGGCACAATTTCCTAACCGAATCTCTCGGCACACAGTGGAAGGGGCTCACCTTTAAACCGCTCAAGAGCGTCTTTCCCGCGCTGACCTGCACCGCTCAGGCCACCTTCCGAACGGCCGCACCTATAGCAAACCACGGGATGGTCGCTAATGGGCGGTACCATCGTGAACTCCGAAAGCCATTGCTCTGGGAACAATCCTGCGATTTGGTCTCCGGCCCACGAATATGGGACTCTTTTCGCCAAAGCGGAAAACGCGTGGCCCTGCTTTTCTGGCAGCAATCGTTGGGCGAAGCCGTGGATATTATCCTTTCGCCCTCCCCCATCCACAAACATGGTGGCGGCATGGTCCAAAGCGTATACAGCCAACCTGCGGGCCTTTATGAATCTCTCTGTAAATCCATCAAACGCACGTTCCCTCTGCACCGTTATTGGGGGCCCCTCGCCTCGCCAGCCTCGTCTGACTGGATTGCACGCGCGACGGCGCTTCTTCTGGCTGACCGCTCCCAAGCGCCTGATCTTTGCCTGACTTATCTACCCGCCCTCGATTACGATCTCCAGCGGCATGGTCCCAAACACCCGTCCGCCCAGCGCTCTTTGACCGCCTTGCTTGCGCAGCTTTCACTCATCCGGAACGTCGCCGATGAAAATGGGTACGATCTCATCATCTTCGGTGATTACGCCATCGGGCATTCCTCTCAAGCCATCTTCCCCAACCGCGCCTTACTTCACGCTGATTTATTCAAAACCCGCACCGTCGAAGGCCGACTCTATCCGGACTTCCACGCCAGCCAATCTTTTGCGATGGTCGACCATGAGGTTGCCCACGTCTACCTGCGCCACCCCGCCGATCTCGAAGCCACGCGCACCGTCTTGGCAACCCTTGAGGGAGTTGAAACCATCATGGATGCCCATGCCCAACAGCTTGCCGGAATCGCCCACCCGCATGGGGGCGAATTGGTGCTGGTAGCCAAACCAGGGTACTGGTTTGCCTACCCGTGGTGGTCCGACAAAAAACAGGCCCCCGACTTTGCCACGCATGTGGATATCCATAACAAGCCCGGCTATGATCCTTGCGAACTGTTCTTCGGTTGGCCTCCCATTTCTGTGAGTCAAGATACAAGCCGAATCAAGGGCTCACATGGTACCACGGGGAACGAGCGCGCGGCCACGTGGGCCAGCACGTGCTCCTTTAAGGGTACCCCAGCTAATTTGCAGGAACTCGCCCAACTCGTGAAGCAACACCTGGAGACATTATCGTGAGTCGTCCCATCACCGGTTTTCATCAGCATCTCTCGATTCCATTCGACTTCCCCGTGTATTTTCATCGAAAGACTTTTTCACCCGATAACCCCCTGCTTGCCAAAACCATTAACCGGCTCCATGAAAAATGCCGACACCGGGTGCTGGTCTGTATCGACCAAGGCGTGTCCCGTGCCTGGCCTCACTACGAATCCCAAATCAAGAAATACTTCGCAACTTATCAGGACACACTAGAACTGGCAGGCCCCATCGAAACGCTCACGGGTGGCGCGCAGGCCAAACATAATTTAACTGGCCTGACCCGCATGATTGATCTGATGGCCAAACGTAACCTGGCCCGCCAAAGTGTGGTGTTAATCATTGGCGGAGGAAGCATCCTCGATATGGTGGGCCTCGCCGCTTCGCTCGTTCACCGCGGCTTACGGGTCATCCGTATGCCCACCACCGTGGTCGGTCAAAACGACGTCGGGGTCGGCGTCAAAACCGGTATTGATCTCTATGGATGCAAAAATTTTCTCGGAACCTTTGCTCCGCCTTTTGCAGTCATCAATGATTTCGATTTTTTGGATCGCCTGCCCGATCGCGATTGGATTGCCGGCATTGCCGAAGCCTTCAAAGTCGCCATGATCCGGGATCGTCGCTTTTATTCGTATCTCTGTCGCCATACCCAAGCGCTACGCCAACGGAATGCGCCGGTTATGGAACGGCTCGTTACTGAATGCGCCAAACTGCACCTAGATCATATTCGCGACGGGGGCGATCCTTTTGAGACTGGAAGTGCGCGCCCTCTCGATTTTGGCCACTGGTCGGCTCATCAACTTGAAGTTATGTCCGGTTATCGACTGCGACATGGCGAAGCGGTATCCATAGGTATCGCCTTGGACTCCTATTACGCCATGCGATTGGGATTGATCCCAAAAAGAGCCGTCACCACCGTACTCGCCCACCTGCAAGCGGTGGGGCTGCCCATTTGGAACCGGCATCTGACCACCCGCAAAGCTGACGGGACGCTGGCCATTTTAGAAGGGTTGATTCGTTTTCAAGAACATCTGGGTGGCCCGCTGACCATCACCCTCCCCGCCCCCATCGGGGCCAGAATTGAAGTTCATACTATGGATTCAAATATCATAGCCGAAGGCATTGTTTATCTTCATTCTGAGTCATCCCTATGAAAATGAATGAACACCACCTGACCTACTGCTTGAATGTTCATCCAGGTGAGACATGGACTGAAAATCTAGCCGCCATACAGACGCATGCCTTAGCCATTCGGGATCACGTCTCATCACGCGCCCCCTTTGGACTGGGCTTGCGAATCAGTCAGCAGGCGGCCACCACGCTACGCCGTCCCGAGCCCTTGGCCGATTTCAAGAGGTTCATGGCTGAACAAAATCTCTATGCCTTTACGATCAACGGGTTCCCTTATGGTGCCTTTCATACCAAGCCGGTAAAAACCGCTGTTTATCAACCCGACTGGGCCTCCCGCAAACGGCTCGATTACACCTTAGCTCTGGCACAGATTCTGTCATCGCTACTCCCAGACGGAATGGACGGCAGCATCAGCACCCTGCCACTCGGGTATAAATACACGCCCGGAAGCGACGCGGTTGCTTGCCCCACCGCTGAGATGGTTCAGCATCTTGCAGAATGCGCGGCCGCATTGCATGAAATTCATTTGAAAACCGGCAAGGAAATACATATCGGACTCGAACCCGAGCCTGACTGCATTCTTGAGACCACCACAGAAGTTATCCAGTTTTTTGAAAACCAGTTGATGCCGCAAGGGATCCCTTATCTGACATCACGGTTTTCATGTACCCAGGCCGAAGCAGAAACCCTTTTGCGCAAGCATATCGGCATCTGCTTTGACACCTGCCATCTGGCGCTCCAATTCGAGGAGTTGGGGGGTAGCCTGAATCGACTAGCCCGACATGGCATTCGGATTTCCAAAGTGCAATTGAGTTCTGCGCTTGAAGTCACACCTACGCCTCTCGCCAGAGCGAGATTGCATGATTTTCTCGACCCCGTCTATCTGCACCAGGTCAAAGCGTTATTACTCAATCAAGACGTAGAGGCCCGTGCCGCCATCCCACCGCCCCCATCAATCATCCTCGATCGATATTCGGATTTGGACGAAGCGTTAACGTCAGCAGAACTTCAGAACCCGCCCACAGCACTCTGGCGCATTCATTTTCATGTTCCTTTGAATTTTACAGGGAAGGGCGCTCTTCATTCGACGGCCGCCACCATGGATGCACATTTCTGGGATCAGCTTAATAGCCTGAAAATCAAACATCTGGAAATCGAAACTTACACATTTCATGTATTGCCCCTGGCCCTGCAAACGGGGGGGGTGGTAGCCAGCACGATCCGTGAATACGAATGGGTGCTCAACAAGATGAAAAAGGCTCATCAATAAGCTTAGAGCGCAGGAGGCAAGCGAAGCGACGCATTCAGTAAAGGAACATCAGCCAGAACTTTACCCGCTGCTATTCCGCCCAGCTTCAGCAGTTTCTCCCCACTGGGCCGGACTCTCCGCTCATAGCTGCCGACAGCATCATTGAACGCATTGTTCGCTTTCTCCAAACCCTGCCGAATCTGTGCAAAGTGTTCGGTAAAGATCATTACACGGGAGTACAATTCCTGTGCCGCCTCCGCTATGGCCTGGGCATTTTCGGTCTGGGCATGCTGTTGCCAGCTCACACTCACGGATCGTAACAAACCGATCAGCGAAGCGGGTGTAGCCAACATGATTTGTTTGCCAGCAGCCCAAACAATCAGATCCCGATCGCCTTCAAGCGCAGCACTGAACAGGGATTCCGCAGGGAGAAAGAGGACAACATAGTCAAGCGCTGTCGGAAACTCGTGCGGGTAATCGCGATCCGCAAGCGCCTTGATGGTGCCCTTCAATTTTACGGCATGATTCGCAAAGGCCTCGGCGCGCTTCACGGGATCGGCCGCTTCCATGGCATCGAGGAAATCCAGGTCCGGCACTTTAGCATCCACAATGATCAACCGATCGCCGGGAAGCTTGACGATCAGATCCGGCTTGCTGTCGCCAGATTGCGCCTGTTCGACAAAGTCGCAATGCGCACTCATCCCCGCGGCTTCGACCACACGACGTAACGTTTCTTCTCCCCAACGGCCACGCGCCTGGTTCGAACTCAACACGCGACGAAGTTGCAAGGTTTCATTTGAAAGAGACTGGCTTTGCGTCGCCAACGTTTCAAGGTGCTTTTTCACTTCCCCAAGGGTAGTTGATTGCGAGGTTTCACTTTGCTGCAAACGCAACTGATAATTCTTCAATTGCTCTTCCAGCGGCTTGACCAGCGTCGCAATGGACTGCTGACGTTGAGCGAGATCCCCTTTTGCGGTTTCTTGGAACTTGGCTAGCGTTTCATTGGCAAGCCGCAAAAATTCAGGATGCGTTTGCTTGAGCGCATCAGCGCTCAAGGCCTTAAACGCTTCGCGGAGATCCAGAATCGCTTTGTCCTGTGCCAGGCGCGCTTCTTTGAGGGCCTGCTCATGAAGTTGACGTTGTTCCGTTAAATGCTTTTCTGCCGCCGCTTGATTGGCATCTGCCGAAGCACGGGCCGCTTGGGATGATGCCAATAACTCGCGGGTTTGCGTCAGCTCGCTCTCCCTCTGGATAATTTGCTGGCGTAACTCATTCTCAATACGGCTATCAGGTGCAGAAGCCGAAGCCCGGCGTTGCCCCAACAACCAGCCAATCAAAAGGCCAAGTAAGCCACCAATGGCCAAACCCATCAGGATATATAGTGCCGAATTCATAATCAATAAACGTGCCAGTGCAGTGCCGGGATGTCAAGGGCAACGTCAGGCCAACTTCCGACCCTGCGCCAAAGAAAAGGAAGGAAAATAGAGCCACAAATGGCTGGCCCGCTCATGCTGGCCGAAGCAGATCTCACCGCCGGCCATCGTCAAGGCACTGCGAAAGTGATAGCCGTATTGTCGAACCGAGAGCGTCGAGACTGGCACGCCCAAGTCGGCCAAGGCGCCGGTGGCCGGATCATAAACAAACAGGTGACCAATGTCTTCTGTTGTGCCTGCCATGCCGTAAACGCGACCGTCGTGGCTGACCGTTAGACAGTGGATCTCATCGAGGCGGGTGGGTTTACCCAGTGGCGTCATCTGCCGGGTCTCCGGATTGAACTTGAAGAAAAACCCATCGGGACTTGTGCCGCCATAGATCAGGCCGCTAACCGGATCGACCGCCCAGGCCGAGACGGTGGAATGTGCCTCGCGACCAGCGGCGCAAAGGACGCGCGGGCCCGAAAACACCAGTTGGCAACTCTGCGGATCGTAGTGCCAGAGATTAGCGGAACCGCTCGTGCCCCACACACGTCCACCACGATCCAACACCATTCGTGACGAGAAAAAAGGCCGGTGCGGTCTATCCAGCGACTTTGGTGGCGGATCGACAGGCCCCACCACCTCGACTGCGGGGTGCTCAGCCGTCAGATTCAGCATGAAAAACTGGCCGTCGCCCTCGCAAAGGCCGTACAACCGGCCCTCGGGGGTGAAGACGGCGCCCGTCACACGCCGGTTTGCACACAGGTCACAGACTTTGATGAACTCGCTGCGGGCCATCCCCCACTCCTGAATAAGAAAGGCGGCAAGCTCCAGCCGAGGATGGCGCCACAAGGCGCTACCAAGGGGCCCAGAGGCGACGAAATAAACCCATTCCTCGCCGATGCCAATAGCGTCGACACGGTCGGCGTCGGGAATGACGCCAAGATCCTGAATAACACCGCTGTCGGCATGGGTCGCCGCCACCATGGCGTGCGCCGCCCTGCCACTCGTGCCCAGATAAATCGCCATATTAGCCGCATCCTCCGCCAGAGCGCCGATCAAAGTCTCGTCAGCGGGCGGCGGCAGCGATTGCCCCGGAAAACACAAAGGCAGCGCCAACATAATGCCATCGCTCACAAAGTCACCAGTTCGTTTCGTCGAATATGAATTCATCTTCAAGTTCCCTTATATTGGTCAGCCGTCTCTACTCAACCCCAAGTCCGCAGGGGAAGATGCACACCTGTTCCGGCGGCTGGCATCGGTACGCGGGAGAGCCCCACAGGAATCGGACGGTTCACTTGCCCAAAAAAGAGGTTGCCAAACTTGTCGCGGGCGCCCCGTGAGACGTAGTTGCCGAAGGATCCTGGCTTCAGTAGCCGCACGAAGTCTCGCTTCTCACCCGTGCGCACATCCATCTGCACGACTACGGTCTCCATCAGGCCCTTGGCATCATGCTCGCATTGACGGAATTCTGCGCCGTCTTGCCAGCGGGTGATCGCAAAATAAAGTTTGCCGTCGGTTCCAAAGACCAGCCCACCACAATGGTCGAGATAGAAGGCCACTGGCATGGTGAGGTCGCGCCGCTGGTGCACCGGCCCTAGATCTTCCATCCGTCCGAACTCCCCCTCCTCCGGCCAATAGCGAAAGAGGTGCGGATCAACTGTCCAAGGTACACCGTATACACAGTCACCCTCCGGCGAGGCCACCACGTCATAAAAAACGCTGTGCCAACCGTCGAGATACGGGGCGTGCGGCACACGGACGGGGATCTCCAGAAGCCGGTCGGTCTCGGGGTCGTAACGAACGAGCTGGCCATCGCCATTAGTGGTAAAGGCCCGGCCACGACGATCGGTGAAGACCACTTGGGAGTTCACTGAACCCAGACGCCCAAGATCGCGGATGGTGCGTTTGTCCAGGTCGAAGATCCAAAAATGATCCCGTGGGTAAGACACGGCGTAGAGGCGACGGCGCGCAGCATCGAGAGCCAGGCAGCGGCAGCCCTCGCGCGGAATGAACGCACTCGTCCAGGCAACGGTATCAGTTTTCGTGTCGAAGGCGATAAGCACCGAGTGAGGAAAAGAACGGCGGTCATCCTTCCAGTCGCTCCACGGCGAATAGCGCCGCACCCCCATGCCGGGCGCACTCAAGTGTGTGGCCATGTAGAGAATGCCATCTTCGGCTGACGGCGCGAAGCTGTAGTGGATCTTACACTGCGACGCGCGCCCGGTGTTACCGGGCTCGCCTGCCGCCTCGGCCACGTTCAAAACGGTATCAAGGCTGTCGGTGGCGTCGTTGTAGCGAACGATCTTGGCCTCGCCGCCGCCGGCGTATTCGCAACAAGAAGCGGCATAGATACGCCCATCGGGTCCGGTGTGCAGACTCCAGCAACTGTCCGAGGCGGGCTGATGCTCAAATTGATAAAATCTCGCTGTTGTCATAAATGATTAAACCTTCAACCCTTAACGGGTGTGACTGAAATCGATGGGTGCATTATCCGTTCTGACCTTCGCGTGTTTTCTTTCAAAATCCTTGCATTCCCGCTGAGGGGTTGCAAATAAAAAAACCAACGATCACAAATGCGCCCAAACAGGGATGCCAGAATTTACCCAAAATAGCTAGGCACGCTAACTGCTACTTAACTTATTCATGCGAAACAGGGAGTTATTTCAGGGCAACATTATCAAAGGAAAGAATCAATGAATTCAAGCATACAAACCGCATTATGTCTGAAGAATCGGGATTTGTTTCTCAAATCAAAAACAATTCGTTACGCCTCGCTCTGTTTCTCGTTTTTAAGAAAGGCTGTATTTGGAGCGCTCTTGTTGGCCGTAACAAGCGGAACGGCGTTCAGTCAAATTGTTGCGGGTTATTATGCTGACTATACCGTTTCCGAATATCCGCCTTCGGCTATCCCTATGCAAAATCTGACGCATATTATGCATGCTTTTGCCTGGCCAAATGCCGATGGATCAATTTCGTATCCACAGGGGTTTCTGACCCCCGTTCCCGAGCTCACTCAGCGCGCTCACGCGGCAGGTAAAAAGGTCCTGTTGTCATTGGGGGGGTATAGCGATTCACTTGGATTCCCTGCAATGGCAGCCAATTCAAATGCTCGGGCAAAATTTGTGACGGCCCTGACGACATTTTGTCTTGCGAATCACTATGATGGGGCCGATCTAGACTGGGAATACCCATCGAGTGCCACTGATTGTCAGAATCTGACCCTTTTGGTACAGGACATCAGGGCCTATTGGAAGCAAGCAGCGCCTGCCTTATTGCTCACCATGACCATCCAGGCCGATGATTGGCGCGGTAAATATTACGATGTCGCCACTCTGCACCCTTTATTGGATTGGATCGGCGTAATGACCTACTGCTATTATGGCTCATGGTCCGGGATTTCCGGGCATAATGCGCCTCTTTACTCTAACCCCTTGGATCCGATGGATGCTGGCTCAATCGACCAAAGTATCCGCCAATACTTCCATGACAAACGGGGTGTTCCTTACAATAAATTGGTGTCGGGGATCGCATTTTATGGATTGGCTTTTACCGGGACCACCCAGCTCTATCAGCCTGCAGGCGGTGGCACGGCTTGCGAATACAAAGATTTGGTGGGTCTCAATTACACCTACAACTGGGATAGTGTCGCTCAAGTACCTTATCTGACCACTCCCAATAATGGGAAAATGATTATTCCTTTTGATGACCCGGTATCGGCGCGCCTGAAATGTCAGTACACCAAAAAGCAAGGTTTGGCAGGAATCATGATCTGGGAATTGAGCCAGGACGTGGTCGCTATTGGCAACCAGCCGCTCCTCAGTGCCATTGGTTCAGAAATGTTGGCCCTCACCCCGCCGCCTCCGCCGCCCCCACCGCCGCCGCCGCCCGCAACGCCCGTAAATGATTACGCAACAGGTGAAATACGAAGCGCAGGCACCCTTTCAGGCTCAGTGTCAGCCTTGCTCACGTCTGACAATGTCTATGAGTCGCTTAAAGAAGTACTTTCAAGTGGGACCTACAAAAAACAGTATTCCTATCTGAGCCACACATGGACTTTCAATGTCACTGGCGGAAATACCGTAGTCTTCACTGTCCAGGCGCACCATTCATCTAATAGCGAGAATGATCACTTTGCCTTCTCTTACTCGACAGATAACGTAAACTTTAAATCCATGCTGACCGTTACCAAAACGAAGGACAATAACAGCAACCAAACGTTTTCATTGCCCCCCACCCTGAAGGGGAAAGTCTATATCCGAGTCACAGACACGAATCAATCGGCGGGTAAAAAATCATTGGACACGCTGTATATCGACCAAATGTATATCCAATCTTCGCCGTAAGGCGGTTTTGCAAAGCCTTCGGCCTAGACAGTCACTACCGGCGGAGACCGCCGGCTCCAAAAATTGAGAACTGGAGCTATCCTATTATATTCTGGAGCCGGCGGTCCCCGCCGGTAGCCTTCCTTGGGTGCGAAACCAAACAGGCTCATAGCCCTTCCACGTCCGGGGCCAATTTCCCATACTCACGAAACGCCGTGCACATGGCGGCGAGTTTCTCTGGGGTGTGCTGAATCACATCCGGCGTGCTGTAGGCCATGCTGACCAACCCGCCCTGGTGGTTGCCTAGGGTGGCGATCATCCGGCGGACATAGGCACGAATGTCATCGAGCGAGCCATTGATCATCGTCTGCTGGATATCGACGGGACACCAAAAAGCCAATTTTCCGCCGACAGCAGCATCGAGATTTTCTAAACCCATATTTTCCTGCTGGTCCTGCTGGATCACGTCTAGACCCCATGCCTGCAGCCGCGGCAACAGGGGCAGGATATAGCCGCAAGAGTGGAGCCAGACATCCATGCCGAGATCATGGGCCAGCTTCCAATTCTCCATGTAGTGGGGCATGAAGAATTCCTCAATCAGATCGAAGCCCACCATCATACGATCCTGCAGACCCCAGTCATCGTAGCCCATAACACCGTCGCAACCGGCGGCATGCAGGCTGCGGATGGAGTCACGCTGGGCATCAGCGAGGCGCGCAATGAGAGCCTTGGTCTCGTCCGGATTCTCATAGTAGGCAATGAACAGATTGTCCAAGCCGAGCAGATTGTGGGCACCTTCATTGAGGCTCGAGACGGGCATGACGCCAAGGCAGTACTTGGGGTTAGCCGACGCATTATTGGCGCGGATGGCCTCGCGAGCGCCCTCGAAGTGCCGGGGGTTATTCTGGTCGGGAATGACGTATTCGGCTTGGCGGGCAATATCGGGAATCGGCAATGAGGTCTTCTCGCCATGGTTCCCCTCGCCCACGGGCCGAGTCCAGGTCGTGCCCCATGCATCGATTTTGTGCTCCAAACCGTCGACCCCGACGGCCCACGGCTGCGGATCCGGCTCGCGTGACGTCCAAAGCCAAAGGATATCGTTTTCCTTGCCGTCAGGCAGGTAATGCGGAATATGGTCCACGCCTTGAAAATGAATGGCTCGCTTGGTACGTTCGCGACTAGTCATGATAGAGACCTCCTTGTTGTCCAAAAAACGCGACGAGGGCGTCGCGTCTACCGGGAAAGCAGCGCCCTCAACACGCAACAAGGGCGCGTTCGCCGTAGAAGCGGCGCCCTCGCCGCTTTCCTGTGTGCCTAGGCGCGACGAGGGCGTCGCGTCTACGATTTCCTTCGTGACCTCCAACGGCTTTCCGGGAACGTATTTGCCAGTTACGACAAGACGACCTGGGGCATGCAGTTTGAACTCAACCGACCACTCTTCCGGCCAAGCCGGCAGCAGCTGGATCGTTCCATGATCCGCCTGCAAAACCATGTACTGGAGCGCAATGCAGGCGGCGCTGCCATGGTCCTGGTCGGGAACCCAGTCGAAGTTCGGCCCCCAGAAAGCGGGGAACCGGCTGCCGGTGTGGGGGGTCGAGAAGTTCTTTACAACGGCCGCCTTGGCTTCTTCGGTCAGCCCCAGCAACGCCGCCTGGATGGCATCCTGCCGCCAGCCGCCAGTGTCTTTAACCGGCCGCCCCGCCCAGGTAGCGCGGCCGACTTCGAGTTCCGGTTTACCGATGCCGAATAGCCGATAGGGAAACACCGCGTACAGAGCGCAGTTTTCCGAGTTCTTGCAGTCGTCATATTGTAGCGCGGGAATCACTTCCTTACGCTTTTCCCAATAGTATGTACGCGTGGGCAGCGGTGGCAGCAGATCGCGTAGGGCTTTCCATTCGGCGAGTAGTTCGGTGGGCACAAGCACCGTTTGGCCAGTTGACCTCAAGGCCCCTTCTTCTGGAGACGGCGGTCCCCGCCGTTCACCCAGTGCCAGCAACCCATCGAGTACCCACTGCAGGCCGGCGATGTCAGGCGTGGGGTTAACGGCGTCGTGCCAGGTTTCGAGCGACTGCGCCGGCTTGAAAAGAATCTTCCCATCGTCGTCCCGGCGCACATAGTAGTCCCGATAGAAACGCAGGAAGGGCGGAGCCAGCACCAACAGTTTATCGTGCAGTAGCGACTCATCACCGGAGACGGCGTAGGCGTCGAGCAGAACGGCCAGCAGTTCAATCATCCCCTGCCAGTAGCGACGGATATAAGCGTTTTCACTCAAACCCGGTTGCAGATCGCCACGGTTGTAGCCGTAGTTGGAGTTGAGGAACGTACCCCAGAAGGTCATAGTCTCCGGAAACAGGGCCGCATCCGCAATACCGAAACACGTCTTCGCCCGCGCCATGGCAAAGGGCAACGCATCGAGATATAGTTTGAACCATGGCTCCATGAGGTCGAAATCGCCGCTCATGATCATGGGCCAGTAGGTCAGGCGCGTGTTCTGGAACCAGTAGCCACCACCCCAGCGCCGGTAGTCGGCGTCATAGTTCTCATCTTGCTCGCGGGCATCGACGGTGAAAATCGAGCCGTTGAACTTGATTGGGAACGCGCCGCGACCGCCACAGGCGTTGAGGAACCGCTGGAGCTCGTAGCCGCGGGAAACGGTTTCGGCCTCGGTCGTGCCGGAGACGCGGATCCAGCTCCGCTCCCAGAAGGCCCTCCACCAGGTGACATGCTCGGCGAAAGCCGCCTCACGCGGCGAAGCGTCGTTGCGCGCCGCCTGCATCGTAACCGTCCGCGTCCATTCGTCGAGCGTGTCGGTCTGCGCGGTTAACGGATGAATACTGAGAGTGATGCGTGACTGTGGCGCGACGGTACGCAACACGCCTTCACCGGCCTTCACCAACCCATCGCCGCGGAGCAGCGCACCAAAGGTGCGGTTGAGCAGCGGGTCGTGCCCCGTCTTCACCCACTCGCCCATGTGCTGATGTTCCAGCGTCGCAGCCCAGCAGGAAGACCGATTGCGGTGGCACCAGACGACGGCGTCGCCCGCCACCGGAATGACGGTGTCCGGGTAAACGGTTTCGCGTTCATCCGGCGAACACAACCCGGCGTCGCCATGGCCTTCGGCTCCTTCGCGCGTCCGTTCGCCCGTGCGCCAAAGCTCCAAGGCAACCTTAGCCTCGACTGGCCGGTCGGCCTCGATCTCCAAGCGCACCACCGGCTGGTTGGCGTCGACCCAGAGGCGAATCTGAGATTTCAAATTTAAAATTTCAGATCGGATGCAGATGCATCCGGAGGCAACATCGAGTTCCTGCCGGAATACCGCGCCGGTGACAAACGGGTTGGGCGAGAGCGAGACGCGGAGGCGGCCAAGTTTGAGCAAACGCGCGTTCTCATCCCAAGCGTCGGTCTTGCTGAGATAGAACAATAGATCGCCGTCTTGCTCGACCCATACGTTCAGGCCGATATCGCCGTTTCCCAGCGGCATCGAGCCCGAAGAGTCGCGGCTGGGGGTGGTCCAAATCAGGGGAGTGGGCAGGGGCGGGTTCTTTTCCATTTTGCAACTCTCGTTATTGATCATTTTCAATAGCGTCCCACAGGACGCAGGTTAATAGGCTGCAGGCTGTTAGACTATTAGGAAATACCAGAAGTCTTGTCTGCTTTAGATCCTAGTCGTTTACGGTTTTTCCAATCATCGTTTTATCGCTTTCGCCTAACAGTCTACAGCCTATAATGCTAACAGCCTTGGCGTCCTGTGGGACGCCAGTGGATCATTTTCATGGTATGCCTTTCATCATCAAAGGTTAAGCCAGTTACTCTGAAATTTCTCCGATAACTTCACGGGCGACCCGAACCCAGCTCCGGACACGCTCCGGATCCCGTCCCACCGTCTCCACATCCTTGAGCGTGATATCCACGTGACACCCCTGACATGACGCCAGATCCCGCTTCAGGATGGCGCGGATTCGGGCCTCATCGAAGCTGTAACTGACCATGTCGGCAGGGCTGGGCCGATAACTCAACACATAATCCCGCCCGATCTGCTCCGCACATTTCGCCACATGGGCGAAGGGCGACACGGCGATGCGGCGCAGATTCGGGATCTGGCGGAGCATATCGATCTTGCGGGTCAAATCCTCACAACATCCGTAGGCCACTAAACCAAACTTCTTCAGGATGGGCAATTGATAGCGCAACAAAAACTCTTCGTGCATATCCGGCGAGACGGAGGTGAACTCCTGGGCCGCCATATACCCCCACAGCTCACGACGCAGCACACCATTCCGGTTGGCGACGGGATCGGCGAGCTCCCCGGCGTACGGCATGGCCTGGTTCTGATCGGCGCACAATCCCCAATCTCCGGCGGCTTCTGCTTCGTCATGGGTTTTCATCACGCCCTCGGCCAGAAAGCCTACAAGGCGGTGCAACCATTCGGGATTGTCCATCATGTCCAGCATGACATTCTCAATGCCCCTTAGATATCCCAGATCGGTAGAGAGATCACCGGTCCACATGCGATATGCCGGACCCCGATCCACGTTGACCGTGAGAATGTCGCCTATCATATCCGTTAGCCGAGTGACGGCCTCGGCAGTCCGGAGCTCATCGACTTCATGTCGCGGGAGACGCAATTTTTCGATATCGGACAACTCTCGCAACGGGTAGTCCACCTTAAACGAGCCCCCGGGTTCGTCACTGTGCATACGCTGTCCATCTACACCCCATCCGTAGCAGGTCAACGTGGCCGGAACGGTAATCCAGGGCTCGAAAATGGAATCATCGCCCAGGCTATTCCAAAACAGGCGACTTCGGAAGAAATCCTCATACGGGCGAAGCTGTGGATCTTCGCACAGACATTGTGCCTGCGGCATTTCCTGCCAAGCGAAAGCGCGCACATAAATCAGGGTTCGGGTCATGACCAAACTGTTATGCTGGCGCCACAGGTTCCGCCTTTCCTCCTGTACAGGATCTGCGCAGAGGTCACGATACTGTGTAGCCAACGTCCTGAGGATTTGCCGGTCGTTAGAACTCATAATGGGTCCTTTTCGAGAGTAACCTTCTCACAAAGCGTTCCGCCACCGGATTCGTGGCGGTGCGGCCGGCCAGCTTAACCTGGCAGAGCAGGACCTTCCCCGTACCAAGGAGCTTCTCGGCGGCCACCAGCGTGGGCCCCCAGGCGCTCGGGACCTGCAGATTGACGCCACCGTTACCCGTCGTCAGGATCGGCGTCCAACCATCGGCCTGAAAACAAGTCTCCAGCAACGGCGTGATGCGATCCACCGCCGGATCGTGCCAAAGGCGGAAATCGCCCGGCTGGAAATCCGCGACCAGCGGATGCCCGGTATCGCGCGATACAAAATGCCGCGCGCCCATGCCACAGGCGTCCACCTTGAGCTTGGTACCGGCGATCTCGTATTCACCGGCCGGCAGTTCGAGGAAAATCGCGGTCGCACCGTTTTGCGCCAGCGCTTCGATCTCCATGTGCTGGGCGTCGAACCGAACGGGATCATCGATGAGGATCACTTGGCAGGTTTCGGATTTCGGATTTCTGGGGAAGACCGGCTTCATGCCCAGTTCGCGGGCCAGCTGGGCGGCCTTGCCGTTACGGGCGCCGACTACCGTCACGCGATCAGGCTTTGGCAGGGACGGAACCACCGGGAACAGTTCTACCGGCACAGAGGTGTCGTGAAGAATTTTGCCACCCGGTGCCACCAGCGCCAGGCGTAACACGACGGTAGAGCGTGTCTTCACGGCCGGCGCGGGCAGACGCAAAAACCCTTGGAACGTGCTGGTGCAGGGCTTGACGTCGGCTTTGGCTTTTTGGGCGAAAACCACCTTGCCGCCAACCTCCAACTGGTAGCGCAACTGCGCGCCGGATGGCACCTCATGCATGTCGTTGCAGATCCAGAACTCGAAGCGCATCTCCTCGCCAGCGGTGAAAGCACTACGGTCGGTGCGGATATTGGCCATGAGCGGGGTCAGCGCTTCGCGGTAGGCGAAGAAGGCCGGCTTGGGCTGACGTTCCACATCCATAATCGACTTCATCCAGCCTGAAGGCCAAGCGTCGATGAAGAGCTGGATGGCGATAGAATTCATACGCTTGTCACGGCGGAAGGCCTCGGTCATGATCCGCGTGGCGAACGCTTGGTACTGCTGGCTGGCAGCCACCCAGCCATCGAGCGTGCGCTGGGTGTCGAAGAACATGAAGTGGAACCTACCCGACTGCGCGTCCTTGATCCGATCTGGCGACCACGCTGCTTCCTCAGCCGGCGCCTGTGGCAACCACGCCTTGGGATAGTACTTGCGCATCAGGCCAACCGGATCGAGCCCCTCAGCGCCGAACTCACCGCAGCCGTAGAGCCAGTCGGGCTTGACGCGCTGCCAGTAGCCCTTGTGCAGTTTGCCGAGCTCGACGCCATGGCCGTTATACCAGCAGGTGTAGCAGTGGGTGTCCGGCAGGCCGGGAGCAGGAGGATCATAGTCGCCATCCACCGGCTTGATGACGCGGTCAGGATTGGCCAGCAGCACGGCGTGACTGGCGGCCGTGAAAAAACGTTCCAGCTCGGGGCGAGTACACTGGCGATGGGACTTGTTGCCCCAGGCGGCGGGGAACGGTTCATTGATGTAACTGACGACGATGTTGCAGGGATGGTTGCGTACCAGCCGCTCCATTTCTTCCGCCTGGCGCACCGCTTCGCAGAATTGGCGGCGCGGCAGGAAGCCGAACAGTGGCAGGTCGGTCTGCGTCATCAAGCCAAGTTTATCGCACATCTCATAGACTTCCGGCTGCACCGGGCGCTGGGTCAGCCGCAGGAAATTCATGTTGCAGAGCTTGGCGAGGAGTATGTCGTCCCGGAGCTGGTCGAAGTCACCCTTGATCACATCCTGTTGCTCAAAGCCCATCGTGTTCGCCCCGCGCAGGCGGATCTCGCGGCCGTTGAGCTGATAATGGCCATGAAGCGGCCCCTCGCCGCTCCCTTGACATTCCGAACGCGACGAGGGCGTCGCGTCTACCATCTGAAACGAGCGCATGCCGAATGGGCGCGTCAGGGTGTCGCCATTGGGCAGTTTCACCTGGATCTGGTAGAGCCAGGGAGTGTCGAGATCCCAGACTTTGGGGTTGGGAATATCAAAGGCGAAGCGGTAGCAGTTCAGGCGCGGACCAGCCTTCTGCGGCGGCTCAAACACGCGCTCGCGAAAAACGGCGGCAGAGAAGTTTTGCCCGAACACGGAGACGGCGAGTGAAACGGGCTGAGGTTCGAGTTCGCTATTGAATACCTCGACCCACACCCCCGCCTTGGCACCCTTCTCCTCGATCAACGGTCGGACGAATACATCGGCCAGATGCAGCCGCGGGCGCGCCTCAATGGTCACCGCCTGGTAGATGCCCATGCCGGGCGGACAATGATGCCAGCCTCGTTCAGGGTCGTCCCAGCCGAGCCCGGTGGCAGCGTAGAGTTTGTCGCCATCCACCTTCATTCCCCACGACCCATCACCAGAAATTGGCACAGCATCGTTCTCGACTTTAACCACCAACACGTTCTCGCCCAAACTGGCATGGCCGGTGAACTCGAACTCGAACGGAGCGAAAAACCCCTCGTGTGAGCCAAGCAAAGCGCCATTTACGAACACATGCGCCTTATAGTCGACAGCTTTGAAGCAAACAAAAAGCGCGCCTTTGGCCAGCATCGCCTTCGTGACCCGGAATGTCGTGCGATAGTAGGAGACCGCCCGCCCGATAGGACCTTCGTAGTGCGGGAGGGCGACCCTTTCCCACGCGCCAGCGCCGTGGAGCGTGCCCGGAAAATCCTGCCGGTCGGCTTCGGTCTCCAGCCGCCAGTCACACGCCGTGAGGGGAGTCACACTGCGAACTGAAGCAGGCGCCGGGGCCAGATTACGCAGGAATGGCTCGACCCGCTTGCGTTCCCGGACTAGGGCACGCTGCAGCTTTTCCGCCGAGTCCAGTTTGGCGGCGGGGCGGAACGCGGCCCGGGCATCGGACCGGCCCACCGGCAGAAACCGCTCAGGCAGGGTAGGCGGAAGCGGTTCGATCAATAGCGCGTTCTGTAGCTCCTCCCGTTGTGTGGCGATATTCGCAAATACATCATGGTTCGATTTTGTCGCGGCCATACAACAGCTCCTTTTTAGATTTCGCTTTATGACAATACAATATACATGAGGCTCTTGCAAAACCTCGTTTTGCAAGAGCAGAATCCAGAAGTCAGAATTCAGAATGAGAAACACTATAAGTCTTTCATCATCTGTGTATTGCATTATTCTGGCTCCTGAATGCTGAATTCTGAATTCCCTCTTACAAAACCCCTTAAAGGGGTTTTGCAAGAGCCTCACATATCGAACCGATTCTACAAAAGCTACTGAAAACCGCCTCGATGTCGAACAGTCGGTTGCCCTAATCCAAAGTTGGCTACAGGCCAACATTCCCCCGCCAGCGTGGACGACACGGAGGTCGTCCGCACACGGGAGGCCACAATGCGAATTGACGAATTGACTTGCGTCCATTGTCATCCCATAGACAGCATTTGATGATCGTAAAAGCCTGTATTTGCTGATGTTTTACGCTCGTTTGTGAGATTGTGATTGCTGGAATTTACTTCGTAATTCCGGGTAGACTCGGGCCTTGCGGCCCGAACCCCCCACAGACCCGTACTAGCGAATTTCCCGCATACGGTTCTTCAAGATGATTGTTTCGTCTAAGCATAAGAGTGAACTATACGCGGTCGCGGCA
>JBBQNS010000002.1:0-79463 GCA_038330175.1 Kiritimatiellia bacterium
GAGGCTTGCCGAGCCGCGTGAATAAGGGGTGCTGTAGGGATTTCAGGAAGACTTCCAGTTTCTTAGGCGAGGATTTGGGGCTAATGAATCCGCTTGTCAAAGGCCTAGGATCAAATACACTTTAATAAAAGAAAAGGTAAGTTAGAAGCGGAAAGGCGGCTAATATGAATAAACAGCGATTTTCGGGATTCACATTGATCGAAATGTTAGTGGTTATTGCGATTATCCTCGTGTTGGCGGCCATGATGTTTCCTGTTTTGAGCAAAGCCCGCGAAGCAGCACGATCAACTCGATGCATCTCCAATTTGCGGCAACTCCAATTAGCCGTGATGAACTATGTCAATGGCGGAAATGTTCCCTTGGCCACCTCCTCTGTCCAATACCATTACGGCATTTATTCTGAAGCGAAGGGCTGGGTCGCCTGGTACAATTATACGCCGGGCTCATCAGCTGGTGCTTATGATTCCGTTGGTGTTAATGGGACGAAATGTATCACGAATGGCACCTTGAGATTTTATGCGCGAAGTGACGACATCTACATGTGCCCTACGCTTAAATTAAGTAAGCGGACGTATACCCGCGGTTATTCAATGGCTTCAGATGCGAGTGGGAAGATGATCACCGCCGTTAGCGCAACCACAGTAGTGCTGTTTGGGGATGATACTGGATGTATGATTAATACGGCTGACGGCATGTTCGGAACAAACGAAGTGAATAAAATTCATAGCGGGAAAGGGCATGTCGTCTATCTGGATGGGCATGTTGAGAAATGGTGATTCCGGGAATCGGCGGGGGAACGGGGACAGGTTATCTGTGGACGGTGGACGGAGCCCGTGCCATCGGTGATAGGTTGCTGTGCGCAACACTCAATATCAAACTGATGTCGCCCTGAGATCTCCAATGCACCCAGTATTTACGCGGCTCAGCAAGCTTCGCCCTCCAGTGGGGCGTAAGGTTGGCGTGGCATCCATGGAGGACGACCGCGACTGTGCCGCACTCCAATACGGCCCTGACTTTGCGGCCAGCGGCATTGAACTATTTCTGCTGGCAACTTGGCTCCGCCATAGGGCCGAGGACAATAGGGCACCATATCGACTGCAAGAAAATTTTCCAAGCTATCAGGCGGTCTCGCTGTAGGAGTCTGTTGGGCTTCGCGCCTGTGGGGGGCTCCGGCGGAGACCGCCGGCTCCAGGATGAAATTTGAGGTAGCGATCAAGTGTCACGTGCTGCCTCTGCTTTCAGTTTTTGGAGCCGGCGGTCTCCGCCGGTGGTGACTGTCGGGGCTGAAGACTCTGCAAGCCCGGCAGGCAGCTAGTGTCCCCAAGGCAAGATAAAAAGGAAAAGGGAACCACCAAAACCCTGTTTTTATTGGGGTTTTAGTGGTAGAAGTGCAGGGATTCGAACCCTGGACCCGATGATTAAGAGTCATCTGCTCTACCAACTGAGCTACACTTCCATATCGACTGAACCGACTTATCGGATCAGAAAATGGAGCGAGCGAAGGGATTCGAACCCTCGACAATCACCTTGGCAAGGTGACACTCTACCAACTGAGTTACGCTCGCGTAAGAAATCGGGGGGCAATCTATCAGTTCTTCAATTTGATTCAACTCTTTTTTATCGTCACCCAAAAGAAGGGGATTCGAGTTTGGACTGTGAACGCTTTTTGATCAGGTCAACTGTCGCCTGCGAAATGATGTCTAACTCGACTTTACCAGTGTTCCAGACCATGTCGTAAAGCATGGGATCGTCTATGTCGCGCTGGAAGAATAACTTAATTAGTTTCTTCCGATCTTTGTCTTGGCTTTGGACTGTTTCGCGAGCCTCGTCCCGAGTAATTTTTAAGCGTTTCATCATCCAGACGATGCGATGGGCTTCCGGGGCGATCAGACGGATATGAATTCCTTGGGGTAGATCAGCCGTGATGACCGAGCCGCCTCGGCCAACGATGATCACTTTTCCGATCAATGCCAGCATGCGCACCACTCTGAACGTCATTTTATGGAGAGAAGTTTGCTCGGATTGGCCGGTATACAGACTTTCGACAAAATCATTAAATTTAGAACGGTATTTTTCCGACAGCAAAACCTCCATGTCTTTTTGCAGAAGGGGGTCACGTGCAACTAATTCACAAAGTTCTTTGTCAAATACATGCCACCCTTCAAAGATCGGGTTATCATGGTGCTTAAGAAATTCAGTGAGAATCACATACGACAACAAGTGCCCGCCAGCGCCGGACTGCCGTGATATGGTTACAAAGGGAAAACCGTATTCAGGAAAATCATCAAAACCACGTTTTTCGCTCAGGAACTTTTGGATCATCTGTAAATGTTTCATGATTTTTTCTCCTCTACTTCGCTAGTATTGGACGCCGATGACGGGCAGTCAATTTAAAAACGAAAGAAGCTCCTCTTGCCTTCATCTTTGGCTCAATGTATTCTCCCGCCATGCTTCAGATGTTGCGAGTCAGAAATCTAGCTTTGGTCGAGGATATTTCCGTCGAATTCAAACCGGGCCTAAACGTCATTACCGGCGAAACGGGGGCGGGCAAGTCTGTCATTATTGGTGCGTTGGGCCTGCTCTTGGGTGAACGCGCCGACAAAAGCCTGATTCGGTCTGGCGCAGATCAGTGCGTCGCTGAAGCGGTTTTTCAACTCAGCGACTCGAAATCGGTGGATGCCATTCTGGAAGAAGTCGGGCTACCTCCCTGTGAGGACGGACAACTTCTTGTTCGCCGCACCTTGCTTGCCTCAGGAACGGGCAAGAATTTCATTAATGATAGCTCCACTACCAGCCAGGTCCTTAAGCGTATGGGCGAGCATTTGGTCGATATGCATGGGCCGTATGACCACCAGTCGCTTTTGAATACAGATTTTCAGTTAGATATCTTGGATGCCTTCGGTCATCTAAGAGACGCCCGTGGAGCCTATGAGACCGTTTATGCTGCGTTTCGGGATGCACAAAATCAACGCAAGGAGCTGGAAGGGGCCAGCGATCAAGACGTGACGCAGCAGATCGAGCTGCTTTCATTCCAGGTAAAGGAAATTGATGAGCTCGCTCCAGTAGAGGGGGAAGATGAGGCGATTGCCCAAGAGCAGGTTCAGGTGGCAAATGCCCAGCGGATCCTTGAACTCGCTAGTGGCCTTCAGACGGCTTTGATGGAGGGGGACACGGCGGCTTTCAATGGCTTGGCCTTTGCCCATAAAAATTTAGGAGAACTGGCGGGCTTGATCACGGCGGCCGGAGACTGGCAAAGTCAGGCCCATTCCCTTATGGTTCAAATTCAAGATCTGGCTGAAACGATCGAGCGGTTTATTCGTAATATTGAAGGCGACCCCGCACGCCTTCAGTGGTTGGAAGACCGGATGGCCGCCTATCATCGGCTGAAGCGTAAATATGGAGGCTCGGTTGCCGCTCTGCTCGAGCATCGTGATTCCGTGAAGGATCGGTTGAAGGTTTTGGAGACTCGAGGGGAACACCTGGTCGAACTTGACAAGGCCATTCATCTGGCGCGAGGTAAAGTGAATCAGATTGGGGCCAAGTTGGGCAAGGCACGGTGCCAGGCGGCCTTGACGCTTGCCAAAACCATTACCACAGAGCTAAAGGATTTGGGATTCCAGCATGGGGTCTTCGGGGTTGAACTTCAAACCATGGAGCCGGCGCCTTCCGGCCTGGATTCCATTGAGTTTGTGTTTGCACCGAATGCCGGTGAGCCTTCGCACCCGTTGCGTGCAATCGCTTCCAGTGGTGAAATTTCGCGAGTCATGCTGGCGGTGAAGGCGGTTCTGGCCGACCACGATAGTATTCCCGTGCTGGTTTTTGACGAAATTGACGCCAATGTGGGTGGGGCGATGGGAACGGCGATAGGCACCAAGCTGGATAAAGTGGGTAAACATCACCAGGTTCTTTGTATTACGCATCTTCCTCAAGTGGCCGTTTTCGGAAAAACTCATTTTTCCGTTGCCAAGGAAGTGGTCGGAGGGCGCACGCGGACCTCCATCACCTGTCTCACTCCGAATGAGCGTGTGGAAGAAGTCGCTCGCATGCTGGGCGGGCGCGATCTTACCAGCGTAACGCTAAAACACGCGAAAGAGATGCTAAAGCTGAGAGATTAGTCCCTTACGACTTGAATCAATCGAATCATGGCCATGATTTGGACAAGAAGAGAGTTTGAACAGAAGCTCACGAAGACCACGAAGGAAAAATAATTGTGCCTACGGCGTACTCGCCGCTGGCACAATTGCGTGCTCTGTGTGCTTCTGTTCAAAAATCTTCATTTTGGTTCCGGCTGTGCCGAGTTGGTCAGCGTTCCACGGTCTCTAGCACCAGCTCTACTTTGGCGAGGCGGCCTGGAGCCGGACTGGCGGACAGGGTACAATCCAAAATAGCCCAAGGCGGAGCTGCGTTACCAACTGCTTTCAAAAACCGTCCCAAATCATCACCCGTAATGTCGACGAGACCGATACTCACCTTCTTCGCTGTCCACCCAGGAAGGGCGGGATGGGTTTCCGTGGTGCGTGTCATAAAACTCAATCCTGGAACCGCTTTGGCCGCCAATTCTCCTAGTGAAGGAGCAAAAGAAGGGAATTGGGCATAGTGATTCAAGAGGCTTCGATGTTCGGCTGCGATACTACGCATCGCCTTTAGCTCCTGAAGATCCTTGGCCTTTTTATCCCAGATCTCAGTAGTGCGACCGAGCCCGCTCAAGGATCGAATACTGAGCATGACTCCGATCATAACGGCGAGAAAGGCAGCGCCCCAAAGAAAGGGTAAGGTCGTGTTATTTTTTTTCATGTGAGCGTCCTATGCCGATGACAAAGGCAACACGTTCCTCTCCCGGAGGGGATTCTTTTCGTTCAAGGGTGGCCGCCCAGTTTTGATTATTCAGACGGCGGCACGCGGCTTCAGCCTGGGTCCATTTGGGTGCCATTCCGTGGATAACCCCATTTTTCAGGCCCATTACCACGGTCTCCAGCGTTAGCCCCTCTTCCTGAGCTACGGTCAGGAGGGCGGGGAGTGCTAGGGTGATAGGGGCTTCGGTGGCGGCAAGAAACGGCTCCATCGCCAAAGTCCGGGATTCGATGGAGCGTCTGGCACTCAATAATTCTTGTCCCTTCTGAATGCCTAGAGGCGAGCCCGTAATTTCCGTGGCAAGTGAGTGAAAAGTTTTTTGAATGTCTGCGGTGCGCTGTGCCACAAACAAAAGCCAGGCGAGGTTAATGGAGCATAACACTAAGCCGGCAACGAGACTGGCGGTGGCCCATTGATAAGGACGTTTAGCCAAACGTTGGGCTAAGGTGGGATGAAGAAAACGGCCGGTTCGTAGATTACATCGGATCAAGCCCGGCGTAAGCGCGCGGGTGGCGAGTGCGCGGGCAAGAAAAAATCTTGGGTCACGCGTCACTTTCATGGGGCCGGGCCACTTTAGAGCCAGGGAGTTCCAAGGGGTCTCTGTGGCTTCTGGCGCCTTGGCCTCGGGCCCGGTGATGATCCATTGTGTGACCGGGGCGGGCGTTGGGAAATAGGACTTAAGCATGCGGTTCAGCTGGTCGACATCCAGTTGGCGCATGGTGTGGGCACCCAAAAATTCCTCTTTTTGACCGACCGCGAAGGTGACTCGTTCAGACGAAAGATAAATAACAACCCGTGCCTCTGGCCCTCCCGCAACCACAGGAACTTCTTCAAGCGCCTGAGTCCAGAGGGCAATTCCTTCCTGATCAAGCAGATGGGGATCGAGGCCTGAGGCTGAAAATACGGCTAAACGTTTTTCGATGTCTGCGGTACGCGCCCCGGTGACCAGTCCGCAGGTTCCGGTGCGATCGGCTGTCGGGTGCGTTTGTAAAAGGGAATATTCGCAATTCTCGACGGAGAAAGGCAACTGGATGTCCAGAAGGGAAGGAAAGACTTTTTCTGCTTTTTTAGCAGAGGCGATCGGGGCGGTTAGCCAGCGGGTGAAACTTTCCTTCTGGAGGAGGCAGCCTGCCATGACGGAGTGGGTAGGAAGAGAAGATAAAGTGTCTATCGCTACATTTTCGAACGCAAGGGAGCGTCCGTTTTTTGCCGCCTTGATAATGATTGGGTTGGCTTCATTCAAATCAATGCCATAAGCAACTTTGGCCCAGGAGGCTGTGGCGGGGGTAGTCATATTAGAGTGTCTCCGCCCAGGCGAGGAGTCGGACATCTCCGGAGGGAAGGCGGCAGGCCAAGCCGCGAACGGCAGTTGTTTTAGTTCCTGATTCAGCGCGTGCGGCCACGGAGAAGAACTGACCGAACTGGGGGATATCAGGCCGTTGGAGAGGGGCGGGGAGTGAGTTCCGATCAAGACCGCGGAGGGTTGTGCGGACGTGGATGCCTGAAGGAAGCTGGCTTTCGAATGTCTGGTATTCCAGGGTGCTAGCCCCAGCCTTCATGCCCACCTTAAGGGCGTCCCATGCGGCGTCCTGACTCGAGGCGCGTAGTAAGAGCCGGGAAAATTGATTGTCTCCGCTCCGGAGGTGCAGCCGGGTAGAAATGAGCGATTGGACCACCGCGCCGGATAGAAGCGCCATCAGCAGGATGACCATAAGTAACGCAAAGCCATGATTGTTGGAGTTCGGGCATCCCATGCCGGTGGTATGTACCCGAAAAGAGAGGGAGTTGCAATAAAAGGATGGAGTGGGCAGGGCGCATGACAAAATTATTCATGCACCCGAGTGGGCAGATTGAACCAATACAATTTTGACAACGTGCTATGAAAGGGATAGTATCGTGATTCCTGAAAGGCGGTTAATTCTATGATTTTCGGTATCATCGTTGCGGCTGGAAAAAGTGAGCGCATGGGGGTGGATGTGGATAAAGCATTCCTTTCCCTTGGGACTCGCCCGGTGTTGATGTATTCCCTCCAAGCGTTTGAACAATGTCCTTTGATTGATGGAGTAATCTTGGTGGTGCGGAAAGACCGTTTAGATGCGGCCCGTGGTATGATTCAGATGTTCGGTTTCTCTAAAGTGCGCAAAGTGGTGGCAGGCGGCGCCACGCGGCAACTCTCCGTTATGATCGGTTTGGATGAACTAAAAGATGATGTGAAGATTGTTGCAGTCCACGACGGGGCCCGTCCTTGTGTGACCCCCGCGTTGATTCAGGAAACCATATTATCAGCTAAAAAACAGGGGACCGGGGTGGCTGCTGTCAAGGTAACCGATACGATCAAAGAAGTGGATCGCGGCTCGCTGGTCGTCCGGACGGTGGATCGGTCCAAATTGTGGGCTGTGCAAACCCCGCAAACGTTTCGGGTGGATTGGCTGAACAAAGCGTACGCAAATGCTAAGAAAAAGAAGCTAACGGTAACGGATGAGGCGTCGGCCGTGGAGGCCTTGGGCGAGCCGGTCCATTTGGTCCCTGCTCCTGCAACTAATATCAAGATTACCACTCCTGCCGATTTGGCGCTGGCTTCGATTATTTTGAAGGTGTGACGATATGGCGAACGTCAAATATGCGGTAATGGGAGACATTCACGGGAATTGGGAGGCGCTTAGCGCGATTCTCGAGGATGCCAAGTCTCAAGGCGTGACGAACTACACCTGTGTGGGCGACATGGTGGGCTATAACGCCAACCCTTCCGAGTGCCTCGCCAAAATTCGCGAGCTTAACGCGATTTGCGTTCGGGGCAATCATGATCATTACTGTTCCCATGATGAATGTATTCGGGACTTCCATCCGCTTGCCGCCAATGTAGTGGATTGGACGCGCAATCAATTGACTGAGGACGAACTGGCTTTCCTGAAGCAGCTCAAAATGGTCCGAGTGGTGAGCAGTTTTACCTTGGTTCACAGTACTTTGGATATGCCGGAAAAATGGGGATATGTTTTTGACGAGTTAGAGGCAGAATCAAATTTCAACTATCAATCCACCACGGTGTGTTTTTACGGACACACGCACCAACCTGTGGTTTTTGAAAAATCCGGATATGTGCGCCGCATCAATGTGAATGGGGTTATTCCGGTTACCCTGGGTAAGAAATATTTTGTCAATGTGGGGAGTGTGGGCCAACCGCGCGATGGAGATAAGCGGGCGTCCTACGCAATCTATGATACCACGGCCCGGCATTTTGAGATCCGCCGGGTAGACTATGATATCGAGACTGCCCAGAAAAAGATCATCGCGGCAGGTCTCCCTGAGCGTCTAGCCGTCCGTCTCGGGTTGGGGGTGTAGCTTTGCGGGCATCGCCACGGACGTTATTCATCCTTGTTGATGGGCTCGGATTGGGGTCCGATAATCCCGAAACCAATCCCCTCTATAGCGGAGCCTGCCCGAACTTGCTTAACCTGCTGAAGTCCCATGCCAGCTCCATTGATGCCCGAATGGGGGTCGAAGGGCTCCCGCAAAGTGCGACGGGACAGACCGCTCTTATGACAGGGGTGAATGCGGCTCGGCATATGGGGCGCCATGTAGCCGGTTTCCCTGGGCCGTCGCTCCAGCGGATCATTCGTGACAACAACATCTATGATAAACTTACGACGCTGGGGTTTTTATCTACTTTCGCCAATGCCTATTTTGTGTCGGATGTCCATGAAGTGGAAACCCGCAAGATCCAGTCGGTGACAACCGTGTCCGCTTTGAAGGCCTTTGGAACTGTACGGAATAAGGCCCTGATGGAGCAGGGAAAGGCGGTTTATCAGGATCTTACACGGGAGAGCCTGCGTTCGCGTGGATATGATGGGCCTTTAGTGACCCCAGCCCAATCGGCTCAGGCCTTGGTAGGAATTGCCCGAGAGCACGATTTCACTATGTTTGAATATTTTCAGACGGATCGGATGGGGCATAAGGGGACCTGGGACGATTTGCAGCGGGTATTGCGTTTGTTCGATGAATTTTTGGGCGAGGTTCTCTCTTTTGCCCGCGAAGAAGGTGCGTTATTTGTACTGACTAGTGATCACGGGAACATCGAACAGTTCGGTTCGCGGACCCATTCTCTGAATCCGGTGCCTTTTGTAGCCATCGGGCAGGGGAGTGAGTATTTGAAAAAAACGATCGTGTCCCTAACGGATGTAACGCCGGCGCTAGTGGATCTCTATTGCCATAAAAATAGTTCGCAATAGGTTTGCGATGTGTTAAGTTTTAAGCCATTTTTCGAGGTGAATGGGCATGAATTTAAAGAAACTTTTATCTGAAGACACGATTATCGTTAATCTGAAGGGCACGACCAAAGAATCGATTATTGAAGAAATGATCGACCTGCTGGTGGCGCGTGGCCGGATTAAAGATCGTGATGCCGCGCTGAAGGCTGTACTCGAACGTGAGCAGAAAATGTCCACGGGCATGCAGCACGGTATTGCCATTCCCCATGGCAAGACAGATTCAGTGGAGAAATTAGCCACTGCGCTTGCGTTGAAGAAGGAAGGGGTCAGCTTTGACTCGATGGACGGGAAACCCTCCACTATTTTCGTCATGACCATTTCATCGATCAGTCGAACCGGCCCCCATATTCAATTTTTGTCCGAAATCAGCCAGATTTTGAACGATAGTGAAAAACGAGATCGCATCTTGAATTCCAATACCGCCTCTGAAGTGTTGGATGTTTTGACGAATTAAGCGTGAATGGGGGAAGCACGCGAAGCGGGGGTGGGGCTGCCTCAGACACGGGCCAGTTCCCTATCCAGATCGGCTAAGTCCACAAGAAGCGAGTCATGGCGTGTACACCGATCCGGAAACGGGTGTGCTGCGGAATTTTGGCGGCATCACCGACGAGGCCGAACTGCTCGTTCTGTCGTAAAACGGGGTCTTTCCAAATCTTGCTGACCAGGACCTCTTCTTTATCCAAGCAGGAGATGAACGCGGTAGGTGATGGCGGAAGCAGACTCTCCTGAAGCATGAGCTTGAGCGTCCGCCTTCCTGCTGACGTCTTGAGATAGGTTTCCCGACGCACGGCATCGCCTCGAGCCCGGTAATGCTCCGGCTCGGTAGGGACACCTCGCCCTACCTGAGAAAACCTTTTCTTTTTGTCGATTATATTTCGAATAAGCTTTTGTCGTCACACGTGTTGATTAAGAAAAATCCTGGCCGCAAGAATTGGAATACCCCGGTATGGATTGAGACATAGCAAGTCAGCATCTCCAGACACGATGCATGTGGCATGGCCGCCAACGGCAAGCTCAAGGTACCGGTTGTCCTTTGGGTCCCGGCAATCACTAATCATCTCGGCCACATCCACGAGTTCCCCCTCATGAAGCAAAGCGATCAAAAACCGCATCCGTTCATGTTCGCTTACATACTTGTTTAGTTTGGGTCGCCGCAAGACGTCATCGAGTTCTGTTAGCATGGCTTGCGAAAGCAGTATTACGCCTTTTGCGCAGGCGACATCAAAGGCCTGCCGCCGTACAGACCCGGGCAGCAACGCTGCGCTTACAATGACATTCGCATCAAAAACGTAACGATACATATCACTTGTCATTCAAGATGGAGGAAAGTTTCTCCGGCGTCAGGCCCCGAGCTTTCGCCTGGCTGCCGAGGTCGTCCATGACTTTTTGTAGCGGCGTGGCGGCTACTTGGTACTCATGCACCAACACACCCCACAGCGAGGACAATTTACCTCGGTCTTCTTCGGGCGCCGCAGCATACACACTGGCCGTATCCGCATCAACCCGCACGTTGATTGTAGTCGTTATCATCATTTATTCTCCGTTTTTCTGAATGCAATATACCACCACTGCCGACCATCGAGAAGCCGTTTTTTCTCATCAGGAGAGGAAATTGATCCGCAAAATCCCATTCTGAATGCAGTGCGTTCAGAATCATAATTTCAGATTCTACCTCTCATAAGAGCTGCAATCCAGATGGGCGCCGTGAAGCCGGTAGGCAGTGAGGATCCAGAGGAACTGGTCGCTGATGCCGTAGCGATCGCAGCCAACACGCTGGATTCATGTGAGAGCCGGGGCAAACCGGTACTACCGAGCAGTCTCGCCTACTTCGCGCTTCAGACAATGAAAAGTGGCAGACGATCAGGCGGTGGCAGCGGCGGTGACCTGGAGCCATGGGGCTCTATTTTAGGGGTTAGAGGGCGGAATCGCCACGCGCAGGTATAGAGAAAAAGGCCATTTGCATTTTAAAAATCCATCTTCGCTGGGGGATAAATCCCCCATACCCCTACTCAGAAACCTACCACTCCCACTGCTTCTGCGTCACCTCAAACACCCCAATGTAAAAGTCCTGCGTCAGCGTCACCTGATGCTGAGTCTCATTGCTTAACCTTCCCAGTTCATCAGGCGGCGACCCCATCATAAAACTACCTTTCGGAATCAGGCGCATCAGCAAGTTCGTGGTCTTATAGGCATCACAATTTGCGCCACCTGGCACATCAGAAAGGGTTCTGTAATACGTTACTGGAAAGCTGACAGCATTCATTCCGCCCGACAAATCTACCACCATGTAATCCCCCAGTGTCGCCACCACCCTGTAGCACATTGGTACAGTGCCCGTTACCATACTTCCCTGAGCAGCCTGTACAGTATCCAACCAACTGGGGCTCTGCATTGCAAACGAGCTCCATGGACCGGCAGGCGAAGGAGCCCATTTAACACGGTAATTATAATTCGTACCGTCGTTCAGCGTGTTAAAGGACAAGCTACCCGTATCGTCAAAAGACTGGATCCCTATTTCTGCTATTACTGTTGTGCCCATAATCAGGCAAATGGCGCCGACCATAACCACTAGACTCACCCCTTCAACCTTGCCTCAATCGCCGTCAGTTTCGCCTCGCCCCCATCACCCACAGCCCCGTTCCGAACCGGCATACTGTTGGCCAACTGTTGCGAGTCGAGACGCGCCCGCATCAGCACCTCCTGAGCAGCGAGCTGTTCTGGTGAAGTATTGATAGGTTTCATCCGGGGCGCACTGCTCTGCAGAATCTCAAACATCAGTCGCAACGCCTGTTGATCGTCTTCAAGCTCATCCCTCGATTCCACCTCTAGCTTTTTGATGGTCAGGTCATGGCTGCGTAATCGAATAAGATCCCTCGTACGTAAACCGATTCCATGCGCCTTTGTAGGATTCAAGCGTGGCTGGGCCGGGGTTCTTTTAAAGCGGATGGCCCAGCCAGGACTGCCATGCCTCGCTCAGTTTTAGTTTGGCTGTCAGTCCTTGCAGAAGTTTGGCTGCAAACGCCTGCCGTTTCTTGTCCTGCTTGTCAGCCGGCAGTAATGCGAGGGAAACGAGTAGGTCTTCCATAAGCTGATCGGCGGTAACATTCCCGTCGGCTCGCTCCAGGAGACGGTGAAGCACTTTTTCGGCATCGCTCTTTCTGGTTTTCTTGGTGCTTTCGCGGTAGGACTTGCCATCGCGTTCGAACCGAGCAAACCGATAGGGGCTATTCTTTCACTAAATAGAGGGTGGCCATTTTCAACCTCCGGCTATTCGTGCTGAATGTTTCAGAGGGATGCTAGTGTATGATTTCCAAAATAATCAGCACAAAAACCGGCACACTATTTGACTAAATGATCGTTATGACGCCGTCACAATCGTCATAACTCTTTGATAGTCAATGGCGCGCCTGACAGGGGTCGAACCTGTAATCTTCTGATTCGAAGTCAGATGCCTTGTCCATTAGGCTACAGGCGCACAGAGGAACTAATAGGTGGCGTATGTTGGCGGGTTAGCCCATGCGAGTCAAGCTTGAGTTCGTGTCGCTTACCCGCTATTCTTCGCCGATATTTTTGTAACCATTAACCTTTAACCTCCGGTTTAATCTTATGGCACCACAATTTGTTTTTCAGACACAGAACTTAACGAAGATGTATAACGATAAGACGATCTTCCAGGATATCAGTCTGTCGTTTTATTACGGAGCTAAAATTGGAATCGTGGGTGAGAACGGCTCCGGCAAAACCAGCCTTCTACGTATTCTTGCCGGACTTGATAATGACTATATGGGAACGGCGACACTCGGCAAAAGCATGCGGGTGGGGTATGTACCGCAGGAACCTCAGCTTAATCCTACAAAAAATGTGCGCCAGAATCTGGAAGAGGCTTTGGAACCGGTCCACGCGCTCATCCGCCGGTATGATGAAGTGGCTGATAAAATGGGGGAGAAGCTGCCCAAGCCCGAAATGGATAAGCTTATGGATGAGATGGGGCGCTTGCAGGATCAGATCGACAGCATGGATGCCTGGGAAGTGGACCGATTGGTGGATGTGGCTTCCGATGCGTTGGTGTTGCCGCCCGACGATGCGGATGTTACCAAGCTGTCCGGTGGTGAGCGGCGCCGCGTGGCCTTATGCAAGGTTCTGCTTGAAAAGCCCGATTTGCTGTTACTGGATGAGCCTACCAATCATCTTGATGCCGAAACAGTGTCGTGGTTGGAAACCACGCTGCGTGAATATCATGGCACGGTGATTATCGTCACCCATGATCGTTATTTCCTGGATCATATAACCAAGTGGATTTTGGAATTGGATAACGGGCGCGGTGTTCCCTTTGAGGGAAATTATTCCTCCTGGCTCAAACAGAAGGCTGAATTGCTACGTCAGGTGGAGAAGAAGGAAAGCCAACGTCAGAAAGTACTGGCCAATGAATTGGAATGGCTGGGGACGTCGGCGTTGGGACGGCGTACAAAAAGCCAGGCACGTATCGCTCGCTACGAAGAACTGTCGAGTGAGCGGTTCGAGGCGCGTAAGGATGATGTTTCAATCCAGATCGTACCCGGCCCGCATTTGGGTAATAAGGTGGTGATTTTGGACAATGTCACCAAGGGCTATGAAGGGGTTAAGCTGTTGGAGCAGGTCTCGTTTGATCTGCCGCGGGGAGCTGTGGTGGGGGTGTTGGGCCCGAACGGGTGTGGTAAGACCACGCTATTCCGGATGTTAGTAGGGCAGGAGCAGCCTGACCAAGGAACTGTAACCCTGGGTGAAAGTGTTGTGCTCTCTTATGTCGACCAGCATCGCGATGCTTTAAATGACAATTTGACCGTGTTTGAGGAGATCACCAATGGGCGGGAAGAAGTGGAGATGGGTGATCGAACAATGAATTCGAGAGCCTATTTATCCCGATTCAATTTCCGGGGCGCCCAACAGCAGAAGAAAGTAGGCAAGCTTTCGGGGGGTGAACGGAACCGAGTTCATTTGGCGAAAATGTTGCGAAGGGGCGGAAACGTTTTGCTTCTCGATGAGCCGACCAATGATTTGGACGTGAATACTATGCGCGTGCTGGAAGAAGCGATCATGGAGTTTCCCGGGTGCGCCATGGTCATCAGTCATGATCGTTATTTCCTGGATCGAATTTGTACCCACCTGCTTATTTTTGAGGGGGATGGCAAACTTCGCTGGTTTGTTGGCAATTTTGCGGACTATGAAGAGACCGTATTGGCCGGAAACAGTGAGCGCTTGCTCCATCGCCGTGGAAAATATAAGAAACTCGCATTGCGATAGGGAAGAATCGGTATCTTTTTCTTGGCGTCACGAAGCAGGGTGGAGTATTATTTTATCCGTGAAACAAAAATCAAAATTTGTGGTGCGTAATGCCGGGTTTACCGATGCAGAGGAGATCTACAGCCTAGTCAAGGCTTACCCCAAGGAGCTGCTTCCGCGTCCCATCTCCGATATTGCCGAGAATATCGACCGGTTCATCGTGTGTGAGAAAAAAGGGCAGATCGTGGGCACCGTCTCCTGGTCTATATTGCCCGAAATTGGCCATGTTCGTCATCCGTCAGTCGAAATCAAGTCGCTCTCCGTCAAACGCTCATTGCGTAAACACGGGGTGGGCCGAATGTTGGTTGAGGCGGCGATCGAGCGAATCCGGATCCTGAAACCCTCGCAGATGATTGTGTTGACCTTTACTCCCAGCTTCTTTGCTAAAATGGGTTTCCACGAGGTGCCCAAAGCGACGTTGATGCATAAACTCTATATGGGCTGCATTAACTGTGCAAAATATGACTCCCCTTTTACCTGTCCTGAAGTCGCAATGGCGATGGATGTTTAACGCTACCGCCTATGACGCCTTTTGTTCATCTTCACGTTCACACTGAATACAGCATGCTGGATGGGGCGTGCCGCGTGAAAGATATAGCTGCGGCCGCCCAGGCGATGCAGATGCCGGCGCTCGCGATCACGGACCACGGGGTCATGTACGGAACCGTCCCGTTTTATGAGGCCACACGACATAAGGGCGTAAAGCCGATTATCGGCTGTGAAGCCTATGTGACGGCCGGAAGCCGCTTTGATCGGAAGACGGAAGCCTCCTCCAAGTCGCACGCAAACCATTTGGTGTTATTGGCCAAAAACGATATGGGGTACCGGAATCTGGTGCGGTTGATCAGTGCCGCTCATTTGGAGGGATTTTACTACAAACCCCGTATTGATCGTGAAATTTTGGAAAAATATGCGGGTGGTCTGATTGGGCTATCGGCCTGTCTCAAAGGGGAAATTCCCGAGCGGTTGCGCGAAGACGATGAAGCGGGCGCATGCAAGTTGGCGGGGATGTATTCTGAAATCCTGGGCAAGGATAATTTCTACCTGGAGGTGCAGGACCATTTGATGCCGGAGCAGCGCAAAGTGAACAAAGGGCTGGTGGCATTGGCCAAAAAAATCGGCTTAGGCCTGGTGGCGACGAATGATGCTCATTATTTGAAGAGGGAGCACGCCGCTGCCCATGAAATCATGTTGTGTATGCAAACACAGACCGTCATGAGTGACCCTAAGCGCATGAAGTATCCCTCCTCGGAATTCTACTTCAAGAGCGGGGATGAGATGGCGGCGATTTTCCGCGACATTCCTGAGGCCATCACCAACACCCTGAAAATTGCCGAAAGTTGCAATGTCGAGATCAAGTTCGGCGAGCTCCATTTTCCGCTTTTCAAAGTGCCTGTGGGTATCACCCAGAAAGAATACCTGCTCAACTTGTGTTACAAGGGATTGTTGAAGCGGTACGGAGTCCCGGATTATGAACATCCCCGGGATGAGCGTGAGAAGGAGCTCGTGGCGCGGTGCATGTATGAAATATCCATTATCGAGCGAATGGGGTTCATCAATTACTTTTTAGTTGTTTGGGATTTCATTCATTTTGCTAAAACCAAAGGGATTCCGGTGGGGCCCGGACGTGGTTCCGGAGCAGGCAGTATGGTGGCCTATCTGCTTGAAATCACAGGGATCGACCCGATCCGTTACGATCTTATTTTTGAGCGCTTTTTAAATCCTGAACGGGTCTCCCCGCCAGACTTCGATATTGATTTTTGCCAGACCCGGCGCGGTGAAGTCATCGAATATGTGAAGGACAAGTACGGGCGTGAAAATTGTGCCCAGATCATAACCTTTGGGTCGCTGGGTGCCAAAACGGTCATCCGCGATATTGGGCGTGCCTTGGAATTGCCCTATTCTGAATGTGATCGTCTAGCAAAAATGATACCTGATGATCCCAAGATCACGCTGGCCAAGGCGTTGGAACAAAATCCTGAATTTAAGAAAGCGTCCGTTACCGAACCGAATTGTAAGCAAATCCTAGAATACGGGGTTGTTCTCGAAGGCCTTTTACGGAATGCCGGCACTCATGCGGCAGGCGTCGTGATTGGCGAAAAACCGCTGATTGAGATTGTGCCGTTAACGTTGGATAAAGAAGACCAGGTGATTACGCAATTTGCCATGGATCCCATTAGCAAGATTGGCATGCTGAAAATGGATTTCCTGGGCTTGAAGACCCTGACGGTGATTCAGGAGGCGGTGGAATGGGTCAAACTCAATCGCGGGGTCATTATTGATATTGATAATATCCCCATGGATGACCCGAAGACTTTTGAGTTGCTTCAACGGGGTGACACGGTGGGCGTATTCCAGTTTGAAAGTGGAGGTATGCGCGACAACCTTCGCAAACTTTGCCCCACGATGATTGAAGAAATTATCGCCATGAATGCCCTCTATCGGCCGGGTCCCATGCAATTCATCGACAGTTTTATTAACCGTAAACACGGTCGCGAAAAAACCGAGTATGGCCACCCGCTTCTGGAGCCGATCCTTAAAGGGACTTACGGCTATATGGTGTATCAGGAACAGGTTCAGCGCGTGACCAATGTGTTGGCCGGTTTCTCGCTTGCGATGGGGGATAACCTCCGCCGCGCTATCTCTAAGAAAAAGGCTGGCGAGATGGCGAAAATGCGTGAATTGTTCACGGAAGGCTGCGCCAAAACCAATCAAATCCCGGCGGCTAAAGCTCAAGAGATTTACGACTCCATTGAAAAATTTGCGGATTACGGGTTCAATAAGTCTCATAGTGCGGCCTACAGTGTTGTGGCCCTTCAAACGGCTTATCTTAAAGCGCATTATCCTGAAGAATTCATGTCCGCTTTGCTTTCGAGTGAAATGGGGAATATGGATAAGATTCCCACCTTCGTTGTCGAGTGTCGTTCAATGGGGCTGGAGATTTTGCCGCCCCATATCAATGAAAGCGAAGTCCGGTTTAGTCCTGCCAAAGGGGCGGTTCGCTATGGCATTGCCTCCATCAAGAATGTGGGCGAAGGGGCTTGCCGTGAGATTGTGGCGGAACGTAAACGCAATGGGCCTTTTCTGGGGCTTATGGATTTCTCAAGGCGCTTCCAGGGACAGGTGATTAACAAGAAAGTCGTTGAAAGTTTAATCAAGGCGGGGGCCTTTGATTTTCCCGGTTATGACCGGGCCCGATTATTCGGAGGAATTGATTTTGCATTGAGCCGTGCCAATGCAGCGGCGCGTGATAAGGCCTCGGGCCAGGGAAGCCTTTTTGACCTCATGCCGGTAGAGCCTCAGATCACGGCGGATGATGGTTCCTTGCCGTCTGCGGACAAATGGTCCGAAGGTCAGTTATTGGCACAGGAGCGTGAATTGCTCGGCATCTATATGAGTGGGCATCCCCTGAGTCAGTTTTCCAAGCTGCTTGAGCGCTATCAGCTGACCAATGTGGAAGGACTTAAAAGCATCACGTCAGGTGAACAGACCCGGATCGGTGGCTTGATATCAGAGCTATTGCCGCGGATGACAAAAAAGAAGGAGCCGATGGCCGTATTGAAGCTTGAAGACCTAGATGGAAGCGTGGAGGTCGTCGTCTATCCCCGCACCTATTTAGAGTACAAGCCGGTACTGGTGCCCGACCAGGCTGTAATGATTTGTGGTGAAGTCCGGATGGAGGAGGATCGACCCCGGATCATTGCCTCCGAAATCTATCCGCTCAAGGACAGTCCCGATCTTTTTGTCGAAAAATTTAGCCTCCACTTGACGGCAGGGCGGGTAAGCGAAGAACCCGCGATACTTGAAAAAATTCGGAATATACTCGAACTTCATCCCGGTCAGACGATGGTAAATTTGTGTTTGGAATACCAGTCGGGTGAAAAAGTGTTTCTCGATACCAGTAATCGCTTTAAAGTGACCTGTGATGAGTCCCTGATTTATGAGTTGGAGCATTGCCTCGGTGAGGATATGGTCTATGTGAAAGTGCTGCAAACGGCCTGCCGGAAGCCGCAGCGGGAGTCACTCTGGGAGAAGAAATCGAATTTCGGGGGTTCCGGATAACCATGATGGAGTCAGCATTCAGCAAGGCCGCCACCTACTATCTCAGAATCCCTGATGGAGCTGTGTATGGCCCTGTTGATATTGTTACTTTATGCATTTGGGCCACCGATGCGCGAGTCATTCCCGGGTGTGAGCTTTCTGAGAAACAGGACTTCTGGTTTCCCGTAGAGAAAATCTCAGAATTACGGCTTAACTGGTCGGTCCAATTTACCGATGGCACGATTTACGGCCCCCTGAATCTTTTAGCTATCCGAATCCTTGCCTCAGAAAAATCGATACCGCATGGTGTAAAATTAAGTGAGAAAGGGACGGGTCGGCAGGTCATCCTGAATGATGCCGTTATGCCTCTTTTAATTGAAGAGGTTCATCAGATGCTGGCGGGGTGTGGCGCCTTGATGAGCGCGAATATCGGATTATTTCGAGAAGCACAGCGGTTGGCGCTGACTGAAGTTGAGGATGGCGGAGCCATACTGGCGACAATGCAAACTCGCCAACAGGAAACCGAAAGTGAGCTTTTATCCTTATCGGGTCAGTTAAAAGAATCCCAACAGGCCTATCAGGCAAAAATAATCCAACTTCAGCAGATGGAGTCTGCGCTGTCCCTTGACAAGGTCCGGATCGAAAGCAAGGTGGCCGAAATTCTTGCCCAAATGTCATTGTTGGAGAAGAAATTGGAGATATCGAAGCATCACGCCGATGAGTTAGATGCTCAATTAGTTCAGGAGCGGGAGCGATATCAGTCACTTCAGACTGAATCGGTAAGCACCGTTAATAAAAACCTTGCTCAAAAATCTCAGTGGGAAAAGGACTTGCAGACGACCAAGCAGCGAGCGGACGCTTTAGAGGCTCAATTAGCGCAAGACCGGGACCGACATCAAATACTCAAATTTGAATCTGCAGGTAAGATAACCGAGCTCCTCGCCAAAAAAACCTTGCTCGAGGAGAACCTTCAGACCTCCAAGCAGCGCACCATCAGCCTGGATGGCCAGTTAGTGCAAGAACGGGAGCGATATCAAGTTTCCTTGAATGAATCCGCCGGCAAGGAGAAATTTTCTTTAGAAAAAATCAAGCGTCTTGAGGCCGAAATCAAGGATGCCGCTGAGCTATTTTCAGCAACCCTGCATCAAGTGGAGCAAAGTGAAGGCCGGTTGCGCGACTTAGAGCGGAAAATGGACACGCAAGAGCGATTCATTCCTAAGCAAGGGGCTATCGTCGAGGCTGAAGTGATTCAGGCTGAAGTGCTCCATGCCGAAACGATCGGTCCCGATGATGCCTCCAAGTGGAACATATCTTCAGGTTCAGGGCGACAGGCGACCCGTCAAGAGCCGGTAAAGGATAAAAAAAATAATATTTTGAACCATGTTGAGGCTCAGCTTCAGGTGGAATTACGGCAGTGGAACGAATTGAAGCAGGATAAGAAAAAGAAAAGTAGCCCTAAGTGGTTTTGAAGGAGTTGACTATGACGGACAATAAGAATGGGTTAGAGCCTGAGAAAAAAGGCGTTGAGAGTTTAGCCGAAGTTTTGCGTCTGCAAGCAGAAGCGCTGTCTCGTATTTCAGAGCGGATGGCTAAGATGAATCAAGTGACTGGAAAGCCACCCTCGCCTTTCCTGGGCAAAGAGCAATCTATGAATGGTGTACATTTACCTGCTTTGGCGGGAGACCCGTCGTTAAATGAAGACTCGCTCCCCGTCCTGAATTCATTCAAACAATTTTTAGCGCAGGAGCGACGCCGTGGACGCAAGCGTTTTGTGTGGGGCCTTTGCGGGTTCACCTTGGTTTTTGCGTGCTTATTGGTCGCCATTGTGCTGTTCACCCGGGCCCGCGATGAGGCCCTTAAAGCAGACATAGAACAGACCAGCACCAAGCTGGACCGTTCTCAGAAAGATGCCGAGTCTAACTTAAAAAAAGCCTTAGATAAAACGGCTCAAACGACAGCAAAAAGCGAAGCCGTTATCCGCTCGGACATTACACGCAATATTCTTTGGGCTCATTCGGCGCTTGCCTCCAACATGACCACGGGATTGTCAGACCGTAATGGTCAGATTGAGCGTTTAAAGGAAAAGGTCTCTTCGCTGGAGGTTGATAACACTATGTTGTCGCGCCAAGTGGCGGAATTGGCTCAGCGCATCCAGATCATCGAGACCGATTATCTCGACAATATTGAGCGCCCGCTTCCAAGCGGCCGGAATTCAGAGGCCAATAATCTGGCGCTTCCTGCTTCAAGCGCGGCTTCAGCCGAGGGGGCGGCATCGCCCGTGATGATTAATTCCGCACGATTCGGTCGTTCCCTACAAATGCGGGTGCCGAAAGAGTGAGTTACGGCTTCGAGCGGTAGTTAAAAGAAAACGGGAAGAAGATTGCTCTTCTTCCCGTTTCTGTTTTTATCAGTTAAGTCTTACTGGGCTACGGGAGCATCTTTTTCTACCATGGCGGCCCGGCGACTGAGTTTGACGCGACCTTTCTCGTCAACCCCCAAGCACTTGACCCACATCTGGTCGCCCACCTTGCATACATCCTCAACATTGCGGACGTGGCAATCGGCGAGTTCGCTAATATGAACCAACCCATCGCGGCCTGGGAAGATTTCTACAAAGCAGCCAAATTTCGTAATACCGGTCACGATACCGTCGTAAATGGCGCCTTCTTCCGGCTCAGCCGTAATCATGTTGATTTCACGCAAGGCCAGCTGCATGCCTTCTTCCTTGCTGCTGAAGACCTTCACGATGCCGTCGTCATTGATGTCAATCTGTGCACCACTGAGTTCGACAATACGGCGGATGTTTTTGCCACCCGGGCCAATCAACTCGCCAATTTTATCAATCGGGATTTTGACTTCCGTGATACGCGGCGCATAGGGAGAGAGGTCGTCGCGCGGTTTGGCAATGACACTTTCCATGTAGTCAAGAATCTGCATACGTGCGGTCCGGCACTTTTCAAAGGCGGCCTCGACCAGATTCCATTCCAAGCCGCGGATTTTGAGGTCGAGCTGGAAGCCGGTGATACCTTTGCGGGTACCGCCCACCTTAAAGTCCATATCGCCACAATGATCCTCGTCGCCGAGAATATCCACCACCAGCTTGGCCTTGCCAGGCGCGGTGAATAAGCCGCAGGAAATACCGGCCACTGGCCCGGTGATCGGAACACCTGCATCCATCAAGGCCAATGTGCCTACGCAAATGCTGGCCATGGAGCTAGATCCATTTGAGCCCATGATGTCGGAAAGCATCCGAATGGTGTAGGGGTAATTCTGAGGAATCACTTCTGCCAGCGAACGTTCGGCCAGATTACCATGTCCAATTTCGCGCCGTCCGGGAGAACCGAAGCGACCGGTCTCGCCGACGCTGTAGGGCGGGAAATTATAGTGGAGCATGAAGGACTTGGAGGTAGGGCCGCCGGTAATGGCGTCCATATCCTGCGCATCCTTGGTGGTCCCAAGGGTCACGGTGCCCAGCGCGTGTGTTTCGCCACGGCCGAAAAAGGCCGAGCCGTGAACGCGCGGAAGGAGCCCGACTTTGGCGAACAAGGGGCGAACATCGTTCTCGCCACGACCGTCAATACGTTTGCCACGTTCCAAGACGTTTTCGCGAACAACGGCGATGCTGAGTTCATCTAGGGTCGCGCGGAGCTGCTCTTTGGTAATAGCGGGAAAAGCTTCTGTAAGCTTGGCTTTGAGGCCATCCTTGATTTTCCCTACTGTGGCATTGCGCTCCTGTTTACCGGCGATCAAATAGGCTTGCGAGAGAGCGTCCCCTGCGAGTTTGCGGGCGGCGTCGATAAAGGTGGTGTCGGTCGGCGGCTCAACAATCACTTTGTCGGGAAGGCCTGCCTTGCGGCGCAGCTCGAGCTGCGCATCAATTAACTTCACGCACTGCTCGTGTGCAAAGCGCATGGCGGCAACCAGGTCGGCTTCCGAAAGTTCCTTGGCATCGCCTTCGATCATGGTCGGGGTGTTGCGATTGCCTGCATAAACCAGGTCTAAATCGCTCTGCTCACGTTCCAGAACGGTGGGATTAACGATGAACTTCCCGTTGACGCGACCCACGCGAACTCCGGCGATGGGGCCGTGAAAGGCCAGATCCGAGAGCGTCAAGGCCGCGCTGGCACCCACGATGTTGAGTACATCAGCGGCGTTTTCGCCGTCGGCGGAGAGCAGTGTGCCCACCAGCTGAACATCATTCCGGTAGCTTTCCGAGAAAAGCGGACGAATGGGGCGATCGGTGAAGCGGGCGGCCAGGATTTCATTTTCCGAGGGGCGGCTTTCGCGTTTGAAAAACCCGCCAGGAAATTTTCCCGCAGCCGAGAACCGTTCGCGATATTCGACCTGCAGAGGAAAATAGTCGATGCCTTCGCGGGGCGCCTCAGAGGCACAGGCGGTTGAGAGGATGATGGTGTCACCAAGACGAACCGTTGCGGCACCCCTGGCTTGCAGGGCCAGAAGGCCCGTCTCAAGGGTGATGACTTTATCGCCAATGGCGACTGATACTGAAACTTCTTTCATGATGTCTTTCTGAAATGATAATTATAAAAACAAAAGGATCCCGTTATGTGCAGAGCACACATCGGAGATACTTCTGAATGATTGCCGGATGGCATTAGCGACGGAGTTTAAGACGTTTGATAACGTCTTGATAAATGGCTTCGTCCTTGGTCTTCATGTAATTGAGCAAGCGACGACGTGCGCTTACCATTTTAAGCAGACCATAGCGGGAACTGTGATCCTTTTTATGGAGTTTCAGGTGCTCGGTGAGCTCCTCAATCCGGCGTGTTAACAACGCGACCTGAACTTCAGATGAACCGGTGTCTTTTCCGTGTCTCCGAAACTCCTTCTGAACTGTGCTCTTCTCTTGAGAATCCATACTGTATTTGAGCCCTATGCCCTTTCTTTGCTTAATTTCTACTCTTATTTGTTGCGCTCACTATAATATCGGGGTGCCACTTTTGTAAAGTACCGATCCATAATTTCTTTATAGAGGCCGACGCCAGGATCTGGCGCGCTTTAATCTCATCCTTACGAATCTGCTGTATCAGCACCTGGAGGTCTGGAAATTTCTTTTCATTACGAAGTTTCCTTAAAAAGAAAACCTCGATCTGGTGACCATAAAAATTTTGTTTAGTATCAAAAAGATGAACTTCAAGTAGAGGTATTTTGACAGGCGCAATGGTGGGGTGAAACCCAAAATTAACCATTCCCGGGAAGGCCGTCCCTTTAATAATGGCTTGGACCGCGTAAATGCCCGTGGGTGGGTGTGCTTCATTCACAGGATCAAGATTGGCTGTAGGATAGCCGATTTTATGCCCGATATGGTTGCCGTGCCGGACCGTTCCAAGAATACTGTAGGGACGGCCAAGCAGGGCGGTCGTTTCGGCTAATTTACCGGACATTACGGTGTTGCGGATTCGCGTGCTGGAAACGGGTTGGCCGCCCCGTTGCACGGCCTCAATCTGATGAATGGAAATGCCCTGGTGTCGGGAGGTCCAGTCGTTCAGCATTTGAAGATTGCCCATACCCTTGTGGCCAAAACGCCAGTCATGGCCCATGAATATGGCCGCAAGCGAAGGGATATCTCGCTCCAGATTTTTAAGGAATGCGGCGGCTTTAATCGCTGCAAACTTGCGATTAAAGGGGATGAGGAGGCAGCCATCGAGTCCAAAATGGTCTAAGAGATGGAGTTTGTGCGGGGACGAGGTCAAGATGAGCGGTGCGGCCTTGGGGTTCAAGATCTTCAAGGGGTGGGGGTCAAACGTCATGGCCCAGGCTTCGCCCCCGATTTTACGGGCATGCGCGATGGTTTGGCGCAAGACATTTTGATGCCCCAGATGGACTCCATCAAAAAAGCCAACGGCCAGACAAATAGGGCGCTTGTGTTGGCGCAAGCCGGACATTTTGCGGACAACTTTCATTTCAGGCGTCCTGAATAACACCCCCCAGTGTATGAAGAGGAAGCACCACATTCAGCAGGTCTACCTGGTGCATGGATAATAATTTATCCATCGTAATGGCTTGGGCCACCTGGTAACCCGCTGTTTCGGTCCGGCGAAGCTGTGAAAGATGTGCGCCAACGCCCAGAGCTTCTCCAATATCGTGGCAGAGGGTTCGAACATAGGTTCCCTTGGTGCATCGGAGCACAAAGGTCCCGGAGGGAGGTGTGAAGGTTAATAAACGGAATTCATAGAGATGGATAAAGCGGGGCTTACGTTCGATTTCCTCGCCTTGTCGGGCGAGCTTATAAAGAGGAACACCCGCCATTTTGATTGCCGACACCATGGGCGGGATTTGGAACATATCACCTTTAAATTTCGCTAGGGTCTCTTCGAGCTGGGCCTGGCTGATGCCGGAAGGGTCGGCTTCCTTTAAGATCTTTCCTTCCGCATCTTGCGAGTCGGTGGTAATGCCCAGCGTGATGGTTCCCTCGTAGGTTTTGTCGGATGACATAAACCGGCTGGAAACTCGTGTACCCCGTCCTAGCAGAATGACCAGTAGTCCGGTGGCGGCGGGATCAAGGGTTCCCCCATGACCAACTTTTTTCAGGTTGAAATGGCGGCGAATTTTATGCACGACATCGTGGGAGGTCGGCCCTGCGGGCTTGTCCACCAGCAATATTCCGTCAAAGGGGTCAGTACCTTTCATGTCAAATCCGTGGTATCCGGATCTTCCGGGACGTTGGGAGCATCAGCCGCTTCCTCAGAGGCGGCGGGTGTGGGGATTTTGGACAAGATATCGAGTACACGGTCACCCTGCTCGATGGACGTATCCATCACAAACGTCAGGCGCGGGGTGTATTTAAGGATCACCGCTTTGGCGACCTCGGCTTGGAGGTCCGCGTGCAGATGCTGAAGTTGTCTCAACATCTTATGTCGCTCGTTTTCATGCCCTCGAATCGAGACCAGAACACGGGCGTCATGCAGATCGGGGCTGACAATGACGTGGGTCACGGTCATTGCCGACATGTCGAACGTCGTTTGGTCAATAAGCCGGTATAAAACCTGGCTAATTTCGCGTCGAAGCAATTCGTTGATTCTGATCAGCCGGTCGGTCTTCATAATTCGCTTACCCCGGGCTACAGGGTTTGGGCGATGCGCTCAACTTCATAGAATTCGAGCACGTCGCCTTCGGCAAAGGCCGTAAAGTTATCTAGCCGGATACCGCATTCTTGGCCTTCCTTGACTTCACCGACATCGTTTTGGAAGCGCCGTAACGAGTTGATACTGCCTTCAAAGAGAACCGTACCCTTACGTTTGACGCGAACTTTGAAGCGCGACGTGATACGCCCGCTCATGCACATACAGCCAGCGATAACGCCGCCCTTGGACATCGAGAAGACCTGCTTGACTTCGGCTTGCCCCATCATTTTTTCGCGCAGAATCGGGCTCAACAGGCCCGCCATGGCTTCGCTAACTTGGTCGATCAATTCGTAAATGATGCTATGGAGGCGGACTTCAACACCTTCTTTTTTAGCAAGCCGACTGGCGTTTTCATCCATGGACACGTGGAAGCCCACGATGATCGCGTCACAGGCGGCCGCCAATAGAATGTCATTGGCCGAGATGGTACCCACCCCGCCCAAAATCGTGTGGATTGAGACCTTGTCGCTATTGATTTGTTTAAGCGCGAAATCAATGGCTTCGAGAGATCCTTGTACGTCTGACTTGATCAACAGCTTGATTTCAAGCCGCTCACTATTCTCTTTTAACTGGTCGAAGAGGGTGGAGAGCGAGGCACGTTTAGGCGCCGTCAGTTGGACAAGTTTATTTTGTGCCTGACAGGCTTCGGCGGCTGCACGGGCGGCACGGTCAGTAGCAATAATCTCGAACGCCGCACCTGCATCCGGTACGCCGGACAACCCCAAACATTTAGCAGGAGTGGAGGCATCGGCTGATTTGATTTTGACCCCGTGGTCATTGATCAGCGCACGAACTCGACCCCAATGAGGCCCACATAGGATCACGTCGCCCACGTTCAGGGTTCCATTGGTAACCAGAAGATTGGCGGTGGGGCCCATTCCTGCTTCCAATTGGGATTCAATGACAAACCCTTTGGCAGGTTGGTTGGGATTGGTTTTAAGCTCCATGACTTCCGCTTGAAGCAGGATCATTTCGAGCAATTCAGGAACGCCGGCGCCCGTCATGGCGCTGACGGGGCACACGATGGTTTTTCCGCCCCAATCTTCGGGCGTCATATTCATGCCCGCCAATTGCTTTTTGACTCTGTCGGGGTTGGCTGCGGGAAGATCCATTTTGTTCATGGCCACGATGATAGGAACATCAGCCGCTTGCGCATGCTTAATGGCTTCCAGGGTTTGGGGCATGAGTCCGTCACCGGCATCAACGACGATAATGGCGATATCCGTCATGTTGGCGCCGCGGGCACGCATGGCGCTAAATGCGGCATGTCCCGGGGTATCAAGGAACGTGATGCTTTTTTCGCCGACTTGCACGGTAGAAGCCCCGATATGTTGGGTGATTCCGCCCGACTCACCTTTAGCAACGACCGTATTACGGATCCGGTCGAGCAATGAGGTTTTACCATGGTCAACATGGCCCAACACGGTGACAACGGGCGGACGATGGGTCTTGACGATCGCCTTGATCTGCTGGATCACTTCCGCTTCGGTTTCTTTTTTAACCAGAGGCTTGTGTTCAACTTTTTTCTCGCGCTCCACCGTAAAGCCATGCTTTTCGGCAATGCGAGCGGCATCCTTAATGTCAATTTGTTCGTTAATTGAGGCCAGAACATTCAGGCGCATCAATTCGGCAATTAATTGGTTGGGGCGGACGCCTAAAAACCCGGCCAAATCACGGACAACAATGGGGCCCTTTAAAATAATGACCTTACTGCCTTCCGTAGGGGCTTCTACCGCTATCGGGGCAGGGGCCGGAACGGGAGTCGCTTTCACAGGGCTCGGGGCGGCGGGCTTTTCGGTGGGTGCCGTCGTTGCCGGTTTGGGCGCAACTTCCCGAGCAGCAATAGGTTCCGCTTTCGGAGCGGGCATGCTGGGCGCGGGAGCGACTGGAGCCGATGCCGTGACAGGGGTGGTGGCGGCAGGCTTAACAGAAGCCTTGATTTTGGCCACCGATTCCTCATCTAAGGTGCTCATGTGGTTCTTGGGCTGAAAGCCCATGGCGGTCAATTGATCCAACAGGTCTTTACTGTGGATTCCTAATTCTTTGGCTAATTCATGGACTCTCATTGGCTATTCGATGTTCTCCTGTACGGCGGGCTGTGCAGCGGCCGCGGCCTCGTATATGGTTTGGGCTGTTGCCTGGTCGAATTCGCCCGTTGATTCAAGATCGGCTACTTCCGCAGCCAGTATCCCCTCAATATTTAGGAACCCGGCCTGAACCAGTTTTTCTGCATTGGCTCGTCCAATGCCTGGGATGGCTGCCAGATCGCACACGGCTTTGGCCACTTTTTCTTCAAATGAAATGTTCCCCTCATCCTTTTGGACGTCAATTTTCCAGCCGGTCAGCTTAGAGGAGAGCCGGACATTCTGCCCGCGCTTGCCAATGGCTAGTGAAAGTTGATCCGCCTCGGTTGTCACATGGATGACGCGCGGTTTATCGGGATCAAGCTCAACTTTCGACAACTTAGCCGGTGAGAGGGCATTGGTAACATAGGTTTTGATGTCATCACTCCAGCGGACGATATCGATTTTCTCGCCGGAAAGCTCGCGGACGATATTTTTGACGCGAACTCCGCGCATACCGACGCAGGCTCCTACAGGATCGACCTTAGAGTCACGGGACACGACGGCAATTTTGGTCCGAAAACCAGCTTCGCGGGCAATTCCCTTGATTTCCACCGTGTTATCTGCAATTTCGGCTACTTCGAGCTGGAATAACCGCCGCAAAAAGTCGGGGTGGCTACGTGAGAGCATGATGCTCGGACCAGAGGCGTTATCCTGAACGGACAGCACTAAGGCACGAACTTGGTCGCCCATCTGGTACATTTCGGTCGAAATGCGCTCTTTGGCTGAGAGAATGGCCTCGGCACGACCCAGATCGACCACAATGTCATTCCGCTCAAAGCGGCGAATGGTTCCACTTACGATATCACTCACCCGATCGCGATATTCTTCGAACACAATATTGCGTTCAGCCTGGCGAATTTTCTGAAGAATAGCTTGTTTGGCGGTTTGGGCGGCAATACGACCAAAATTTTTCGGAGTGATCTCGATTTCGACGCTGTCTCCCAATTGAGCGTCCGGCTTGACCCGGCGGGCGCCAGCGAGTTTAATTTCATCGTGAGGATTATCAACTTTTTCAACGACGAGAACGGTAGCGAAAGCCTTGATATCACAGGTCTTACGATCCATGTGGATGCGTACATTTTTGGCGGGCCCAACGCTTTTTCGCGAGGCCGTCAACAAGGCACTCTCAACAGTGAGAAATAGAGTCTCACGGTCAATGCCACGTTCTTTTTCAAGGTAACTTAATACCGATGATAATTCACCATTCATAGTCACACCTCACCACAGACTTAACGACCCACCAATACATAAAAGAGTGGGACATGCCCACTCTTCGCATAATACCCTTTTCAACAAGCCAGTGGAATATAGACCGAGCTACTGCCTAGGTCAAGCGTTTTACAAACACCCTTCGCATTATGGCTATCCGAAAAGGCCTACAGAGAAATAAAAAGGCCGGGGTTTGAACCCCGGCCTCTTAAAAGATCAACGATACTGGTAAATTACCAGCGGCGTTCGCGGCTCTCGAAGCCACCATCGCGGCCACCACCACCACCACCACCACCACCTTCGGCGCGGGGACGGGCTTCATTTACCTTCATTTTGCGACCGCCCGCATCCTTGTCGTTCAAGGAATCAATGGCGTTCTGGGCAGCAGCGCTATCAGGCATGACGACGAAGCCAAACCCTTTGGAACGACCGGTTTCGCGATCCTGAATGATGTTGACGGATTCCACAACCCCGTACTGTTCGAACTGGGCTTTGAGATCATCCTGAGTCGTTTGATAAGGCAGATTTCCAACGTAAATATTCACTTTTCTATACTCCAAAAATAAAAAAACTATTTCAAAAACACTTCTAAAACAAAAACCAATCTACAAAAAAACTCTATATTCGGTCACCTGCCTGCCCGTTCACCTCCGTAAATCACCAGACCGCATATCGGCCCACAGCTCGGGAAGGTATAGCATTGCCCTTAGGCCTGCAACATAAATTAACGGAAATTGCCAGGAACTAAAAAATCTGGACATGCCGGGTTCCTCCAAGCAGGATATCGGGCATGCGAGCGACGGAAACATGGATCGATGAAGCGCTGGGTGCCCTGCGGGCAGGGGGCTTGGAGCGTGCTTTGGTCGCCTACCCGCGCACGGGGGGTGACATCCGGTTTGGAGAACGTACCCTTTTGAATTTCTCGAGTAATGATTATCTCGGACTGGCTCGGAACCCGCTGGTCCTTTCGGCTATAAAGGAAGCCGTTCAATGTTATGGAGCCGGGGCGACGGCCTCACGGCTGGTGACGGGTACTCTGACGTGCCATGAGGAGCTTGAACAACAGTTAGCAAAGCTGAAAGGCTACCCCGCTGCGCTGGTGTTCGGTAGCGGGTATGCCGCCAATGTGGGGATCATTAGCGCCTTGATGGGGAGAGAGGACCATATTTTCATTGATCGTCTGGCGCATGCAAGCCTGGTGGATGCAGCTGTTCTGAGTCGGGCCAAGGTTCATCGATTCCATCATAATGACCCTGCCGATTTTCGACGTGCAGCCCAACGGTGTCCTGCAGGAGGCAAGCGGTTGATGGTGACCGAGTCCGTCTTCAGCATGGACGGAGACCTTGCGCCTCTAACTGATCTTACGGGGGTGGCGGAAGAGAGTGGGGCCATGGTCCTTATCGATGAAGCGCATGCGACGGGTGTTTTTGGCCCAGCCGGCGCCGGCCTAGTGCGCCTGAGAGGACTGGAGGCGCAGGTCAACTGTTCAATGGGGACGTTGAGTAAGGCCTTGGGCGGATATGGCGGGTTTGTGGCCTGCTCCGCAGAGATGCGCCGTTGGCTGATTCATAAGGCGCGCTCTTTTATCTATTCCACGGCGTTGCCGCCCGCCATGATCGGAGCGGCGCAGGGTGCCTTGCAATGTTTGCATGAGAATCCCGGGATGGGGGGCCAGTTGCTCGAGCGGGCGACTTTATTCCGAACTCAGTTGCAGGAACTGGGTTTGGATACGGGTTCCTCTGAAAGCCAAATCATCCCGGTCATGGTGGGCGACAATGACCGCGCGGTCCGGCTGCATCGACGTTTGGTGGAGCGGGGCGTTTTAGCGGTGGCTATCCGGCCGCCAACGGTTCCTCAAGGAACGGCCCGACTACGGCTTTCGGTGACGCTCGAACATACCTCCGAAGTTTTAACTCGAGTGGCTGATACTATCGCCGAGGCGGCGAAAATTGAAGGGGTGAGCGCATGAAGTCGGTCGCAAAACATTTTTCTCGCGCGGCACAGACATACGAGCGGGGTGCCTCTTTGCACCGGCATGTGGCGGCGCGCCTGATTGAGACGCTCCCTGAACCGGGCGAGGTGGGAGCTGGTCGTATTCTTGAGGTCGGGTGTGGCTCCGGGGTTCTGACAGAGTTGTTGCGCCAACGTTATCCGGAAGCCTCCTTATGCGCGCTGGACATAGCGGAAGGGATGGTGGCCTCGGTCCGTGAGCGCTGGGCAAATGACCCGCGAATGGACTATGTGGTCGCTGATATTCGGGATTTTTCCGCTCCACATCCTTTTGAGCTGATCGTCAGTAGCTCGGCACTTCACTGGGCCACGCCTTTGGATCAAACTATGGAAAATTTAAAGCAACAGTTGGCCTCGGGTGGGCACTGTTGTGTGTCATTGATGATAGATGGCACGTTAAGTGAGCTCCATGCGATACGCCGCCGGGTTGCGCCGGGAAAAATCCCGAGTGGGCGGCTACCCTTGAGCGAGGAAGTCCTGGCAGCAGCAAACTCTTCCGGGTTTACTATTTTATCGAAAGAGGAGGAATGTATTCAAACCCGCTATCATTCGGCCGATGATTTTCTGGGTACTATCCATGCTCAAGGCTTGACGGGGGGAGCGGTGTCAAGAGCCTCGGCGTCACTGTCACGGGCGGAATTAAAACGGCTACGCCGGGAATACGACGTGGCCTGTCATGACCAGGGGGACGGGGTTTACGCGACGTTTGTAGTTTTATATTTGCAGCTGGGCTCATGAATACCTTTCGACTAATTTTTTTCGGAATGGCATTTACCTTCAGCGTTCTGCCTGTTTTGGGGATAGCGCGTCCTGCTTTGATGTTTATTAAGCCAACGGATTTACCTGATCTGGGTTTGCGTTTAAAATTGATGCCGGAGTCGCGGGAAGCTCCGCCTGCCTCTCCTCCTGTTTTCCTCTGCCAATTTACCCGTGGCGACCAAACCTGGAAAGAAGAACGTTTTTCCCCGCTCGACCTTTGGAAGCAAGGGCAATACGCCGGACAATGGGTGGGGCGGGATGGAAGTAAACTGCTTTTGGCCGTCATGTCACAACTGCCGCCGAGCGGGAGTCCCGCCCAACCCGTTACTCGTGCCCTGTATGAGCAACAGACTTCTCTAGCGACCAATAGCACCCTTTTTTCTTCAGAATCCGATATAGCCCGCTGGGTTTCTTGTTTTTCAGACTATCCTCATCCGGTCGGGAAACGGGTAGATAAACAAGCCTCCAAAATTTCACCTGTTTATGTGTTCCGATTAGATAACCTTTCGCCCAACCGGGTAGCCTATGTGTTTCGGTTGGCTGCAGGTGCAGGGAAAAGTTTTCGTTACATTTGGATATGTGCCCAATTTGATCTCAACACGGATATTCTTATGGAGTCGGCCTGTGATATTATCGAGAAGGACTTTCTTGGCTCCATCTCCGCCACAACTCAGTCTCGGCCGGCACCCGCACGGGAAGCTTTGACTAAAGCCGGTGAGGAAGCCGCCGACGCCTCGGCTGATTTGAAAGTTGCTCAACAGCAGGTCATTAACAGTATCCGTAATTTGAAGGGATGGTGGTACGACGTCACTCCCAATTATATCATTTTGTCGAATTTGAAAAGTGGCTCCGATTCATTTGTCGAGCAACTCAAGATCTCTTTGAAATTAATACGATCTGCCTACCGCCAATGCATACCGGAATCACTGAACGCGGGTATCGGAGTGATTCGGATTCCGGCGACACGGCAGGAGTATTGTGAATATGTGGGGGAAGATAGTCGGTGGACTTCCGGTCTTTGGGTGCCACGGCGCAAAGAGTTGGTCCTTTGTCCGGCGGATAATCAGAGTGTTCGCGGGAAGCGTCAATCCCTGTTGCACACCGCATTTCATGAAGGCTTTCATCAATACGCCTATTATGCCTTCGGCCAGGCGAATCCCTCGATGTGGTTTAATGAAGGCTATGCACAGTTTTTCGAGAATGCAGTTGTGGCTAATGGGCGGATAAGCATTGAAGAATCGCCCCGAGCACTGGCTCTTGTCACCTCTACGCGGTCTGGTTCAGAGATGGATCTGCGTCGACTCCTAAGCCTCAGTTGGCAGGAATTTTATGATTCTGACGATAAAATCCGAACTCGGAATTACGCCTTTTCATGGGCTTTTGTTTATTATCTAAAAAAAGACGCTTCCTCTCCGTTCACTGAGCTACTTGATCGATATGTTGCGGCCTTCCAGAGCAACGGAGGTAATGGCGAGAAGGCCACGGAAAGCATGCTGGCGGGTGTGGATCTGAAACGGCTGCAACTTGATTTTGAACGGTTCTGGCAATCCAACTCGCGGCAAGCCGCTGCCCGGCGATACAATCCTTTTGATTCGCGCCAGTGAAAATCCGCGAACCCAGATTCTCTCAGGGCTCATTCATAGCCAGTTGTAAGTCGCTGGTAAGATATTTCATGGTCTTGCCTTCCAGTTCCGTAATTCGTAATATTTGTCCTTGTTTTACCATCACCTAAATTTTTTTGATGAGGAATCGTAACGTAGTCAGTAGCGAAAAATGAATAATACTCCCAAAGGATATCGGCTCCACATCGGCATTTTTGGCCGTCGCAATGTGGGCAAATCAAGCATTCTGAATGCGATCACGAGCCAGCAGGTCTCCATTGTCTCAGAGGTGGCGGGCACGACCACCGATCCAGTTGAGAAACCTATGGAATTGTTGCCACTGGGGCCCGTCCTCTTTATTGATACGGCGGGAGTGGATGATGAAGGCATGCTCGGGGATCTCCGTGTGCAACGGACGAAACAAGTGCTTGAACGAACGGACCTCGGTCTGATCATCATGGGCGACAGCACCTGGGGCTCCTACGAGCAAACGCTGGCGGCGGAGCTCAAACGACGCGGGGTCACGGTCTTGGCGGTGTTCAATAAGTCCGATGTGGCGCCTGCGAACCCTGAGCTTATAAACCGGCTCCAAGGCGAAGGAATTCGCAGTTTGCCGGTCTCGGCCCGCACCGGTGAGGGGATCCAGCCGTTACGTCGGCTCCTTGTCGAGCTGGCACCCGAAGACTTTATTGCCAATCCCCAGATTGCGGCGGATTTGGTGCCTCCGGGCGACTGCGCGGTGTTGGTGGTGCCGGTGGATAAAGAGGCACCCAAGGGGCGCCTTATTCTTCCGCAGGTGCAGACGATCCGAGACCTGCTCGACAATGATTCCTATTGCCTAGTGGTCAAGGAGCGTGAGTTGCGCGAGGCCCTGGGCCGCTTGAACCGGCCACCCGCTCTGGTGGTGACCGATTCGCAAGCCTTTCTCAAAGTGGCGGCGGATACGCCGGAGTCGGTCCCCCTGACGTCGTTTTCAATTCTATTTGCGCGGTTCCATGCGGACCTTGACGAAATGGTGCAGGGCGCCATGGCCATCGCCAAACTCAAAAGTGGCGACCGAGTTCTGATTGCCGAGGCCTGTTCGCACCATCCGATCGGCGAAGATATCGGGACGGTCAAAATTCCGCGCTGGCTAACCCAATATGTAGGCGGAAAACTGGACTTCGAGTTTACACGGGGCCATGATTTCCCGCCCGATCTCGCTCAGTACAAACTCATCATTCATTGCGGCGCTTGCATGTGGAACCGGCGGGAGATGCTCTCGCGTCTAATGGTGGCACGGGAGGCGGGCGTGCCCATGACCAACTACGGGTTGGCGATTGCGTTCTCGCTCGGAATTTTTGAGCGCGCCTTGCGTCCTTTCCCAGGTGCCTATGCCGTTTATCAAAAGAATAAAGGTTGTGTGACATGAAGCCATTAGCCGAACTGTTAAAACAAAAGGAGTTCAGTCGGGCGGAGATCGCCTTCCTGCTCGGTCTGCGTGCGAAGGACGATGTAGAGCTGTTGCGCAAGGCGGCGGAGGCACTGTGCTTCGCCTGCGTGGGCAACAAGGTTCACTTCCGGGGACTGGTCGAGTTCTCGAATATTTGCGCCTCCGACTGTCTCTACTGTGGTATCCGCAAGAGTAACTCCGACGTGACGCGCTTCGTCCTGACTCTGGATGAGATCATGCAGGCGGCACACTGGTGTTCAGAACAGGGCTATGGATCACTGGTGTTGCAATCAGGAGAGCGTAGCGACGAAGCGTTTGTGGAATTTGTTGAAAACGTGGTCCGGCGAATCCGCGCTGAGACGCGGACGGCGAAGCAACCGGACGGACTAGGGATTACGTTGTGTGTAGGCGAACAAACACGGGAAACCTATGCCCGATTTATGGCCGCAGGGGCACATCGCTATTTGCTCCGCATCGAGTCCTCTTCTCCGCGTCTATTCCAGCAGTTGCATCCCGAAGCACAACGTCTTGAAAAACGGCTGCAATGTTTGCAGTGGCTACGCGAAGTCGGGTTTCAGGTGGGGACCGGCGTCATGATCGGAATACCGGGTCAGACGCTGGAGGATTTGGCGGATGACGTGCTTTTCTTCCGGTCGCTGGATGTGGACATGATCGGCATGGGCCCCTATATCGTTCACAAGCAAACCCCCATGGCGGCACATGAAGCCGAGATGACCCTGCGTCACGACGAGGTTTATCAGTTGGCGCTTAACATGATTGCAGTGACCCGGTTGGTGTTGCGGAACGTGAATATTGCGGCTACCACAGCGCTACAGGCGATGAATGCCGAGGGCCGCGAGGAAGGTCTGACCTATGGCGCCAACGTGATCATGCCCCAGCTGACACCCACCGAGTTTCGCAAAGACTACCAGCTCTATGAAGGTAAACCGTGTATGGACGAAAATCGGGACCAGTGCCGGATGTGCCTCCAGAACCGCATTACAAGTGTGGGCCGGGTGATCGGATTCCATGAATGGGGCGATTCCCGACATGCCCGTGATCGCCAGAGTTAAGCCTCCTTATCTCGTGCTAAAGCTTAATAACATTGGGTTTTAGCGAGATTAGTGCCGAATTTTGTATATCCAAGGATGAAAACAGACGGTATTAGGGCATGACGACAGTAGTGAGGGCAATACCGCTTTAAGCAATGCTGCCTTGGTTAACGTGACGATGGAATGAATGGAGGCCAAAATGTGTGGAATAGTTGGATACATTGGAAAAAAGAGTGCCATTGACGTTCTGATCAGTGGGCTGAAGCGACTTGAATATCGTGGCTACGACTCAGCGGGTCTCGTTGTCGTTGCGGAGGGGGCTCTGCATACGCTTAAAGAGGCCGGGAAAGTACGCGATTTAGAGCAAAGGGTCTACAGTTGCTGGGATAAGCGCTTTCAGGACGGGGCGAACCTAGGCATCGCGCACACCCGCTGGGCCACGCATGGAAGTCCTACTCCCGAAAATGCCCATCCCCATACCGACCAGAGTGGGCGGCTGGCCATGGTGCATAACGGGATTATCGAGAATTACAGTTCATTACGTGCCCAGTTACAGGCCAAAGGGCACACCTTCTTCTCGCAGACGGATAGCGAAGTGCTGATCCACTTGATTGGTGAGCTATATCAAGGGAATTTGGTCGAGGCGGTTTGTGCGGCGCTCAAACATGTTGAGGGGACCTATGGCATCGCCGTGGTGTCAGCGGATAGTCCTGATGAATTTATCGTGGCGCGCAAAGGGAGTCCGCTGGTCATCGGCCTGGGCGAAGGGGAGACCATTGTGGCAAGCGATGTTTCGGCCATCATCTCCTATACCCGTCAGGTGATCTATCTGGATGATGAAGACGTCGCGGTCGTCAAGGCCTCCGGGGTGGAAATTCGCAATATCAATAACATCCCGGTTTCGCGGGCTGTCGCCAATGTGGATTGGGATATCGGGGCTGCAGAAAAATGTGGTTATGAGCACTTCATGCTTAAGGAGATTAATGAGCAGCCAGAGGCGCTTGCCAATACCCTGCGTGGACGGTTGGATGAAAAGATGGGCTCGGCCGTGTTGTCCGGTCTCTCGCTGACGCCGCGCGAATTATCATCCATCCGGCGGGTGGTGATTGTCGGGTGCGGCACCTCCTACAACGCGGGCATGGTCGGTAAGTATTACTTTGAGGAGCTTGCGGGTCTGCCGACGGAGATCGATCAGGCGGCGGAATACCGGTATCGCAATCCGATTATTCAGCCTGATGACATGGTGGTTGCGATCAGTCAGTCCGGGGAGACGGCGGATACATTGGCGGCGGTCCGGGAGGCGAAGCAGAAAGGGGCACTGGTGGTCGGTATCTGCAACGTAGTGGGCTCGACCATCGCGCGGGAAACGGGTCGGGGTATTTACCTGCATGCCGGACCTGAGATCGGTGTCGCCTCCACCAAAGCTTTTACCTGTCAGTTGACCGTGTTGCTGATGATGGCCCTCAAGATCGGGCGTTGCCGGCGCCTCTCACGCCAAAACGGTTTTGAACTGTGTGAGGAGATCCGGAAAATTCCGGATCTCGTCAAAGCCGTGTTAGCCCGGAACGAGGAAATTATCAAGGTGGCGGAACGGTATGCCCAAGCTCGTGACTTCTTTTTCTTAGGACGGGGGGCGATGTACCCCGTGGCGCTTGAGGGTGCCCTCAAACTCAAGGAAATCAGCTATATTCATGCCGAGGGGTATCATGCCGCCGAACTCAAGCATGGACCCATTGCGCTACTGGACAAGCAGACCCCGGTGCTGGCGATGGTGAATGACATGGCGGGAAAAGATAAGATGCTCAGTAATGTTCAGGAATGCCGGGCACGGCAGGCCCCGGTTATCGGGATTGTTTCCGAAGGGGACGAGGTGATTGAATCGAATATGGACGATGTCATTCGCGTGCCGAAGTGCTCGCACCTGACCGCGCCGATCCCGACCGTCGTGGCGTTGCAGTTGCTGGCGTATCATGTGGCCCGAATCCGTAAATGTTCGATTGATCAACCCCGTAACTTAGCCAAGAGCGTGACCGTGGAGTAACCCCACTAAGTCTTTCATCTGTAGGGCCGTCGCTTGCGACGTGCCGCTGGTCGATGTGCTCGCCGGCATATGTCCAGCGGCACGTCGCAAGCGACGGCCCTACATTAGAACGGAGATGCGCCCGAACGGCTGCATCCCGGTACGCGTGCCCTCTGCATTGTAGCCCAACATGAGGAAGAGGCCAAGTTAATGAGAATTGCTGGCGTGCCTTGCTTAACGGTAGAAAAAATGATATTTAAACAGCTTCTTTTGAAGAAATATAAAGTGAGGGATGCTTATGAAGCTCGACTATTCTCAGTATTACGACAAAGTGCTTGCGGGCTGGCTTGGTAAATCGATTGGCGGGGTGGTGGGGGCCGGCTATGAGAACCTGAAAAGCTACCACCATTTGACTTTGGAGACGTTATGGCCGCCGACGATGGGCGCCAACGACGACCTGGATATTCAAGTGGTGTGGCTGGAGGCCTTGCAGGAGCGTGGGCTTTATCTGACGTCACGTGATTTGGTTGAGTTTTGGCAAGACCGCTGTTGGTATTGGTTCTGCGAATACGGCGTATTTTTGAATAATGTGCAACGGGGAATTGCTCCGCCATTATCCGGCACATGGAACAATATTTTCTTTCGGGAAGCGGAGGGGTGCCCGATCCGTGCGGAGATATGGGGTTATATTGCGCCCGGCAATCCGAAGCTAGCTGCATCAATGGCGCGATTGGATGGCCAACTCGATCATGGTGGTGCCAGCGTGGAGATCGAAGCCTTCTTGGCGGCAGCGTCCGCACAAGCGTTGGTCACGAACTCGTTGGAGTCTGCTCTGGAGGCAGGGCTCTCGGTCATTGCGCCGGATAGCGAGGTGGCTTTGGCGATCCCTGCGGTGCGGGAGATTTGCGAGCGTTACCCTGATCCCAAGCAGGCCTGGATCCAAGTCATTCGCCGGTATGGTGACCGCAATGCCAATAAGGCGCTTACGAACCACGCGATTGCGCTGATGGCGCTCTTTTTAGGGAAAGGTGACTTTAAGCGCACCATGTTGTTGTGCGTGAATAGCGGATGGGATACGGATTGCACGGCTGCCACCAGCGGGGCTTTGTTGGGTGCGCTATCGGGTACCGCCGGATTGCCAAAGGATTGGGTTGAGAAACTGGGCCCGACCTTGATCTGTGGCGTTAACGTTAAACACAAAAATGCGCTGATTTCCGTTTTTGCGGAAGATACATGCCGTGTTGGCATCGAGATGGCGGCGGCACGGAATAAGGCCATTACCTTTACGAATGCTCCTGCCGTGGCGGTGCGCCCACCCCCGGCGGCGGCCGTTTCGCTGGAAATCGAATATTCCAATGAGCCGGTCTTGCGCAATGCTGAGCCTGCGGCGGTCACGCTCGTCCTTAATAATCCAACGGCTGAAACGGTGACCGGAAAACTGGAAATCCAGTCGGCGCCGGGTACCGTGGTGAAGGGACTGGAAGCTAGTATCACGTTATTGCCCGGCGCTCAACTTGCTGTGCCGATTACTATTACGCGTCAGGAGCCCGGTAGCTGGTTGCGTGATAAAAATATTTTCCATGTCGCGTTGGTTAAAGGAGACAAGGAAATTGCCCGTCAGCGTTTTGGGCTAGGTGGCGCCCGCCAATGGCAGGCCTATGGCCCTTATTGGGATATGTGGGATTCGGTGCGTCAGCCGATTTGTCCTTATTACAATGACGAGGTGATCAAGCCTCCCTTTTTTGCCTCACTGACCGGGGATTGCTATAACCAATATGTGCGACTAGATCGGAGCTATCTCGATGAAAAGCGTTTGCTAGCTCAGGATATTCCCGAAGAGTTGCCTGTGCTAGTGGAGCGTGGAGAGGATCTGTTAACGTCGGATCATTTGGGCGGATTCCGCGGGCAAGGCTGCTATTATTTCGTGCGCACCATTCAGGCAGCTGAGGGCCCTTGTGATGCGTCGATTTATGTCGGCCATATCGGATCTTACCGGCTTTGGCTTGACGGCAAAGAGATTGCCACGGATGAGAGTATTCGGGGCTGGTGCTCGTATGAAGAGCCTGGAACGAAAGTCAAACTTACCGGCAAGGCCCAGCGGCTGGTTGCGAAAGTGTTGCGTCAGTCTGATGACTTCTCTTTCAGTATCCACTTTATGGGTAAAGGCGACCCTGAATATAAGCGGGGTTGTTCTAATATCTTGGATGGCCTCGCGGATCTGCCGGTGGGCCAGCCTCACCCATAATTTTTGTTAAGAAACTAAACCACTAATGGAGAGACGATCATGTATATTGGCGTAGATTATTATCCTGAACATTGGCAGAGGGATCGCTGGGATGTTGATGCTAGGGCAATGAAAAAAGCTGGCTTTAATGTGGTGCGACTGGCGGAATTCGGGTGGGCTTTCATGGAGCCTGAAGAGGGACGGTTTGAATTCGGGTGGCTCGATGAGGCCTTAGCGGTTTTGCGTAAGCAGGGGATTTCGGCGATTTTGGGGACGCCTACCGCCGTTATGCCGGCATGGTGCGCCCACAAGTACCCCGAGACACTGGCAATGCAAAAGGACGAAACGCGGGTGGTCTGGGGAGTGCGCAAGAATAACTGTTTCTCATCCGGAACCTATCGGCTGTTGTCCGAGCGCATTACAAGTGCCATGGTGGAGCACTTCGCGCACACGCCTAATGTAATCGGCTGGCAGACGGACAATGAGTTTGGGCATCCCAACTGTTATTGTCCCTCCTGCCGGGCAGAATTCCAGCAGTGGCTTAAACGCAAATACGGCTCTCTTGACGAACTCAACCGTGCGTGGGGGACCCATTTCTGGGGCCAGATCTATGGCCAATGGGCTGAAATCCCCATCCCCGTTGACCCTAACGGGAGCAATCCGAGCGCAGGGCTGGACTGGCAGCGGTTTTTCTCATGGCTAAATGTCCGTTTCCAGGCGGATCAGGTACGTATCCTCCGCAAAGGGGCCCCCAAGCATTTTGTGACCCATAATTTCATGGGCCTGTTCAGTGACCTGAACTATTACGACCTGGCCAAGGACCTAGACTTGGTGACGTGGGATAACTATCCCATTTGGGGTAAGCGGCAGGTACACTACGCGGCGTCAGCGGGTGCTGATGTTATGCGGGGGCTGAAGAAAAAGAATTTTTGGATTATGGAGCAGACCGCCGGAACGGGCGGTTGGGGGAGCTATAACCGCAATCCTTGGCCCGGTGAAATCCGGAACATCGCTTACCAACAGGTGGCGCACGGGGCGGATGGAATGGTCTGGTTCCGGTGGCGAAGTTGTACGGCAGGTAGGGAACAATACTGGCACGGGTTGCTCGGACATGACGGCAAACTTTTGCGCCGGTACGACGAAGCGGCGAAGACGGCCAAGGAATTCCACAAGCTGGCCAAGGTCATGGATGGCACCACGATCAAGGCGGACGTCGCCATGATCTATGACTATGAGAGCATTTGGGCTTTGCGGCTTCAGCCTGGCTTCGAAAAGAACAACTACCATGATGCTATGCAGCGCTATTACAACGCCTTGTTCAGGGCGGGCGTGAATGTAGATATGATCCAGCCGACAGACGATTTCTCGAAGTATCGGGCGGTCATTGCGCCGGATCTGTTTATCATGCCCGACAAGGTGGCCCGAGCGCTAGATGCCTTCGTTGCCAAGGGCGGCGTTCTGTTGACGGATTGTCGCAGTGGGGTGAAGGATGAAACCAATCTCTGCCATGAACGAACGTTGCCGGGCCTGTTGTCGCAGGCTCTGGGCGTATCCATTGAAGAATACGAGAACATTTCAGGGGACCTTTCCTATGCCGGAGTCGGGGGCAAGGGGTTCCCTGAGGTTTTGACGGCGGTTCAGAATGCCGATTGGGTAAAGCCCGGCAAGGCCGAAGTTTTGGTCCATTACACTCAGTGGCATATGAAGAAGTACGCGCTGGCGACCCGTAACCTGTATGGCAAAGGGGTCGGGTATTATGTTGGCGCCGTCGTACAGGAACCGGAATTTTACGATGCGATCATTGCTGAGGTGCTTAAATCGGCACGCGTTAAACCGGTGGTCCGTCCGCCCGAGGGGGTTGAGGCTTCGATTCGACAAGGGGCGGGACGAAAGCTCCTGTTTCTGATCAACCATACTGAAACGCCGCAAACCGTAACCGTGCCAAAAGGTAAGCGCGAACTGTTAAGTGGAAAAACGACGGGTGACAGTCTGACGCTGGACACCTTTGATGTGGCTGTGATCAAATTATAAGCATGAGCGCCCTGAAGGGCGCAGGTTAATAGGCTGTAGGCTGTTAGGACGCACGAGCGAATCCGTTTTAGTTAAGTGGAGATAATCAATGAGCAAAAAGTCGAAAAAGTCCTCTGTTCTGTTATCTATATCAGATGCGTCTTTCCTGCGGGAGCTTGCAAAAAGATTAGTCGACCAGTGTTCCGTGGCTCCGGGCGCCAAGGTCGAGGGAATAGAAAACAGCTATCCTTTTCGTGTGATTACGCCGGGTGGATATAAAGCGGTGTGGGTACAGGATTTCACCATGAATTTTTCCAGCGGGCTTATCCCGCGAAAAGACGGACTGAATCACCTGCAATTGATCCTTGAACAACAGAATGGACGTCGCCCGATCAATTTAGGGCGTGGGGTCATCGTGCCGCCCTATGCCATCGCCGATCACATAAATCTTGATAAGCAGCCGGTTTATTTCCCGGGCGGCTACGACCCCACGGCGAATCTGAAAGGGGTTTGGGGGTCGCGACCGCCGACGAACAATTACTATGATATCATCTGGCTCGCCTGGATGCTGTGCCATAGCGGTAAGCCGGCCGACGTGTTGGGGCTGGAAATCAAGGGGGAGACGGTTTTCGAGCGGCTCAAAAAGGCCTTTGGGGTTCCGGAAGTGAGCCCGGAAACGGGGCTGGTTCACACGACGGTCAAGACGCGCGCGGTGGGCTTCATCTTTTGTGATTCTGTCGCGATGACCGGGAATATCTTAATGCCTTCGCTACTTCGGATTCGGGCCGCGGACCATTTGGCTTACATGGCGGATCAACTTGGACTTACCGGAGAGGCCCAGGATTATCGCAAACTCGCGACATTGATTCGTTCCCATATTCTGCCTGTATTTGCCGATCATGACGGAAGTCGTGGCGGTTGGCTTAAGGCTTCAACGAAAATTTCCAGTCAGCCGGATGTGTGGGGCACGATCTACGCCCTTTACAGCAATGTCGTCCAGGGTCGGGCGAGGGAAGAGTTGCTGGCCACTGTTGTGAAAGCGCTGAAGGCTCAAGGCGAAATCGAATTTGAAGGCGCCTTAAGGCATGTGCCTGTCTCCTTTAATGCCTCGAAACACTCGGCGTGGGAACGGACGGTAACGGACATGAACCGTTATCAAAATGGGGCCTATTGGCACACCCCGAGCGCTTGGTTGGTGACGGTTCTTGCTGAACCTTATCCCAAACTCGCCAAAGACCTTTTGGATCATCACCTCAAGCATCTCAGGAAAGCCAAAGGCAAAGTCTGGGAGTGTATCGGCTGGGATGGAACCGCGGATCAGAACCCTGCGTTTGGACCCTCTATCACCTTGCCCTACGGGATTTACTGCAACCAGTTATGAATTTGATCCAAGCAGTCGGGGATGAATTTGACACAGCGATCCAAGCTCGGGGGCAGGCCTATTTCGATGAGGGACGGGTGACCCTTGGGGCCATCGAAGAGCCTTTCGTCAGTGCCTCAGTCAGGGGAAGCCAACTCTACTCTGTTGAGCTTGAAAAGGATGGCGGCACACTGGTTATTGATTGTGATTGCCCCTATTTCGAGGGGAATGACCAATGCAAACATGTATGGGCGACCCTCCTTGCGGTGGATCAGGCGGGGTACCTTCAGCCAACGGCTCGCCAGCGGTCTATGGAGGTTCGGTCAGTGGAGGTTTGGTATGCCGATGATGATGATCAGGAGTTCTCTTTTGATGATGATGATCATCCAACCGCATCTGGGCCTGCGATAAAGATAAAATCCCGTACGCTCGAGCAAGGCTGGCGGAAGATGGGCATTCACGGGAAGGTGGCCACCCCCGCTCCGCCTACTTGGCACCAGATATTCGCTAGGCTTCAGAATCACGCCCAGCCAGCAGCAGGTGCTGACTGGGCGGCTGACCGCGAGCTGATCTACTGCCTTGATAAGGATGACTCATTGGTGAATGACGACCTTCGTATACAGGTCATGTTTAGGCAGGCGAGGAAGCTGGGCGGGTGGACTCTGCTTAAACCGCTCAGGTTGGCAGCCGGAGCAATCGCCAGCCTACCGTTGACGGAGGATCGGCAAATTCTCTCTCTGCTGCGGGGTGCGGATATTCCTAATGGGGGGCACTTCGATTCCGACTGGTCCTACATTATTCCCGCACCTATGATGGAATTGGTCATACCGCTGCTTTGCGCAACCGGGCGTTGCGGATTTAATGATCCTGAAGATTCCTCCGCAGTCATTCCTTGTAACCTTGATTCCGGTGCTCCTTGGAGATTTAAGCTGGAGGTAACGCGTGATGCCGAGGCGTCCGTGTATCGTATGGCGGGTCGGCTGGAGCGGGCTGGGGAGATCCGGGCGTTGTTCGAGCCCAACCTGCTGTTGCAAAGCGGTTGGGTATTCTGGAAGAACTCTGTTGCCCGGCTTGAGCACGCCAATGCGTTCGATTGGATTTGTCAGTTGAGGAAGTTCGGGCCGATTTCCATTCCTGAGAAGGAAATCGCCGACCTGCCCGCTTTGTTGGCGAACCTTCGCTATATGCCCCCGATTGAACTTCCTGAGGAAATTCGATACGAGGAGGTAGGGGCCGCTCCCCATTTCTGCGTATCAATCCGGACGCCGGGTTACCGGACCTACCCTGCGGATGTGTTACATGCGAAGCTGGGCTTTGAATACAACGGATTCGAGACCGCACCGGATATTGCCGCCAGTGCCATATGCAACAAGGAGTCTCGCCAGATGATCCGGCGTGACCTGGCTGCGGAGCAGGGTGCCGTCCAGTTGCTTGATTCGCTTATGAAGCGACTCGAGAATGGCCCTAGGAACACGTGGACCTGGGTGCTGCGTCCGAGTGAATTGTCCGGCATTGTTTCGGCGTTGATGTTGAAGAGCTGGACGGTCGAGGCGGAGGGACGATCCTTCCGCAAGCCGGGCTCGTTCAGTATGGATGTCAGTTCTGGAATAGACTGGTTCGAGCTTAGTGCCAAGGTGGATTTCGAGGGAGTTACGGTGGATCTGCCTGCTTTGCTGAAGGCCATTAAGAACAAGCAGCAGTTTGTCACCCTGGGTGATGGTACGGTCGGGGTTCTGCCGGAAGACTGGCTGCGGCAATATGGGCTGTTCGCGAAGTTGGGCGAAGTGGATGGGGAGGTCATCCGTTTCAAACGGCATCAGGCCGGTCTGCTGGATGCCTTGCTTCAGGCACGGCCCGATGTGAAGTGTGACGAAACTTTCGCCAGAGTCAGGGCGGAACTGCAGTCATTTGATTCCATCGCGCCCGTTGCCCCGCCGAGTGGATTTACAGGTGTGTTGCGTGACTATCAGGCCGATGGGCTGGCATGGCTCCACTTCCTGAGACGATTCGGGTTTGGCGGTTGCCTGGCTGATGACATGGGGCTGGGTAAGACGATCCAGGTTCTGGCCATGTTGGAAGGGCGGCGCGCGGAAGGGGCTGGACCCACGTTGGTGGTGGTCCCCCGATCTTTGGTTTTTAATTGGATGCAGGAGGCGGCCCGTTTTGCGCCAGCCCTGCGGATCCTTGACCATACCCACCCGGAGCGGGAGCGTGAGTCGCCTGTTTTCGGTGATGCTGATATCGTATTGGTGACGTATGGTATCATGTGCCGCGATATCTCCCGGCTTGTTGAGACCAATTTTGATTATGTGGTGCTCGACGAGGCGCAGGCGATCAAGAACGACAAGGCGCTGGTGGCCAAAGCCGCGCGCCTGTTGCGATCCCGGCACCGGCTGGCGATGAGTGGCACCCCTGTGCAAAACCACTTAGGTGAATTGTGGAGCCTATTCGAGTTCCTTAATCCCGGTATCTTGGGTGCGGCCTCGGTATTCAATGCCACAGGGGGACTCGGGCGTGACCCCGCACCAGAAACCCGCGAGTTACTGGCGCGGGCGCTGCGACCGTTCATCCTGCGGAGGACTAAGGGGCAGGTCGCTCGTGAATTGCCCGAGCGTACCGAGGACACCCTGTATTGTGAGCTCGAGGGAAAGCAGCGCAAACTCTACAACGAGTTGCGCGATCATTACAAAGCGGCACTACTGTCCAAAGTCGCTCGTAACGGGATGGCCAAGTCCAAGATTCTGATTATCGAGGCCCTGTTACGACTGCGCCAGGCGGCATGCCATCCCGGCCTGATCGATCCTAAACGGTTAGGGGAGCCATGCGCTAAGTTAGAAGTGTTGATGGCGCAACTTATCGAAGTCATGGATGAGGGGCACAAGGTATTGGTGTTTTCGCAGTTCACCAGTTTTCTTGATATTCTCCGAAAACAGCTTAAGGCACAGGACATCCGTTATGAGTACCTGGACGGTAAGACCCGCGACCGGCAGGCCCCGGTTGAGCGTTTTCAGAATGATGCTGACAGCAAGTTGTTCCTCATCAGCCTCAAGGCGGGCGGGCTGGGGCTTAACCTGACGGCGGCGGAATATGTTTTCCTGTTAGACCCTTGGTGGAATCCGGCCATCGAGGCGCAAGCCATTGATCGTGCGCACCGACTCGGCCAGGTAAGCAAGGTGTTTGCCTACCGGCTCATCGCCCGCGATACCGTTGAGGAGAAGGTGCTGGAATTGCAAAAGTCCAAAAAGGCCCTCGCCGATTCCATCATCAACGCCGACAACAGTCTGATCCGGGGATTGACCCGGGAGGACCTGCAGCTTTTACTGGCATGATTTTGATTCTAGAAGTCTGCGCTGACGCATCCATTCCAACGCCCGAAGGGGCCAAGTACTCGATGGGATCTGGCTATGGATGCCAACGCCAAAACCGGCCCCAGCCTGGAGGCCGTGCTCGCCGTGTTCATAAATATGCATTTCCGCCGGGATGCCGGCTTTCCGTAGGGCGAGGTAAAGATCCACACTGTTCTCTACTCGAACAACTGAATCGTCGCTGGCATGAGCGAGGAAGGTTGGTGGGGTCTCAGGTGTGACCTGTAATTCAGCGGAGTAGTATTTTATCAGTTCCGGATCCGGATTTTTACCGAGCAGGTTTCCGCGCGTACCGGTTTCAGTCAAGGCGCCCATGGTAATCACTGGATAAATCAGCATGACGAAATCAGGACGGGTATCCTTATCGAAATGCGTGCCGACTGTGGAGGCCAAGTGGCCGCCGGCGGAAAAGCCGATGATGCCGACACGGTGGGGATCAATGCCCCATTCGGGAGCGCTCTTGCGGACGAGGCGGATAGCGGCATAAGCGTCCTCGGCCGGAACGCTAGGTGAGTTTCCGGGGATGCCGGGTAATCGGTATTTGAGCAAAATGGCAGCCACCCCTTGTTCGGCAAACCAGAGGGCCGTGTTAAGGCCTTCCTGTTTTGTCGAGAGTGCCCCGTAACCTCCGCCAGGGCAGATGACGATAGCCGCACCCGTACGATGGGTCGGCTTCGGCAGATAGACCGTGATGGAGGGTTTGTTTGTGACGTCGCTACGCAATACTATTTCGGGCAGAGGTTCCGCACGAAACCTAAAGGCGCAGCCACTTCCAAGCAGTCCAGCCAGTACCATCAAAGCCGCCGTAAATGTAGAAAAAATAATTCTGTTCACAAGGCACATTACCCTTATTTGCCTTCCAGTAAATCCATTATTTGCTCGTCGGAGGCTTTTCCTTCGGTTCCGCCACCCATGTCTGGTTGGGTGGGTTGCCACCCTTCTTCCATTTTTGCGGCGAAGCGTAGGGTTCCCCAGAGATTCGGGGATAAGGCTGCTTCAGCGGCTACGTCGGACACAATGGCTGTGGCCTTGTTTGCCCAATAAAGTCGTTGGAGCACCTCATTGCCGTCCTTGCCCGAGACCAGAACACCCCAATCAAACTTAGTCCGCATGCCTGGCTCGATGACGAGGCCCAGTTGTTTAAGAGGAATGGCGGCTTCATAACAATACCCTTGTGGGGAAGATTGGCAGGCCAGGCGGACATCGCTGAGTTGTTCGACTTGGTCGAAGGCTACGGTAAAGACCATGGTGTGGGTGGTCCACTTCTCGCTTTCCGGTGTCCCCGGTACCACCGACCGGTAAAGGACGGCGGTGGGTTTGCCATTCACCACCGTAAGGAGCAACCGGATATCGCCTTCAAGGGGAGTGGTACGGCTGGGATTGGCATCCGGGCGCGTGGCCAGCTGGAGATCGACGCAGGCACCGCTCTTATAATAGGTGTGCCAGTCATTGCCGTTGTTTTTCATGGGACCGCGGCCGGTGACGGTGTAGCACAGGTAAAGCGTGTTCTCATCGTACATGGATTTGAATTCCGCCCCGGCAGAGCCATCACCCATAGTCGTGCCGGACGCAGGCCAGTCACTATCGCTCCCATCGATGGTGATGGCCGTATTACCCCGCAGGGAACAGGAAATAAGTTTGGCGCTGGCATACGCCTCTTTTTGTTTGCGGGCCTGATCCCACGCCAGAGCGGCCTTAACGTCTGCCGCGCCAACCTTGACGGTACCCTTCAGGCGTTTGAACTGATCGAGCCCCTTGACTTCAACCACGCTTACATGGTTGTGGCCTGCAACCACGTAATAGCGGTCGTCGGCGGTTTTGCAGAAGTAACCGCTGAAGTGTTCCTGTCCAGCCGTGACATTTTCCAGCGGCAGGCCGCGCTCATGTTCTTTCATGCTCCAGGCTTCGGCTTTTGGATCGCGGATGTCACGAAAGAGGTTGCCGGCGAGCAGGCCGTCCGCCGTCCAGATATTCCAGCAGCCGACGTTATCGTCAGTGACCAGGAATTCACCCAGATCGCCGGCGTGGGCGGTCTCGGTACCCACCACATCGAATTCTGATACCACTTGATCTCGGCGCCATGGACCGCAGCCATAAAGGGCATGTACCCCATAGCCTTCATTCCGATAAGTCCAGAGTCGTTCACCGGCGGGAGAGAAGGCACTGTTGCCGCCGGAGGCAAATGAATAGAAATTGCCGTTGCTCATACGGAGGTTCGCGGTCACGGGGAGGTTGGGGTAGGCCTTTTCTTCGTAGACAGGTACCCCGTTGGGTAGATATTCTTTCACTTCATAGCGCGTGGCACCCGCCTGGACGCCCAGCGTTCGATCAAACCAAGCCAGAGCTTGGATCTGCTTAGGCGTAAAGGTCACTTCGTCTGCCTGGGGATGGCCATCCCCATTTCGGTCTGCCCAGATGAATTGAAAATCGGATATCGCCTTTCCGCCTGGCAATTTTGCCGCGATGTCCGGTTGATTCAATTCGGCGAACCCATTGCCAAGGCCCATGGCCGCCACTTGGCGCAAGGTGTGGTTCTCATAGAGGTAGACGATGCCACATTGCTGTCGGCCGAATAGGGGTCGCGTGACTAGATAGGTCCGGTCTCCGATTTTGATTGGCACTTCGCCGGCAGGGGAGGGATTGAATTGGTTTCCTGAAGAATAGCCGCCTACCCAGGTGAGGGCTTTTAACTGCGTGGCGCCAGTCTCCCAGTTCAGTTCGAATTCCATGGGGCCGTAGAATAAGCGGTTTTTGTTGTAAGGATCCAGAACGCCCCCACCGCCATAGGCAGTGTTGCCGAGAAATTCGCGCAGGAAGGTTCCGTCGGCGACGTTCCATTGGGTGATCCGTTTGGGGAAGAACTGCCATTCGACAATCCAAAGTTGGTTCTGGTCATCGATATCCATGTCACGAACCTGACCTAATCGCTGCGGATCCCAGAGTCCGGCTTTGAATCCACCCGGAGTTCCGATCGTTCGCAGGAACTTGCCGGTGGCATCATAAACCCGAACCCCATTCCGCTCTGGCGCGGCATCGAACGCGTAGAGCTGTCCTTTGCGATCCGTGGCGAGCGCGGTTGGGGCGATGAGATCGGATACCAGGGTTGTGTGGTGCGAATCTACGAAATCCACTTTTACAATATTCGTCCCTGACAGCGCGAAGAGGTCGCCGGTAGGACCGAAGGCGAGTTTGCCGCAACGGGGGACAAACGTTTCCTGGAGGAGTTTGCCGGTCATTCCGTCCCGCACCTCAATACGTTGAAACGTGCGCGGGTCGACGGGCGGTTCGCCGCCCAGATAGTGGAGCGGGGCCACACCGTAAATCCGGCAGCGTTTCGGGTCAAGTGTTTGACCGCCCTGATCCTGCCGCACGCCGGATGGGTAACTCCCCTTAGTCGTCCATTGTTCAACCACTCGCAAACGGATGGCGCGCGTGAGAATGTCTTTTCCGAAATCGACGGTCCCGTCCAGATAACGGGCGAGTCCATTCCAGCTTCCATTGCCGATATAGTAGTTTCGCAGGGACTGAGTATAGGTTGCCACCTGACTCCAGTTGGCATTGGATTTAATATCAATGGGCCCGCTGTCAGGGCCGGTGAAAACATCAATTTCTGTGCGCTGTCCGTCGATTTCTTTAATTGACAGTCCGCGGAGCTTTTGGGGTTGGGCCCATTCCATGGCATAGATGCCCGGGTCCACGGTAGAGACCGGGGTGGTGCGCTGGGCATCCCATTCGCCCACGGCGTTGACGGTTCCGGAATTAACGCGAAGGGTGGCGTTCGAACGGAGATTCTCAAAACGACGTTGGAGCAAGCGTAGGCCCTCTAGTTCGTCTTTCCAGCTTTTTCCGCCGCTGGAGACCGGGCCTGAAGGGAGGGCTAAGCCGGCATCGTCCATGCTGGGGGTAGCGGCATCTTCATCGAGCATATCGCTGACGTCATCCCCACCTTTGGCGAAGGTTACGAGAAAGGCACGGGTGGTGACATTTTCCGGGAAGGGGATTACCGTCCAGCCCACTTCCTTCCCTTTGTACTTCTGGAATTCGATCCATTGCTCGCCTTTGAAGGGGTTGGGTGGATAGGGGGCATCCGGCTTCAGGTAGCTCAAGCGGAGCCAGCGGTCGCTCCCGGGCAAGGGCAAGACCACGCTGCCGAGCGCCACAGGTTTGCGGAAGGCTACCATGATATGGTTGCGGCCCCCTTGGAAGCTAGTGGATTCCAACGCGAGCAGGTCACCTTGATTGCGGTCTCCGGAAGGGGGTGCCGTAATGCGCAAGAGACTGAGGAAGTTTGCGCGGTGATTAGCTTTCTTCCGATCCTCCTGATTGCGGATTTGCACGACGCCATATTTCGGAAGACAGGCATCGAGGTCGACATAGGACTCACTTACCGCATTGGCCAGCGCATCCTCGCGGGCGTCAATGGCGATGTAGACTTTCCCGTCATGGGCTTCAAGCCCCGTAAGGCCGCGTCGCCGCTCATCGGATGCGGTCGGTGAGGCGATTTGAGTGATGGCCTTGGTTATGGGATCGACGCGCCAGATGAAGTCTTGGGCGCTACTGCCTGCGCCCCCATAAATATTTTTCCCATCATAGGCCAATTCTGCTGGACTCGTCCAAGCAAGCAGGTTCCCGGTTCCCCAGGTTTTTTCTCCTGCCAACGTACATCCGATAAGCCCGACCCCGCTTTCGCAGCAGGGCGAACTCAGGAAGACCGAGTTACCGGCGGCGGCGACACAACTGGGCGGCGTATGGTCCGCCATCCAGCCACTAGATCCGCTCGCTCCGGTCAGCCAAGGGGCATTAGACGGGGCGTTGGCGGCGATGTTCGGGTAGGGTGTAGGGAATGGTGAAGGGTGCATGGTCACCGAGCGTGGTGGATTCTGGTGCCGGAGCGGTACCGAGGTCGGTATAGGCGTGCAGGGCGCTAATGGTTGCCACCGGGTTTGCTGCTGAATCCATAATTTTAAGGCGAAGGCCGCGGGTCAACGTTGACGGAAAGAAAATCTGTCGGCCGCCGGCGGCGGGGATCACAGTAAGCTGGCGAATACGCGCCCAGTCTTTTTCAGGAGCCACGGCGGGGTTGACGCCTGCCGGGCCGGCATAGCTGGAGAGTTCGAATTTCGTGATGTTGTCTTCCAGGTAGAGGCCCACGAGAGGCTGGGGTTCAAGCCAGGAAAGAAAGAACCAACTCGGAGCAACGTCCAGAGGGGCATGAGTAATGCGTTTTTCATTATTCGGACCAGCATTCTGCCAGGCGCCGGAAGCCTCGATCAGGGATCGCGCCCGGTAGGTGTAAGGCGGTGCTTGGTGGGGATGTGCTGTGTATTCGCTGTCGGCATTGGCGATCCCAAGCGGAGCGAGGTTGGCCAGACGCGGCTGGTAGAGCCGGACATTCGCCAGTAGCGATCGGCCTTGAGTCCGGGTTTCGGTGAAAAGGATGGCTGGGGTCTGAAAATCGACGGGTAACGAAATCAGACGGGTTGCCGGTTGAGGTTTAAGCACTGTGAGCACCCGCCATTGATTGGTGTTGTTGGGGTCATAGGGAGGGCGGGCGTCGTCTTTCGGAACCGCTACTTGGAATGGCGTTCCCAGAAAAATTGAGCCGATAAGCCGCGGCTGGGTGAACGCAACCAGGTATTGAAATTTAACCGGTTTGTTTTGGTTGGCCGCCCCGGCACTCCACCCCTGAATCCCAGCAAGCGTAGGAGCCGTTGCGGTCAAGCCCAGTGAAAACGCGACTCCATTGGTAGGTGGGGCTGTACGTTGGCCATTGACAAACGTTCCGCTAGCCGAAAGATCAAGATGGGCGACAACAAGCGCTAACTCCGGGGGAGGTGTCGTATTGGGCGGGATGCCGAATGCGATGTGATGAAGCCCTGCTATCAGGGCAAGTCCCATCAACCAGTTTGTATGTTTCATGGAATTACCTTTTGCATGCATTAGCATCCAACGGGACGCCGGTTAATAGGCTGTAGACTGGTAAGCTGATTATCATCTGCACTCAAAAAAATGTAGAGTTATAGTGGTAGAAAAAGATGACTCCGTCAATCGTATTAAAATGGATTAGTAGCTGGCGTTTCCTACCTCTGAATAAAAAGGATTGACGCTCATCTTTATTACCAGCCATAATAAAAAAATTTAAAGAGGCACACTGTAATGGCACATTCGAACTTTGGGACCTATCTGGGGCGACCCCCACTCAAGCGGTTGAAGTTGTTGGCGTATTTGAGGGGACTTATTATCAGCGGGAAATTGCAGCCCGGGGCAAGATTGCCCAGCCACGAACAGTTAGAGCGAAAATTTCAGGCGACGACCGCAACCGTACAAGAAACGATGAACACGCTGCAACGGGATGGTTTTGTCGTCACGCTGCACCGGCGCGGAACTTTCGTGACGGCGCATCCTCCACATGAGTGTCATTATGCGCTGGCCTTTTCTAACAAACCAGAGGAAGCCGGAACACAATTTTATACGGCTTTACGCAATGAGGGGCTCCGTTTGCAGGGATCGGCATGCCGTATGTCGGTTTTTCATGAAATCGGAGAGCATGTCGATACTGCAGATTATCAGCGACTGCTTGGTCTGGTGCAGGCCCATGCTCTGGCTGGACTGATTTTTGCAAACAATCCCTTTATGCTGCGAGCCGTAAAGTCGCCATTGATTTTTGAACCGAATCTGCCGCGGGTCCTTATTCAAGCGCCCGATAAGGTGGGCAAATACCCCGCGATTTATCCCGATAGCGAGGCCTTTTTACCCAAAGCCCTGGATTATTTAGTCGCGAAGGGGCATCAGCGGGTGGCGTTACTCGTCGGGGCCAATAACCCAGATGCTGCTTTTTTCAAAGGCGTTGCGGCTCGGGGAATGACGACCCGGTCTTACTGGGTGCAGGCCGTGCCTACGACCGCATCGGATAGTGCACGACGGGTCATGCATTTGTTGATGCGGCCAAGCCTGGACGAACGGCCGGATGCGTTGATCATAGGCGATGACAATCTCGTGGAGGCGGCAACCGCCGGCCTCGTCGAGGCAGGGGTACGTTGCCCGCTTGACTTGGAAGTCATTGCCCATACCAACTTTCCCTGGCCAACGCCGAGTGCGGTGCCTGTTAAGCGGCTGGGATTTGACATACGTAAGCTGATTTCGTTGTCGCTCGAACGGCTCCAGCAGCAACGGCAGGGCGGCTTACCTCCCTCGAATACGGCGCTGCCGCCGATTTTCGAGGAAGAATTCAAGCCCTGACGAAGGCCGCCGTAACGCCCAATGCCTTTTTATACCCCTTCGAGGACAACCATCTGGTGCGCGATGACTTCGGGTACCAGAAGATGGCAATACTCTCCCTCCATCGTGAAGGGCAGGGCTTGCTCGGAAGGGGCCAGATAGACCGCCTTGGGTGCTTTTCCGGTGCGAACCGCCAGGGGGATATCCCTGACCGGGTACATCTCTTCAATCCACTCCACATTGATGTGCCGACGCTGGGGTTGGAAGTTAACCAAATGGGCCACCAGCCGCTTTTGCTTGGCCTGTCGATTAATGGAAATTTCCATCGCTGAGGGGGCGTGGGTTTTCACCAGAGGGAGCGGTAGTACTTGTTCCAGTACGCGTGCCACGATGCTCTTGTAGAGCGAGTAGGCATGGTTCCGGTAGGCTTTGAAGACTTCCGCCGAGATATACGCGGCACGGCCCTTCACCACGGCCACGGGATACGCGGTGGTCTGGTCGTCCGGGGTTTGGTTGTGTGAACAGAAGTGGTCGTAGGTTCGATTGAAATAGGAGCTGACCAGCCGTCCCATCGCCACCGAGCCGGAGGCCGGCTTTACAAACGTACTCGCATCATAAAAAACGAATTTACTCTGAGGCCAACCCTGGCCTAGATCCTTGCCTAGGTCCAGATAGCAAGGGGTGCTCGGGTTGTCTTCAACATAACTGACGGGTAAGCCCGGACAATGGAATTTTCCATCCTGTAACGAAGCCTTATAGGACGCGATCACGGCACCGCCTTTAGCCATGAAGGCTTTCAGCGCTTTCTGCAAGGGGGCATCGACTACTCCCTGATCCGGCAGGATCACCACTTTGTAATCATTCAGGTCCGTGTCGGGGTAAATCAGATTGAATTGGTGCTTCAATTCCAGGAGCATCCGGCCTGCGCCGTCGACTGATTCCTGTAAGCCGGCCATGTGCCCAGCGCCGACGGCTTTACCCGCTTCTTCGGCTTTTCCCGGTAGCATCATGACTCCGATTTCTGCGGCCGCCTTGACTCCCTCACACCACGGCTCACATTTCTCAACATGCTTGAAGGCCTTGCCGATGACTTCATACGCCCCTGAGTCCAGAATGCCGCGCGGATGACACTGGTCGCCCACATTCATGACTGCACCGGCGGATAGAATCGTGCCGGTCTCGAACATCATCTGGTCAGCCGTCTTCACTCCGCCAAAATCAGCCCAGCTCTTGTGGAACCGCGCGGTCATGCCTTGAAGGGGACGGGGGAGGACACGTCCATAGCGGGCATGGATCGGGAAGAAGGCGTAGCCCCAGCCGCCGGTAGGGAGGGCTTCGATTTCGATATGAGTGAAGACGTCCAACTCTTCGGAAATGCCGGGCCGCATGCGGCCGTTGAAGAATATCGTCGCATTTTTTTTGATCTTCTGGATGGTCTTGGTCAGGCGTTGGGTATACTCGCGAGTGATAAGAAATTCATGCGTCCGGTGATCTTCGTCGCTGGCAAAATCAAGGCCGCGCCGCTTCATGCTGTCGTAACAACGGGGGCAATAGCAGCCGGGATCCGGGCTATAGCACATATCGAAAAAGAGCCCCTCCACATCATACCATTTAAGCACCTCGACGGCCTGTGCCTCGAGTTGCTCGATGTAGGCTTCGTTATTCATGCAATGGTTGTACCAGCCGGCGGTCAGTGCATCGCCCCACTTCCAGTATTTGTTGTCCTTGAGGTGGCCGATCCAGTCCGCGTGTATTTTGGCGTTATGTTCGTCGACCCGTACACTGATATACGCCGGCGTTACGATGCCGCGTTTTCGGCAGGCCTCGATTTGTTCACCCAACAGATCGAATTTTAAACTTGGGTGAATGACACCCGCTTGCGTGGGGTAGTAGCTCATTCCGTGGTGGCACTTAGCGAACAAGGTAATCCAGTTGACCCGTGCTTCATCGAGGATGTTGCCGAACGTGTCGGCATCAAATTCCGCTCCCACGTCCGGAATCAGTTCCGAGGTATGGAAGTCGAGGTGGATTTGGCGGAACCGTTTAGCAACCAATTCGGATCCTGAACAGGTGATCGGACTCTTCGAAACTTTCTTGATCTTCATTAGAAACCTTTCTTGGAGCGGCCACCGCTCCGTTGTTAAAAATAGAGAAACAACATTACATGAAATTGTTTTTACGCTCAATGACCAAAAATAACATGTTTGTGTACTTTTCTCGCCTGCCGGTGAATTAGCGATAGGAGAGGCTCTATTCGCCCATGCGATAGATTCCCGGGGGAACCTTGTGGAAGGTGCCATGGGCGTCGCAGGCGACTCGACTGTTGTCGGTCTCTTCAACCAAAGCCTTTACCGTTTTCCATTTGGCCGGCAGGCGGAATTTGGGGTAGACGGGTTGTCCTTCCAGTAGGGGAACAATCAGGAGTTGTTCTTTCTCGAGGATCGAGAGATCGCCGGGCACGGCAACAAAAGCATTCCGGCCGCCTTTCTCCTTGAGCAGTTGGGCCATAGCCTTATTTTTGGCTTCGAACCCGGGCTGATCGATCATGACAACCATGCCTGCGGCACAGGCGAAACGCGGCCCCTGATCGAGGGTGATACGCTTCGCGCCGTATTGGTTAAGCTGGAGCAAGAAATCGCGGGGCCCAAGTCCATCGATGGCACGTACGGGGTTCAGATTCAGGCTAATCGCATTGACCGGCGCATCCAAGGTGGTGCCTTCGCCGAAGAGGAGCCCTTCGGGATCGCATTCCTTCACGCAGGCATAAATTTCGTCCAAAAATTTGATGGCCATACGGTTGGTGTCGCCCGGGAAACGCATAAAGTCACGGGGTGTAAAATCCGGGGGAAACGCCCAGCCCAGGCAGTCGAAGAAGAAGCCCTTGACACCGCACTCCTTCATATAAAAACGAATCCATTTCTGGGTGTATTCAATATAGCCGGGATGGCCGGGGTTGATGTGGATCATGCCGCCATCCACGCTGCCCCAGGAGGCGCAGGTGCGACCATCAATGCCACGGATAGCCCAGTCTTCCTGCACATCGGTTCCGTTGACGAGCAGGCCGCTATGAGACATCCAGATGAGAAGAGGAACCCCTTTGTCCGTAATCCGGCGGCACATCTGCTTGAATTCCTCACGCGACCCGTGATTCGGGTCGGGCTCATAGCTCAAGGGGGAGGTTCCGCTGTGAATGGGCCGATCGGTAACGAGGCAATAGCTGATCCCGGTAAGTTCTCCGCTCTCAAGGCGTTTGTTCCAGTAATCAGCCTGCTGTGTCCAGGTCGGTTGGTTGTTCCAGGCTAAGCCTTCACCCCACAAGGTCTTGAATACCCACTCGGGGGTCTCTTCGTAGAAGAAAGTGATGTAGTCGGCCATGAAGGACATCATCGAATCACGGTCGGCTCCATAATAAATTTTGATCTCAGGCATCTGGAGCGACTCACCGATCGGGAACGGCGCGTGCAGGGTGAAATCATACGAGACGCCTTGCCCGGCGGTTTCCAGATTCAGGATGTAGCCGACATTGGGGCGCCGGCAGGTGATCGCGACCCAGTGACCGGTCTTTTCATTGTAATAGACGCCACCATGGATTGCCATGACGCCGGGATAAATGCGACGCCAGACATTTTGCATATATTTCTTGCAGTTGGCGGGCGTATCATTCTCATGCCCAACGTGGCCGAATTCATCGCTGGGCCCCCCTGAGTGCATCGAAGGAAAAATCATGCGGGTATCATCACCCCAGAATTTCCAGTTCCAGTTTAACAGTGAAAAGGTGTCCACCCACAGAGGGGCTTCCACCACCGGCCCGCCCGGGCCCGGGCAGGGGAGATCGGTCATGTCGGCCAGTTCGCGACGCAGGAGATAATGGACGCCGAAGCAGGGATGCTTCAGATTTGTGCGGGCACCCATGGATCGGTTAACAACCAGGCCCCAACCCGAAAAGTGATCCACGAACCGCTCCCCCTTGAGCCTCACATTATGTTCCACCGAGTTCGTCGTGCCGGGCGGCTGGTGCAGGCGCGTCTTTAGCGGTTGCCCGTTTACAAATAGCTCGGACGCACAGGGCTTGCTTGGCTCTAATAATTCCGTGCCATAGAGTTTTATTGAACTCACCAAGCCGGTTTGTTGATCGCAAGCCACATCAAAATCTGCTTTGGGTTTATTCGTCATGGCTTTATCGGGTCTCCAGAATTGACAAAATCTAGTACTTACTGTTATATTTAAAATTAAATTATGGTGGTAGATAGGGTTGCAGTCAAATTAAAAATGTAAAAAATGTAAGTTGCAATTGTTAATCACGCTATTAAGATTTTGTTCTTAATTATGAAAAAAAACCTAAATATACATGATCTTCTTGAAAGTGTGGCGCCGGGTATCTGGCGAGTGCGTTATGGCGAGCCCGAGGCCATTACACCGGTCACGGTGCGCCAGTCTGAAGTCAGGATGACGATTCCTCCGTCCGCTAGTGCCGCCCCGTTCGGACCGGAGCAAATGGAGTTTAGGACCACTGCGCGAGGGTGTGTCGTGACGCTTCCGTTCGCACGCGAAGAAGGGCTGTATGGGTTGGGATTGCAATTGAAATCCCATTTGCAGACCGGCAAGAAGAAGACCCTGCGCGTTAACAGCGATCCCATTTCAGATACCGGTGACTCGCATGCCCCGGTGCCGTTCTATGTTTCCACGGCGGGTTATGGAGTGCTGGTGGATACCAGCCGGTACGCCAGTTTTTACCTCGGGACACATACTCCTTCCGACCAGTGGGAGGCGCGTAATCAGGAGAAATCGCGGGCGATTGCGGAGGGCACGACGGAGTTGTACCGGCTGCGCGCCATTAGTAACCGTGTTGTAGTGGATGTTCCGGTGGCTCAGGGTGTGGATATTTATATTTTTGCCGGGCCCACGATGGGGGAGGCGGTTCAGCGCTATAATCTTTTCTCTGGAGGAGGGTGTTTGCCGCCGATGTGGGGGCTGGGTGGCTGGTATCGCTGCCATGGCCAGAGTACCGCAGCCGAGGTGGAGGCGTTGGGTGAACAATTGCGGCAGGCGCAATTGCCTTTCGATGTGCTGGGGTTGGAACCGGGTTGGCATTCGCATGCCTATCCCTGTTCTTTTCAGTGGTCTCCGGAGCGATTTCCTGAACCCGACGCCTTGATCGCAACGCTGCGTAGCAAGGGGTTCCGGCTTAATTTATGGGAGCATGCTTTCGTGCACCCCGCGTCACCCCTAGCGACAGCGATCCGTCCTTACTGCGGGGATGAAATGGCGTTTGATGGCCTGGCTCCCGATTTTCTGATGCCCGAAGCCCAACGTATTTTTGCGGATTACCATGAGCAAGCCCTGATCGCGCATGGCGTGTCGGGCTTTAAACTGGACGAATGCGACAACAGCGATTTCATCGGAAGTCCCTGGTCGTTTCCGGAGTGGACGCAGTTTCCCAGTGGGGTGGATGGCGAGCAAATGCACTCGCTTCTGGGGATACGTTACCAGCACACCTTGGACGTGGCGTTTCGCCGGAATGGACAGCGCCATTACTCTGAAGTACGTTCCTCGCACGCCCTGGCCGCCGCACTACCCTTCGTGCTTTACAGCGATCTCTACGACTTCCGTGACTTTCTCCGCGGTTTGGTAAATTGTGGTTTCTCCGGCCTGCTCTGGTGCCCGGAGGTGCGGCATGCCGTATCGGTGGAAGATTTGGTGCGACGGGTTCAGACGGTGGTGTTGTCGCCGCAGGCCCTCGTGAATGCCTGGTATATCAGGAATCCCCCTTGGGTTCAGAGCGACGCTCTGTCTGCCGCTGACGCGGAGCAGGCCACCGGCTTGGTGCGTCAAGCTTTCCAGTTACGGATGAAACTGCTTCCTTATCTCTATACGGCGTTTGCCCGTTATTGGCAGGCTGGCCGCCCCCCGTTCCGGGCGTTGGTGATGGATTATCCTGACGACCACTCGGTCTGGGACATTGATGACCAGTTCATGATCGGCGAGGCGTTGCTCGCTGCGCCGGTTGCGCCTGGGCAGAAGGAACGTAACGTCTACCTGCCGAAAGGGGATTGGCTCGATTTCCATACCGGTCAGAAATACGAAGGGGGCCGATCGATTATCGTCCCAACACCGCTGGCGCATATCCCGCTATTTGTGAGGGAAGGCACGGTATTACCTCTGGCCGAACCAGTGCAACACGTGGACACTGATACGGTGTTCCAGATTACGCCAACAGTTTATGGGAAAGAGAGTGCAGCGGGCACGTTATTCGAGGATGACGGTGAAACCTATAACCATGAGGCTGGTGCCGCAGCATGGATTCAATTTGCCTGGAGTCGGTCTGCCACGCCGCAGATTACTCGAACCAAGGAACTCCCTTTCAGCCGGTATGCGATGAGGGAGTGGCGAGTGATGTGAAGGGAAACCAAACCGGATTTGATCTAACCAAAAGTTTAGGGCCGACCACTCGCTACGCTTATTTGCGGGGACGCTTCCAGAAAGGCTCCGCATTGCGTCTTGCGGCCCGGCAGAATGCCATGGTTTGGCTCAATGGCGTTTATATCGGGCGTACGTTTGAGCGAACGCACACCGAAGAACTGCGTTGGCGCACCTTTGATCTCACGCCCCACCTGCGTTCGGGCGAAAATGTTATTGCCGTGCTGGCCCATCATTGGGGGGGTGCGGATGAAGTCATTCCCGGTGTTCCACCGCCCGGGCGTTTTCTTGTTACGGTTGAAGGCGTTGACGCTGTATGGCACGCGACACCAGCGGTCGAGTTTCGCCCCGCTCGCCGACACAATTCGCTGATTGGCCACGAGGAGCTTCGTGATCTGCGTTTGGAACCTGTGGGCTGGCGCGAGCCGGGGTTTGATGATTCGGCTTGGATGCCGCTCAGCCCTTGTAACCTGCCGGATATCGAGTGTCTTCCGTCACCGCTGCGCCCGCTTCGGGAAGAGCTAATCTTTCCCGTGCGCATCTTGCAGCAAGGTCGGCTTCGCCGCGGTTTGTTTGCCGTTTGCGAACATCCCGCAAACCGGGCGGAGTGGCAGATGATGCTTGAACTGCCGGTGGCACAGACCTTGAATTTTCTATTGGAAATCGCGGTAGGGGATCGACTATGGGTGGATGATAAGGAGCTTCCTCTCCCGGTTGAGCCTCCATTTGATTGGGTCCGTCCGATTCAGCCAATGCCACTGCAACTATCTGCCGGTCGGCATGTCCTGCGTGGCCATTGCCCGCGTGCGCTCCGTTTCGGCTGGCGCGGTCTTGTCCCCCCTGGCGGGGATCGCACTGACTGGGGTGTAGGCAAGCTGGATCCGGAGCTTGGGCCGTTAGCGTATGAGATCGGAGAGGATGGCCATGAACAGGCGATTTTGTATGAGTTTCCTTTCAACTGCACGATGCTTCCTCGCCTTGACATTGTCAAGGCCTCCGCAGGAGCGAAGATGGAGTTGGTCTACGCAGAACGTCTGAGTGGCCAGTCTGGTTTGCTCCTGCCGGGAGCGTACACCGACCGGGTCATTCTGCGCGAGGGGGCGCAACGCTGGGAGGTTTCGTTCCAATATAAATCCGCCGGGGTGATGATGGTTGTTGCTGACCCCTCGATCCAGTTGGGCACCGTCGCAGCCATCTATCGGCGCTATGACCACGACCATGTTGGTGAATGGCAAAGCAATGATGCGCGGCTCAACAGGATTTGGGAAATTAGCCGCCACACCGTGGAGATGGGGAGTCAGGATTTCATTGTCGATGGGCCTTGGCGTGAACAGCTGCTCTACATTGGCGATATCTTGGTCTCGCACCAGGCGGCGTATTATCTTTTTTCTAATGCGCACGAAATTACCGAGTGGGCACACCAGCAATTTGCCCAAGGACAACGCCCAGATGGAATTTTTTCGCCGAATCAACCGGATCGCCCTGCTCCGGAATATGACCGATTGCTTGATCAGGTGATTTTATGGCCTCTGGAACTCGAACAGCACCGGCTTTACACCGGACACGAGGATTTCGTCCGGCGCTTACATCCCAACGTGGAGCGCTTATTGGAGGGCTTCGCGGTGCGTTTTGCGAAGTCCGATGATCCCCGGCTAAGAGAGTTGACGGGGTGGAATTGGGTGGATCATCCCGGCTTGGAAGATGGGAAGCCCCGGTCAATTCGGCATGATGGGATCCCGACGGCGATCAATCTGCTGTACTTGATGGCACTCCGCACGATGCCGCAGTTTGAAGCGTTGGCCGCCCGGCTTGAGCAGCGGTTGCGGCGCGAGCATTGGAACTCGACGCGGCAACTGTTCGCTGACTGCGTCGTGGGCGGGCAACCCAGTCAGGAAGTGAGTCTCCACGTGAATCTGCTCGCTATCGAGGCCGGTTTGAACGATGACCCGGACGGAGTCCTGACGCGCGCTTGGAATCAGCCCGGTGTGTTGCAGATTTCAGGCTCCTATTTCCGGTATCATTTGTTGGAAGTGCTGCATCGGCTTGGCCGGCATCAGGAGCTTCTCAATGAAATTCGCACCTGGTGGGGATCCATGGTCGACACCGGGTTGACAACGCTTGCTGAAAATCAGTTTCAGAACGGTGACTGGGGCGCGAGCGTTGGGCATCCCTGGGGCGCGACGCCCTGCATTCATCTGGTACGGGCGATTGCCGGTTTGGAACCGCTCGAACCCGGTTGGCGGCGTGTGCGTTGTGAGCCTCATCTCGGGGATCTTCAGCATTTGAAGGTAACCGTGCCGACTCCCTTCGGTGCCATTCGTGCCGACTTCACAAGGGACAATGCCCTCGTGTGCGGCAGGATTAATGTTCCACAGGGCGTTGAAGTCGTATTTCCTCGCGCCCAAGATCAGGCTACGATTTCTGTTTGCCAGTACCCATGAAACCTCAAAGAGGGATATCTGATGGGGCATTTAGTGTTTGAAAAAAAGGAGTAATGCTGATGACTGAAATAGTAGTGAATGGGGTGGGTGTGGGTAAGCCGCTGGACCCCTATTGGAAACGCATGGTCTGCGGAGACCGGGCCGGGCTGGCGAGTCGGGCAGACTACCGGGCCTGTCTGGCGACGGCCGTGCGCGAATGTGGGTTTCAGAATCTGAGACAACACGGCATGTTCCACGACGACATGTTTGTTTGGCATCAGAAAGAGGGCCCCTTCAATTTTCAATATCTTTTTTCCAACTATGACTACTATCTCTCATTGGGCCTGCGTCCGTTTGTGGAACTGAGTTTTCTACCAACATGGATGGCCAGTAACGATAACCGTATTTTCGCCGTGAAATGCGCGGGATGTCCGCCCAACAACTACGACGACTGGCACCGCTTGGTGCATACCACGGTGAAAGCACTCGTTTCCCGCTATGGGCTTGATGAGGTCCGATCATGGAATTTTGAGCCCTGGAATGAGCCTGATATCGGATTCTGGAAGGGGACCCAGGCGGAGTATTTTGAGCTGTATCGCCGGAGTGTAGAGGCGGTGAAATCGGTGGATCCTAGCTTGCGAGTCGGAGGTCCTGCCACTTCGAATTACATACCGGGCGCCGACGGTGTTTACCAGCCTAAATGGGTGGAAGCGTTCATGGCCTTTTGCGCGAAGAACCAGTTGCCGGTGGATTTTGTCTCAACCCATCCTTACCCAACGGATTTTCCGTTTGACGATGCCAGCCAGAAAACCCGGCGTGTAGTCCGTGACCGTGGCGCGACGGTTCAAGATTTAAAACTCCTGCGGAAAATGGTGGACAATGGCCCGTTTCCACAGGCGGCCATTCACTGTAATGAGTGGGGAAGCTCGCCATCACCCCGTGACGGTTGCCATGATCATCTGTTCAGTGGCACTTTTCTGTTGGAAAACCTTTTGAGTTGTGCGGGCTTGGTGGATTCACTGGCGCGCTGGGTATTTTGTGATGTTTCCGAGGAGGCGCCGCCTGGGGAGCGTGAGTTCCATGGAGGATGGGGACTTCTGACCGTACATGGCCTGCGTAAGCCGGGCTTCCATGCTTATGCCTTTCTTAATCGAGTAGGAGGATCCCTGCTTCATAATGGCGACGGTTGTGCGGTTTTTCGGAGTGACCGAGGCTGGCAGATATTGCTGTTCAATCATCATCATTACAAGAATGATGAGGCGTCGTGGGAAACAGCCGCTGGTGCCGCGCAGATGATTGGTGGCGGGAAGGCTCGATCCTATTCCCTGGCATTAGAGGGACTTCCCGAGCGGGTTCGTGTAACGCGGAGTCTGGTTGACCCTGAACACGGCTGGGCGTTATCCGCTTGGCAGGAAATGGGCTCGCCTGATTGGCCGACGTCCTCGCAATTGGAGCGCCTGCATGAGGCATCAATGCCTGAGGTGAAAATTCGAACAGAGTCGCTTCAAAACGGGCGACTGGTCTTTGAGGAAACCCTCGCGCCTCTAGGAATGATGCTAATCGAGGTGGAGAAGGTATGACGACTAAGAATAAAACTTCAGAGGAACTATCAATAACGACCACGGTGGTGGCGTTGATCGATGATTTTAAAGTGACAGGGTGTGGGGATGCGGCCGCCTGGCGAAAGGCGAAATGGCTGCCCCTGACGCGTGTCGCGGGACCCGCGCCTTACCGAACTCGTGCCAAACTGCTTTACTCGAAGACCGGGATATATGTGTTGGCGGATTGCGCTGATCGTCGTCTGTCCTGTACCCGTCAACCTGACATGAGTAATCTGTATCTTGAGGATGTGTTCGAATTTTTTATCTGGCCGGACGAGCGACATCCGTTATATCTGGAATACGAAATTTCTCCCTTGAACGCCGAACTGGTCATTCTGGTGCCAAACCAGCAGGGGCGATTTATGGGGTGGCTTCCGTGGCATTACGAAGGTGACCGTCTGACCCGGCACGCGACAACGGTGCGGGGTGGCTCTCGGCGGCCCGGCGCCGCAGTAACGGGCTGGATGGCTGAATTCTTTATTCCTTTCAGCCTTTTTGCCGGAGTGGCTCAAGCGATGCCTAAGCCCGGCGATACCTGGCGCATGAACGCCTATCGCATTGACTATGATGCGGGTAAATCTACGCAATATGCTTGGTGTCCGGCAACAAAAGGTAATTTTCACGATTACCAGCAGTTCGGGGTGGTCGAGTTTGGCGCTTGAGGGCGGGGGGTAAGAATCCAAAATCCAGAATTCAGGAATCACCACGCACAAAGTTAAGGGAGAACAAATATGATCCGACGATTTGAGAACAATCCGATTATCAGTCCGCGAGACGTCAAACCGTCCCGTGAAGATTTTGAAGTGATGTGTGCTTTTAATGCGGGTGCAACCCGTTTTAAAGGGGGGGTCGTGCTTCTGGTTCGTGTCGCAGAACGCCCCGTGCCGCGACCGGGGTATGTCGCCACCGCGACTTACAATCCCCAGTCAGGGCAGGTCGAACCGTTGTTCATTAAGCTGGATGATCCAGACCTAAAATCAAGCGATCCGCGGGCTTTCGAATACAAAGGCAAGATCTACCTGACCAGTATCAGTCATCTGCGCCTTGCAACGAGTAAGGATGGTCGGCATTTTCAAGTTGATGAGAAACCAGCCTTAGGGCCGCAATCGGAATATGAGCTTTATGGTGTGGAAGACCCCCGGATCACGCAATTGAATGATTGGTATTATGTGAATTACAGTGCCATTTCATTACGAGGGGTTGCTACCGCCTTGGCGCGTACCCGTGACTTTCAGCATTTCGAGCGGCTGGGCTTAATTTTCCCGCCGGATAATAAAGACATCGCCATTTTCCCAGAAAAAATTGGAGGTCGGTATTACACGTTCCACCGGCCGTCCATGAAACAATTAGGGGCACCCTCTCTGTGGTTGGCTTCTTCGGACAACCTCCGTGACTGGGGCCGGCATGAGTTTATCATAGGGCCGCGGCCGGGGATGTGGGATAGCGAGCGAGTGGGCTGCGGTGCGGCGCCGATAAAGACCCCACAGGGCTGGCTTGCCCTGTATCATGCTTCAGATGAAAAGGTGCGCTACTGTACCGGTGCCGTGCTACTCGATCTTGAAGCCCCTTGGAAGGTGTTGGCTCGTAGTCGCGATCCCTTCCTGTTTCCCGAAGCGTCTTATGAGACGTCGGGCTTTTTACCCAATGTCATTTTTCAAAACGGGCTTCTGGAGAACGGGGATGGCACGCTCACCCTGTACTACGGTGCCGCTGATGACAAGACATGTGGCGCAGAGGTCGCGATCAAAGACATTCTGGCTTCTTTGACGCCTGAGTCCCTTACGACTTGAATCAATCAGTGCAAAAGAACCCACCCCCGCCCCTCCGAGGCAGAGATTTTCAAGGCGTAGATGATTAGACTCATGAGGCTTTTGCAAAACCCCCAGAGAAAACGGTCGTGACGAAGCACGCCCCTCGAGCAGCCTGTCTTTGCAATATGGAGGGACGACCTCCGTGTCGTCCTCAGGGTTTTGCAAGAGGCTCATTAGCAAATACAGGCTTTTACGTCCTTCCAGAAGATGCTGTAAACGGCCTGTATCCCCGAGGTCTCCATTACACCCTGTAATTCACGCGGCTCAGCAAGCTTCGCCCATCCAGAAGACATAATCTCCTCTATGAATTACCTCTTGATCTCGTGCCGTCTATTTTGTAAAGTGAGTCAATCACAGAATCACTATGAACAGAAACATCGTCATTCGAACGCAATTGCACTCAAAAGTGGCTGATTTGTTGCGATCTCAGATTTTATTGCAGAGCAAACCCGGTGATAAACTGGAGGGTGAGCGTGACTTGGCGGCGCGTTTCGGTGTGAGCGTGGGCACCCTCCGCGAAGCGTTACGGTCGCTAGCGCAAGAAGGACTGCTGACCCGGCGTCATGGAAGCGGCACCTTTGTAAGCGATCGGTCGGGAGACCAGCACGTGGGCATTCTGATCGAGTTGGAGGTGTCCCACCCCCGCGCGTCACGGTTTCATTTGCGGGCGGGTCAGGAACTAAAGGATTACCTTCTGGCGCACGGGGTTCCTGCCCGGCTCTACCTGGGGCGGACACAACCCGGCAGTGTCTCGTTGCAGGTAACCTGTCCGGAATTCAGACATGAACTGGCGGCCGGTCGCCTGAGTGCCGTTGCGACGATTGTGGCCCCATGGGGGCGCGAGTGGTTGGCGTCAATCGAAAAGCAGGGACTCCCCGTTGTGGGGTTATGGACCGATACCCTCCCTTGCCGGGTTGACCTCGATTATCCAGGCATGGTTGCGCAGGGTACGCGTTATCTGATGGAACATGGGCGGCATAAGCTGGCGCTTCTGGGTTGGGGTGATCGAACCCAGACCCAAACGTTCAGGCGTGTCATGGAAGCTGCCGGCATTCGGTCTCGCGAAGCTTGGATTTGCTCGGAGCTTAATCCAAGTCTGCCGGGAGCCGGCTGGGAAGAGTTCCGCGAGATGTGGGTGTCCGGCGCGGAGAAGCCCGACGGCTTGCTGGTTCTGGACGATATGCTATTCGACGACGTCAAAACTGCAATTCTGGAGATGGGCATCCGCGTGCCGGAGCAACTCACGGTCGTGACCCATGCTAACAAAGGAGCGGGGCTTACGGCGCCATTTCCCTTCGCTCGAGCCGAGTTCGATCCCGACAAGTCTGCCCGTGAATTGGGCGGTCTGTTGTTGAAATTGATCAGAAAAGAACCGGTGGATTCGCCGGTGGTTACACAAGGGTTTCAGTGGTGCGTGCCGGAGGAGGATCTCATTCGGTTCGTGCCAGTGACGCATGCTGAGGCGGTGGAGTGAAGTCACGGTACGCAGGTTCGATTCAAACAGATAATAATAGAGGGGGTAAATGACAATGAAGACATGGCTGCTTTTTCTAATGGTCGTTGGCCTGGCGGTGGGGACGCAGGCGGAGATAAGGACACCTTACCTGAGCGACAGTCATACGCTCCACCTATATCACTTAGACGAGAGTAGTGGCGCCATTCAGGATTCAGGTTCGGGCGGGCCGATCCATCTGAATGACGTGGTGGCCACCTATTCCAACACGGCCTATGCGGCAGGTTATGGGACCAGTCTGTACATGATTCCCAACGGCTATTATGCGACCCCCACGAACATCGGCGGTCGCGCGGCAACCAGTGGAGGGGTCAGTCAGACTCTCTTTCAAGCAGCGAGCGGCGCCTTCACATACGAGGCCCTGATTAAGATCTCCAATACCAGTTCCAACCAGTATATTATGAGTCATGATGGTCAGAACACTCGCGGCTGGAATTTCTTCATTACCAACGGTACGGTGGCATTCACTCCGAATGGTGGCGTCGCCACGCACACCACGACGATTCCAGTGTCAGGCCCCAACGCGTTCAACAGCAATGGGTGGTTCCATGTGGCGGCGACGTACAATGGCACCGAGAACACGACCAGCAACCTTCTATTTTACTGGACTGCGCTGTCTCCTGGCGTCACGAATGCCAACCTGATTGGTTCTGCCCAAATGACCATCGATGCCTTGGCCAACACGAATAATTTCATCGTGGGATGCTTGGCGCGTAGCCCGTCCCGACTGCAACTGATGGGCTGGATCGACGAGGTGCGGATCAGCGACAACGCGCGGGGTTCCGGTGAGTTCATTTTCCGCATTCCCCCGACGGTGCAGAACGCCGGCGCATCGAACGTTACGTTTACCTCGGCCGACCTACAGGGCACGCTCAGCTCAACGGGCCAGGCGGCCACGGCGGTTCTGCTCTATTGGGGACCGACGGACGGAAATACCAACGCTGCGGCCTGGGCCAACACCAACCTGTTTGCGTCGCCGCAAGGGATCGGCTCACTGAGCACAAATGTGACCTTCGGCGTCTCCAACGCCATCTATTATTACCGGTTTTGCGCCACGAACGCGAACGCGGATGGCAGTGTCGTCTGGGCGACTAACTCCTCCACTTTTATGCCCGGTGAAGTTTGGGTTCAACCGACGACGCCCACGGCCGCCTATGGCACGCCCGGCGCATTTACCGTGTATCGGCCGACTACCGCCACCAATGGCCCGCTGACCTTCGCCTATACGCTCAGCGGCAGCGCGAGTAATAGTCTGGATTACACGACGTTGAGCGGGAGCGTGGTCGTTCCTGACGGCGCATCCAGCGCAATCGTGACGCTGGCTCCCACGCTGGACATGGATCCGACCAACGAAGAGGCCACCCTGACGTTGATCGCCGCCTCCTATAAGGTCGGCACACCGGCTGCGGCCACTGTGACCATCACGCCGTGGTCGGGGCTGACCGCGATCACCGGGAACTGTTACGTGGCCGTCAGTGGAAACGACACGTGGGCCGGCACCAACTGGGCCACGGCCTTCGCGACGATTAGCAACGGGGTTGGGCGCGCGACGAACGGCCAGACCGTTTTGGTGGGCGTAGGAACGTACAACGTCTCTACACAGATCAATGTGACGTCCAACATCACCCTGCTGGGCGTGGGGGGCGCCACAAACACCATTGTCCGGCGCGATCCGGCCAACATCAGCAGCAATCGGGTTCTTTTCATCAACGCTGCCAGTGCCATCGTGGACGGGTTCACTATCACCAATGGGTTTGAGAATACCGATGCTTATGGTGGCGGTGTGCTGATTACTAGTGGAACGTTGCGAAACTGCCTTGTAACCGGGAACACAGATATCAAGCCGTCCCAAGCGCGTCCGTATGGCGGCGGAGTGTATGTCAGCGCCGGGCTTGTGTCGAACTGCACGATCCGCGGGAACACTTCATCCGGTAGCTATGCCAAAGGTGGCGGGGTGGCGCTTGGCGGCGCTAATGCCACGGTCACTCATTGTGTAATTATCACGAACTATGCGAACGAGAACGGCGGGGGCGTGGTTTTCGCAGGGGGTGGCAAACTCCTGAACTCACTTATTGCATACAACACCGCAACCACTTCATCGGGGGTACTGCTTGATAACTCCGGGAGTCCGAGTATGGTCAACTGCACCGTTGTCTCCAACTCGTGCAACGTGGGAGGATTTGCGCTCTATGCACCGTCGCCTGCCACCGCTATTTCCAACTCGATTATTTACCACAATATCAATGGCGACATCCGTGCCAGCGATGCCGCCTATTTTGGCTTTTGTTGTGCCACCGGCTTGTCAGCGGGAGTCAACGGTAATATTACCAATGCGCCGCTTTTTGCAGGGCCCACGGATTTCCATCTCTCTTCCGCCTCACTCTGCATTGACCGCGGTTTCAGCGGCGCGTGGCAAGCCACGGACCGCGATCTGGACGGCAACCTTCGCATTCAGCATGGCGCGGTCGATATGGGGCCGTACGAGACGCCCGCCGGGTTCGGCTGCAACTTGGTGAGTGATCGGATAACAGGTTTTGCGCCATTGACAAATGTCTTTACCGCTTATGTGTCGGGAACTAACCTCACCGGGCTCTATTATGCATGGGACGTCAACGCGGACGGAGTTATCGATGTACAGGGTTCCGATAAACAGATCATCACAAACATCTATACGATACCGGGGTTGTACTCCGTCGCTCTGCTGGTCAGCAATGCCGTCGGGCAGGTGGATGCCTTCACCAATCTAAACTACATCAGTGTTTCAACGGCGTCGATGTATGTGTCACCGACCGGATCCCAAACCCTGCCCTATTCGACGTGGGACACGGCCGCGACAAGCGTTCAGGCTGCGGTCAGTTTTGCGTCGGATGGAGCGACTATCCGGATCACTAACGGGACGTACAGACTGGCTAATACGGTTACTCTTTCGTTGGGCATAACCCTGAAAGGCTACAACGGTGCAAATTCAACCGTTATCGAAGGCAACGGCGTCAATCCGTGTTTTCTTCTGAACAACGGCGCGGCGGTCCTGGATGGATTGACCGTCAGTAACGGCGTCAGTGCCACGGATGGCGGCGGAATGACGGTGTCCACCGGTACAGTTCAGAACTGTATCATCCGCAACAATAGTGCCGGCCGATACGGCGGCGGCATCTATCTCGGGAATGGCTTGGTTAAAAATTGCGTGATTCAGCGCAATGCCTCCTTGGGCAACACGGCGCCTCTGACTTCAGCTGGCGGCGGAGTCTACATGACCAATGGCGTGGTGTTGCACTGCACGATCGCCGACAACACGGCGGTTCGGGGCAGCACAACCGGCGGAGACGGTCTGGTGATGACTGGGGGCAGTGTGTCGAACTCGATCATCTATTTCAATAGCGTCTTCCCCTATGTACAGTACCAGCGCAACGTCGTCAAATCCGGTGGCACGTTTGCCTACTCCTGCACGATTCCCGCTGTGGTTGGAACCAGCAATACCGTGGCCGATCCGCAGTTTGCGGACCGTCTTGCCGGCAATTACCGGCTGCTTCCCGGTAGCCCCTGCATTGACCGCGGTACCAACATGGTGGGTCTTACGACCGACATCGATGGCGTGAGCCGGCCAGCGGATGGGGACACCGTTGCAGGTGCCATCGCCGATATGGGTGCGTATGAGGCGGAGGCAATCAACGCGGGCGCTTTCCGCTGCAACTTCATTGCCGTCACCAACGAAGGCGTTAATGCGCTCTCCAACGTGATCTTCAACGCTTACGTCGCGGGGGCCGTCACAAATGTGCAGTCCTATTTCTGGGACTTCACGAATGATGGCAGCATTGACCTTGCGGGTGCTGGCGTCAATCCGGTGTCAAATACCTATGGAGTCGGATTCTATTCCGTCCGGCTAGTGGTCACGAACACCTCTAGTCAGGGCTCCTCGGTGGTCAAACCCGCCTACGTGCGGGTAGCCTCGCCGAATCTCTATGTGTCGACCATTGGGTCGGCCACGCTGCCCTATGATACCTGGGCCAAGGCGGCCACAAATCTCAATGCGGCGGTGGAGGCGGCGTATACGGTTGGCTGTACCCAACAGGTCATCGTCACGAATGGGCAATATGGTCTTGATCGCCAGTTGGAACTGCTGGGCCCGATTGTCCTGACAGGACTTGGTGGTGCCAGCAACACCGTGGCGTACCGGACTGGTGCCTACTTCCATCGAATTGCATATATGACGAGCGCGGCGTCGGTCATCGATGGCTTCACGATCACCAACGGCTACGAAAACACAGCATCTTATGGGGGTGGTGTGTTGATGTCCACCGGCTCGCTACAGAACTGTGTCGTGATCAAGAACACCGACACGAAGCTTGACGACGTTCGCCCCATGGGCGGTGGGATCTATGCCTCGGGCGGCGTCATCTCCAATTGCGTGATCGCGCAGAACACCTCCAGCGGATCCAATGGCAAAGCCGGGGGACTCTATGTGAACAATGCAGTGGTTCAACGCTGCACCATCTTTGCGAATAACGCGAACGAGGGGTACGGCGGCGGGGTGATTTTGCAAGGCGCCAGCCGCGTTGAGAACTGCCTTATTCGCAGCAACAATGCCGCCACGGTGGCCTTCATGAACGCGAACAAGGCCTTGATCAGGAACTGTACGATCGTGGAAAACACAGGTCTCGGGGCGTTCACGATTGACACTGGCTCAATCTCTTGCACGGGGCTGAACTGTATCGTCTACAATAACGGCGGAGCGGAGATCGCCGTGGCCAGCGCGACTTCGGCCATTCAATACTCTTGTGCCTCCAATCTGACGCACGGTTCCAACAACAACATCACCAATGACCCGATGTTTGTGAGTCGTGTAACCGGCGATTTCCGCCTGCAACCGCGGTCACCTTGCATCGACCTCGGCATTTCGGCGGGTTGGACGCGGGCAGATGTGGATCTGGCTGGCAGCACGCGGTGGGCTGGACAGGAGGTGGACATGGGTGCTTACGAAGCGCCATCCAACAGTGGTACGGTGTACGTGATCAGATGATCCACACAACCCTAGAATAAGAGGATCATGAAAGGCGCTGAGATGAATAAACCGATATGTGATCGTTCTGAGACTGGGGAATTTAAGTTGGGAGGTTGTCTTGCGCCCTATCTGAGCGGGATCACCGAACAGTGGCTGAAAGTGGTGCCATCCGCCAATCCCGGAATGCTGGAAATGTACGCCGACCGGGATTGTCGCCCCTATCGGGATCTGGTGCCGTGGGCGGGCGAATTCTCCGGAAAATACCTGACAGGCGCTGTGCAGGTTCTGAGGTTGACCCGCGATCCTGATCTGAAGCGCACGCTCGAGGGGTTCGTCAAAGAACTAATGTCTCTTCAGGACAAAGATGGCTATCTGGGTCCGTGGCCAGCAGATTCCCATGTGACGAACAAGGTCGTCTATCCGGATGGGCGGGTGCACTGGACGTGGGATACGTGGGGACACTATCACAACTCGCTTGGATTGATGTTGTGGTACGAGGAGACGGGGGACAGGAAAGCGCTCAAGTGCGTGAAGCGGATGGCAGACCTGATGTGCGCCAGATACCTGGCGCCAAAGGGACCTCGGATGGTCGAGACTGGGAGCACGGAGATGAATATGGCTCCGGCCCACAGTTTGTGTCTGCTCTACAAGAAGACCGGCGAACGAAAATACCTCGATCTCGCGCGCCAGATTGTGGACGAGGAATTCGCCGCCAAGGATGCGACGGGTACGTGGTTGACGGGGGACTATCTGAACGGACCGCTGGCCGGTTTGGAGTTTTTCGAGCTTCCGAAACCGCGCTGGGAGAGCCTGCATCCGATTATGGCGATGGCGGAGTTGTTTCACATCACCGGTGAGGAGAAATACCGCGAGGCCTTCGGGCGTATCTGGAGGAGCATTGCCAACCTGGATCGGCACAATAACGGCGGCTTTTCGTCGGGCGAACAGGCCTATGGCAATCCATTCCTGCCATACCCCATCGAGACCTGTTGCACGATCGCGTGGACGGCAATGACCGTAGAGATGCTGCGCCTGACCGGTGATCCAGTCGTCGCGGATGAGTTGGAGTTGACGCTTTTGAATTCAATCGTCGGCATGCATTCTTTCACGGGCCGGTGGGCCACCTACAACACTCCGATGGATGGAGTCCGCCGGGCCAGCGCCCACGACATCGTGTTTCAGTCCCGCGAGGGGACGCCCGAATTGAATTGCTGCAGTGTCAACAGCGTTCGTGGCTTCGGGATGCTGAGCGACTGGGCGTTGATGCAGGACGAAAGCAGCCTGATCCTGAACTGGTACGGGGCGGGTGTGATGAAAGCTGTTTTGCCAGGCAAGGTGGGGGTCGCCCTGACCCAGACGACCGACTATCCTCGGGACGGCAAAATCCTCCTGGGTGTTGCGCCCTCCCGCGCGGCGGAGTTCACGCTCAAACTGCGCATTCCCCGCTGGTCCGGCAAGACCACCGTCAAGGTCAACGGTGAAGCGGTCAAGGGTGTTCGCGCGGGAACCTACCTGGCCCTCACGCGTAAATGGCGGAAGGGTGACGAGATTGCCCTGACACTCGATATGACGCTCCATTTCTGGACGGGCGAGTTGGAGTGCGCGGGTAAGGTATCGGTTTATCGGGGGCCGATTCTGCTGACGTATGACCGCCGTTTCAATGATTTAGACGCGGATGACGTTCCTTTCATTGGTGGGAAGAACATCAAGGGGCGCGTGCTGGCATGGAAGGGGCGTGTGCCCCCGGTTCTACTGATGGAATTTACCGCAACCGACGGGCGCCGAGTGCAATTATGCGATCACGGCAGTGCCGGCGAGGGTGGAACGTCCTACCGTTCGTGGCTGCCCCTGCACTCCTCCGGAGCGGCGTTGCCTGAGTTCTTCGCAAGTTCCCGCCAGGTGCTGGATTGCGCCGAACTCCAGCGGTTTGCCTGCCAATACCGCCAGCTCCCCATTCTCCGGAAACAGATGACGACCGGATGGCCGAAACCCGAGCACCTGATCGTGCAGTTGACGAACCTGGAACAAAGCTGGCCCCGATTTGATGCGGCTTGCGTCCGGGTTCGTGCCTTGCTGGGCCGTGACCCGGAGTGCGCGCTCGCCAAGGCACTTCAGGAAACGCTGGTGCGAATAGAGCGTGAACTCGGGATACCCGACGCGGCGTTCCTGGATCGGGTAGCCCGTATGAAGGACGAAATTGTGAAAGAATATAAACTGCCTCACCGGTTCACTGTTTTTGAAGCGAGTCAGTTATTGCCGCCAGTGACCGTCATCGGCGACGTGCAACGCCCGCCGGCGGGGTTGGCGTTCAAACCCGTCACGACCATTACCAGCGAGAGTTTCTGCGACATTCGATCCTTTCATGACGCAAAGAACGGGCTTCTGTACATCAGAACCGCCTTTACCGCGCGAGAGGGCGAGTCACGCCGCTTGGTCTATGGAGCGGACGGTGCGGTTAAAGTGTGGGTCAACGGACAGGAGGTCGGCTGTCACCCCGAGGCCACCAATCCCGCCAAGGCCGATGCGTTTCAGGTGGAAGCGAAATGGCAACCGGGTGTGAATGAGATTGTCTTCGCGCTGGCTACCCATGACGGCAGGGCATGGGGCGTTTTCGCCAAGCTGACAGCCTGATATTTTCCACTACATTGCCACCATGAAAGCACTCCTTTAGACCGGTTTCAGCGGGCGGGTGCCTGCGCCGCTTAAGATCGATTTTTTATCACTTGCAGACGATTGAATCATCTGATGCGAAGATCACTGTTAGTTTGTGCGCTCGCTTTGAGTACTCTGTTTGCGCTGTCATTCGCGCGTGCCGATATTCAACTTAACGCGCTCTTTTCCGACGACATGATTTTACAGCGCGACAAGCCGGTCCCGGTCTGGGGCGTGTCCGCTCCGCGTGAGAAAGTTTCAGTCTCCATCGGCACGCAAGTACAGAGTACTCAAGCCGATGACAACGGCGATTGGAAAATCATTTTGAATCCGATGCCCACCGCGACCGCTTTGGTTTTAAGAGCCACAGGCGAGAAAAATGGTGTGGCATTGAAAAACGTCGCGGTCGGCGATGTGTATTTGTGTTCGGGACAATCGAACATGGAATGGCCGGTCGAAAAGTCCAATAACGCCGAAGCCGAAATCAAAGCCGCGATTTTTCCAAATATTCGGTTTTTCACCGTTCCCAAGAAAATCACCACCACGCCGCAAAGCGGTTTCGCTTCCCCCCCCAATGGCAGGCTTGCACGCCGCAAAGCGTTGCGCGGTTTTCGGCGGTCGGTTATTATTTCGGGCGCGAGTTGCATCAGAAATTGAACGTCCCCATTGGCCTTATCAACAATGCTTACAGCGGCTCCTATATTCAGGCCTGGCTGAGCCGCGAGACCCTTTTGAAGCGCGACGATTCGCGCGAGCTGGTTCTCGCCACCGAGCAGCGCTTTGCGGTGTGGGGAACCGGAATTCTCACTCTGCCGCAAGTTGCGTGGTTTGAAACCAACGACATCGGCACACGCGAAGACTGGCAACGTCCCTCCTTCGATGACGCGGCGTGGAAACCATTGAATATGCCGGGCGCGAGGGAAAAGAGCGCGTTGTCGGACTTCGACGGATTGGTTTGGCTACGCGCGACCACTGATATTCCCGCATTATGGAACGGCAAGGAAGGAGTACTCAGGCTGGGTGCCATAGACGAAATGGATACCACGTTTTGGAACGGCGAAATCGTGGGCGCAAACTCCGCGTTTTTGCCCGGCGCGCGCACTTACAAACTCCCTGTCAAGAAAATGAAAAGTGGCAAAGCGGTAATCGCCGTTCGAGTACTCAACACCAAAGGCAAAGGCGGCTTCGTTGGAAAAGATGCGCCGCGTCTGGAACTGGCCGAAGATGCGAACCAAAAAATCGAAATTTCCGATTGGAGAATTGCGGCGAGAACTCCGATCAAGGACTTGCCGCCTTTGCCGGGAGATGGACGCGGCGACTTCAATCAGCCGACAGTTTTGCACAATGGAATGCTGCGCCCACTCGCGCCTTTTGCCATTCGCGGCGTCGCGTGGTATCAGGGCGAAAGCAATTTATATGACAGCCGTTATCAAGCGCTTTTCACCGACCTAATCCGAGATTGGCGAACGCTCTGGGGTGCGCAACAAGACGGGAGCGAATTCGGTTTTTATTTCGTGCAACTCGCCAACAACGGGCCACGACAAACGCAGCCGGTCGAAAGCGGTTGGGCCGGCCTGCGCGCGGCACAAACACAGATCTTAAAACTTGTGCCACGCACCAACATGGCGCTCGCCCTTGATGTCGGCGAGATGCACAACGTTCATCCGCGCAACAAGCAGGATGTCGGAAAGCGTCTGGCCAGCGCGGCTTTATTCACGGAATACGGGCAGGACGTGGAGTACTCCGGCCCTCTGTTTTACCGCGCTGAAAAAGTCGTGGCCAAAAGCGAAATTCGAGTACTCTTTTCTCACGCGACCGGCATCAAAACCACTGACGGCAATGCGCCGCGTGAATGGGAGTTGCAGGACGACGCAGGCAAGTGGCATAACGCCCAGGCGCGGCTCGAAGGTGAGATCCTGGTGGTTTGGAGCGAGGAAGTACTCGCGCCGCGCGCTGTCGGTTATGCGTGGAAAGACAACCCGGACGTGAATTTAATAAACGCCGCCGACTTGCCCGCCGCGCCGTTTCGCGCCAAAGTCTTACCGTGAATTCAAACTTGTGAAACTCCGATTCATTTTACCCTGCCTCGCGCTGCTTAGTCCGCTCATAGGCATGCACGCCGCGGAGCGCGCGAGTAATCCGCCTGCCCCGGAAATCGTCGTGCCGATTCAAGTCGCTTTCGATGGGAACGGTTTGCGCGGGTTGAAGTTGAATGATGAAAATTACTTAATACCAAATGAAACACAATTCTCTGTCCGTCGCATCGAGTTTCAAAAACCCGATGGCGCGCGCTTTCTGATGACGAGGCAAAGAAGAAATTGCTTTCACTTTCTACCCGCAATTTGCCACCTCAGCGCGCAATGCTACGCCGCGCCGCGCAAAACGCCTTGCAAAAATTAGAACCCCTAAAGCCAACTTCCAATGAAAAGCCGGCTGTATTAAACTGATAAGAAATCGCTTATCTCGTGGCCTGGGCACAAACCCGTTCAGACCACTTGAAGGGTTGCGCAGGCATTGCCACAGCGGCGAGGGCGCCGCTTCTACCTAAAAAGGGGAGTTAAACTAAGAAACACGCGAAAGACACGAAAGGAAATCATTGTAGGCATTAATAACTTAGCGACTGGTTTTGATAGTCCGATGGCTTTATCTTTTGGTGAGGTGTTTGCAGGGATTTGCTCCTTGCATATCTAATTCATTACCAATCCTTTTCGTGGTCTCAACTTGCGTTTTCAGGTTAACGGGAGACCGCACATCAACGTAAGAGAGGTGCTAGCAATCCGGCCAGGTTTTGCCCCATAAGATAATGGCCGTCCTGGCTCGGATGGATGAGGTCACTCGAGAGTCCCGCATAGGTTGTCAGAACCTGATCCCCTTCAATTAAATGAAGGTTCGGATCTCCAGCAGAAGCCTGAATTCGGCGAAGCATCTCGCGGAATGAGCGGTTAATCCCTGTCAACCGGTCAGGAGTGGCCATATAATCCTCTGCGTTCGGGAATATTGTGATCAGGATGATGGGGTTCACAGCGGATACCTTTCGCAGTTCGCCGACGAGGGTGCGCGCACGCTGCTCAAAGTCCTCGACCGATACCGAACCACGCATATTGACCCCGATTTCCAATGTGGCAAAATCCCACTCTTCATAAGATGCGAGGAAACGACTGGTCTGCGACTCGCAGGCACATGACCCGCACAGCCCCTTATTGTAGACGTCGGCCCTGATATGCCGGGCGGCGTGATGCACATACCCGGGCGCGACATTCGTAATCGAAGAGCCGTACGCGAGCCAGCGCCGTGTCGGCTTCTCGTCAGGATGCGGAGGCCGGAGGGGTTGTCCTACGGTGTCGATTCCATGATAAATAACTGTCGCGCCAGTTACAAACACCCGCCACAACTCAGGAGCAAACCGCCGGTCCCCGAAGGCCAGCGGCCCCATCTGGGCAAGTAACGGAGGAGCCGCCAGCTTCAGCGTCTGTGTTGCCCCGTCGGCGATAAACCCGCTGGCCACCGGAATATCACCGCGAAACACCGTCACATTCGCCCCAGCTGACCAAGAATATGAACTACGGGCCGACAAAGTAAGATTGACCCAACTGGAGCCAGTAACAAAACGAAGCTCGACCCCATCCGAGCAGGCCGCAGCATGGCGCCCCAGAGCGCTCAAGTACGCGCGAGTTTCACCGTCGTACCGGGAAAGTGCCACCCCATGGGGATGCGACACCGGCACAAATTCAGCAACATTATGAAACTCGATCTGATCCCTGACTTGCATTGGCAACTCTCCCGATTCAGCCTGACTGATACCCACTTTTCTTTGATGGTTGCATAACGATATAAAAGCTGTCTATTAGATTTTCAAAGGCCGTCGGCCTGGCCCAAATCCTCGCCTAAGGACGTTCCGGCCACGATGGACTAGCATGATTCGTTCTGCCCACGCGGCGGGGGGGGCCACGCCCCCCACAAGAAAAAAAAACAAAAAAACGCGGCTGGGTTTTTTGTGTTGGGGGGGGTGTTTTCTTTTTGGGCGGTGTTGGTGGGGTGGGGGG
>JBBQNS010000003.1:0-67655 GCA_038330175.1 Kiritimatiellia bacterium
ATCGTGAACGTAGTCGAAAATCTTTTTCGGGTCGTTCTCGAGTCCTCGCGCCAAGGCGGCGATTTCCGGGGTGCACGCCTCCGCGATTTCCGGGTAACTGACGAGCGACATGGTCTGCATGCCTGGTTCCGTGCTTTGCTCCGCCTCCATACGCTCGAAGTCTCGATGCGTGACCGATTTCGGCGTGGAGAGAAACGTGCCCGGCGTGGTGAATTGTGATTGTCCCTGTGCCGTGCAAAGTGGCGTTGACAGCAAGAGACCCAACGTTAGCCATCGATTGATTTTCATAGTTTCGGCTTTCTTAGGGAAGTTGCTGCACGTTGCCCTCGTTGTCGAGCGTGACGTTTTCGCTACGAGCGCCAGATAGGACCCTAAGCCACCCGGAGCCGTCATATTGGTAGTTCAATCGTTGGATGGTTGACCTACTTTCATCCACACTCGGGTCTAGCCCGTGATCCCTCTCCCAGCCGTCCAGAAGCCCGTCGGCATCCGTATCCGAATTTGTCGGGCAAGCGCCGTAGTGGTATTCGTCAAAGTTTGACAGGCCGTCGCCATCGGGATCGGTGCCCAGTTCATAGACCGCATGCACTTCATTACTGGAGAGGTCGCGGTCGCAGACGCGCATATCGTCCAGAACGCCGGCGAAGAAGTTAGTGGGAGTCGCCCCGGAAGAGGCCCCGATTCTCAAAACACTGGTATCCTGATCAACCTTACCGAAGCCGCTTCCCCAATCATAGTTTGTGGAGGCGACCGGAACTCCATTGACGAATAGAGCCTGAAGCGTGCCGGCAAAGGAGCCTGCCACATGAACCGGAATCCCGGATGTGAGGGCACAGGGAAACCCAAGGGATTTTGCGCCTGAACTGCAGAACGTGAAAACAACCTTCCCATTCTCGTAGCCGATACTGTATCCCGCACTGCCACCGGGAACCCGCTTACTCAGGAACATTGCAGTTCCGTTGGTGTAAAGCATTGAAGGGGTGATCCACATTCCAACGCTTATCGCATCAGGCTTGAGCGAGGCGCTATCAGGCACTTCAACACACGCGGTTCCGCTCAGCTGCAGCCCATTGCTGATGATCCATGTCACCCAGGCATTCGAGCCATTTATCAACACACCGTGATTGGTGTTGGCCGTGGTGTCGAAAACATTGGTTCCGTTTCCTTCATCAGGTTTCCACCATGCTGCCGCGTTATCTTCGCCGCCATGCAACGGATCAAGGCCGTACTTTACCTCCCACCAGTCGGCAATCCCATCCCCGTCATCATCAGGGTCTGCCAGCGTGATGTCCTGTCCCGTGAGATTGGCATCCAGGAAGACCGGATTGCTGTTGTGACTGCCGACGGCCTCCCAGGATGCCGGCAAGCCGTCCCCACTGCTATCCCGCCAGGCCCGCACCCAGTAGCTTACGTTAGGAGGCAGGTGCGTGATGGTGAATGCCCCCATATTGGTGAGGGTGTCGGCATGAACCCAGGCCCAATCCGTTCCATTGGTGCAGGCTACGATATGGATTGTCCCTGTCTGTGGGCCGGTATAAGTAATCGCTCCATCCAGGTTGCATGGATGGCTCAGGCTGTTGGTGGGAACTGTGTCAGCCTCGTATTCCTCCAAATTCGTGTATTCGTCGCCATCCGGGTCGGCATTGTTGGTGAGGCCACCAAAATAGACAATTTCCCACCAATCAGGCAGGCCGTTGGTATTGCTGTCAGGATCGGCCATGGTGATGTCCTGCCCTGTCATGCGGTTGGTGATGATAATGGCGATATCGGTCAGACTGCCACGGGCTTCGGGCGCATTGGTGGCCCCGCTCCCGTTGCTGTCCATCCAGGCTTTTATCCAAATAGTTGGTTTGCTCAAGATCTGAAATCAGATAGGGCAACGGACAAGGGGAAGCGGAAACTGAAGACGTGAAGCACTGAGCGGTATTCCAACTGTTTGAATCTGTGGTTGCAATTACCCACACCATACCCGTTTGGCGACCAGTATAGAAAATGGTGCCCGAGACGTTCGGTGGGTCATTGGGATCCAGCGGATTGTGGCCATGTGCCACCTCCCAGCCATCGCCACACCCATCGCCATCCGTGTCAAACTTTGTCGGGTCGGTTCCCAATGACATTTCGCCCAGCACATAAATGCTTCCATTCGTGGTGATGCCTCCAGGATAACTGTTCGTCGTGACGAAACCGCTGTATCCGTCGACTAGACCATCCCCATCAGAGTCCAGCGCATTCGGATCAGTGCGATACATGATCACTTCCCGACCATCCTCAACTCCATCTCCGTCGTAATCTGCCGAATTCCCTATCTGATAAAACCGATTAACATCGCCGTCTCCGTTGGTTGCACCCGTATCCACCCACATGAGGGAGTTCGTCCCGACTGTTACCAGATTCGTCTCGGCAAGCCACCAGTGCCGGGCAATAAGATTTGTGCAGATCATCACTTCCAAGCGGTTTGTGAATGTATCCGGATAATCTACCCGCAGAAGCGTACCTGTGCTCACCTTTGTCATCTGAGCTATCACTACATTAGTGTCGGAACCTGCCGCCTTCATCATTGTCGTCCCGCTCGACACGATTTTCTTTGGTGTCGCCAAGGTATTCACTTCTTCCAACATCAGCGCGTCCAATAAGGATGAAACCTCCCCCTCCGCATAGGTTTCCACATAGGATTCTGGAATCAAGGCAATATCCATCTCCACATGGGATGGATCGGTCCATTCTTCCATAAATGCACGCTTGGAAGGATCATACGTCGCCAGGAAAGTATCAGGGAATTCCCGACGCGCCAACCAAAGAGGATCGTAGTCCGCACTGGGGTTGAATATATAGAAAACCCTACCGTTCGCGTCCAACACCTCAATCTGACGAGTTTTCCGCACCTCGCGAAGTCTCAGGTGGTAAACAGGGCTTCCATTCTCAACATCATATACCAGCCCCTTCAAAAAGGAATCGGGGAAGGTTTTTGGATCGAAGGAAAACAACCCTGCGGAGAAGCAAACGGGGTTTGGCATTCCGGGGACGAACAACCGAAATGAATTTTCCTGCATCTCGAATAAGCGCTCAACAAGAAAAGCAGGACTTTCAGCAACTCTACTTCGAAGATCCTCGATGAGTTTTTCCTGACGATCGGTGATGATATTCCGGCTGATTTCAGTGATTGCCCATACTGAAACAACGGCCACCAGCAAGCTTACTGCGGCTGTGAGAATAATGGCACGAATCCGAACCCAACCCGTCTTTCCACTCCAAGGCATAAATATCCTTTCGTTTTCTTGAGGTCACGCCCAAAAGAGGGCGCGAACCCCAAGATGCATCTCAACCGAAGGGCTAGCACACCCTATTGTAGAAACACACAACAAGAAGCCGCGCCCATATGGAGGCGCGTTCCCGTCAGTGTCATCTCTACAATGCTAAAAAGTGCTAGTTCTCGGCTAAGATGATCTGCGCGTTAACGCATTAAAATCATTAAATTGTCCCTTCCACCATTACTGGCGGAATTGTTTTTCACAATACATTCAATTTCATTTCTGTCAAAGGGATTCACCATCTTGGAAAACCTGATTCTGCATCAGGGTTTTGCTGACAGAGCGATTGCTAAAAGAGTAACAGTTTAGCCCTTTATATTTGAGCCGAAATGGGAAGCGGCGATGAGAGTTGCCGTTTATGTTTGGGAGTTCAACCGCTCACGAGGTATTGGGCGGGTTTCTGAAGAGAGCGGCTTGAGCGGTGGCGGTGTCTTGGGTGAAAAGGGTGTAGAAGAACTTGAGTTCCGACTTGCCTTGTCGTTGAGCGGTAACCATGAGGCTTGGTATGACGCCTTGAGAGAGGGAGCCTACAGGGGATCGAGTTCCAAAGGAAATCTTTCGCATGATGACCTGAGGTCGAAGCGACTGTTCTGCCTGGTTATTGGTGGGTTGGACTCCAGGGACAGTGAGGAAAGTAAAAAGGCGGCCATGGTCCTTGACCAGTATGCGGTTGCGGAGAGTTTCGGCCGCCTCATAGTCGAGTGGTTGTGGGGATTAGGGTCGTGGGGATTAGAGGGGGATTAGGGTCAGCCCTGGGGGATTAGGGTCAGCCCTTAAAAGTTAAAAGCGGTCTGTTTATGGGCTTTTATAACGACTTTTCAACGCGTTATGCGCCCGCCTCGCACAGCCCGAGCCATCATGCGGAACCCCGTCGTGCGCTGGGTGGACATCGCGCGCAAGCGACGGCCCTACGAAAGCCAATGATTACGAATGCGCAAGCGATGGCATCTACATTGAAAATACCGATGATCTCAGATGAACCCGCCCGATCCCCCTTTCCAATTTCTTGATTTCTTCATGGAAGTGGCGTAATGTGCAGGCCATTATGGAAGCGCAACAACGATCTAAAATAGCATTGGTAGTGGGGGGCAGCCGGGGTATCGGGCGTGCTATCGCCTTACGACTCGCCCGCTCGGGGTTCGACCTATGGGTAACCTACCTCGAAAACCAGGCGGCGGCCGAAGAAGTCAAAGCTGCCATTGAGTCGCTCGGCCGGTCCTGCGATCTGCTGAAATTCGATATCTCCGATTATGAGGCCTCCAAGGCTGCATTATCAGAAAAAGCCGATCTCTGTGTGCCGGATGCGGTGGTCTTCAATGCCGGCATTGCTCGCGACAACCTCCTCGTATGGATGACCAAGGCGGAATGGGATACCGTGATCCGTACGAACCTTGACGGGTTTTATAATGTCATTCACCCCGTGCTATTCCCCATGCTCCGCGAAAAGCGCGGCCGCATCGTGGTGATCTCCTCGACATCGGGCCAGGTCGGACAGGCCGGCCAGGTGAATTATTCCGCGTCGAAAGCCGGCCTGATCGGAGCCGTCAAGGCGCTGGCCCGCGAAGTGGGGCGTAAGAATATCTTCGTGAATGTGGTGGCACCCGGTGTGATCGAGACCGAGATGGTGGCGCATTTGCCCAAGGAAAAAATTCTGCCACTGATCCCTGTAAACCGTTTCGGAAAAGTCGAAGATGTGGCATCCATTGTTGATTTCCTTTGTTCCGAACCGAACATGTATATCCACGGTCAAGTGATCGGGGTCAACGGCGGCCTGGCCATCTGAACCTAACCCGGCTTAGCCGGAACCAAGAGGAAGATTTTGAACAGAAGCACGCAAAGCACGCAAAGGCGGCTGCGGCGAGTACGCCGCAACCGCATTATTTTTGGAATTCAAACACCTGGCATTCTCGCCGAAGGCGTAAACATTCCCTCCTTTGCGGTCTTCGCGAGCTTTTGTTCAAACTCTTTTCTTGTCCAAATCATGACCATAATTCGATTGATTCAAGTCGTAAGGAACTAAATTATGGAAAAATACGATCATATCGTTGTCGGTAGCGGAGCGAGCGGGCTGACCGCTACCCTGCTGCTGGCTTTGAATGGACGCCGGGTTTTGCTTTTGGAAAAAGCGCCCACCCTCGGCGGCTCGCTGGCCCGATTCCGCCGGCAAGGCGTGCCGTTTGATACGGGATTCCACTTCACCGGCGGCTTACTGCCGGACGCCCTTTTAAGCCGAATGCTGTCGGTCCTCGGACTCATGGATTCGGTTGAGCCGGAGTTCATGTCTCCCGACCGGGCTCACCAATTTATTTTCGAGGGGGAGAGTCGTCTTTTTGAAATGCCCTGCGGCATCAGCCGCATCCGACTCAAACTCAAGGATGAATTTCCGGGCGAGACCATGGCGGTGGACCGCTATTTCGACCTAGTGGAAAAAGTTTGTGCCCAAACAGCCTCGATGGACTTGGCGCGACTGGCTGAATCCGCCCATCGCCTGGACGAGGAATCCATCAGCCTGAAGGAGGTTCTGGACGGCCTCACTTCCAACGGGCTACTGCGAGGCATCCTGAGCGGATTATGTATGTGCTATGGGACCAAGCCGTCAGAAGTGTCCTTCGCCTCCCACAGCCGCATGTGTTACGACATGTATCAATCCACCGCCCGCTTCCGGCGCGGGGGCGATGCCCTGATCGATGCGTTTAAGAAGGCCATCCAATCATTGGATGTGGAAGTGCGCTGCAACCAGTGGATTGCCGAATGCCGGGTGGGCGACAATGACCAAGCCAGCAGTTTCATCATGAACGATGGCCGGGAGGTGGCGGCGGATTCAGCGGTTTTGACCATCCATCCCCAAGAGATTCTGAAACTCCTGCCCCGCAGCACTATCTCCAAGGCCTTCATCAGCCGGGTGGAGTCGTTTGAGCCCTCCTCCGGATTCTTTACCGTGTACGGCGTAATGGACGGTGAGACGGACCCCCACTTCGGCGCCACGATCACCTCGTTGTTTCCAACAGATGATTTCGAGCAGCTTCTTGATCCGGCCTATCGCGGGGAGCAGGCGCTAGTCATTTGCGGCAGCGTGGAGCCGGTTCAAGGGGTTTCCCGCCGTGTCGTGACCGCTTTTGAGCCGTCCTTCCACGAACATGTAGCCGCGTGGGCAAACTCCTCGGTCAAACACCGCCCGGCCACCTATGAGGACTATAAGGCGGGGCGCGTGGAAGCCATTCGGAATCGGTTGCGTCGATATGATCCGGCCTTTAACGAGCGGCTCCGTATTCTGGATGCCGCTTCCATGCTGACCTTCCGGGATTATCTGCATTCGCCAGAAGGCTCCGCTTACGGCATCAAGCAGAAGGTCGGGCAGTATAACTTGATTGGAAAGCTTCCCGTCCGTAATCTCTTTGCGGCAGGACAAAGCGCGTTGCTGCCAGGAATTGCGGGAGCGATGATGTCGTCCTTCATTGTCATCCGGGCGGTTCTAGGCAAGGACAACTTTAATCGTTTTGTGAGTGGTAAATTATGCAGTTAAAACGTGTGGTCATTACAGGAATGGGAAGCGTTTCCCCTCTCGGGCGTGGGATCCAAACCCTGACCGACGGCCTCAACACCGGTCGCAGCGCGGTCCGCAAAATGGAAGGTTGGGATCAGTATATCGGCTTGCGGAGTCTTGTCGGGGCACCGGCCGAACTGAAGGACGAACGGCTTATCCCGCGCCTGAGCCGTCGATCCATGGGACGCATGAGTATTTTTGCCGTTCAGGCGGCTCAGGACGCCGTCGCCGATGCCGCCCTTGATCCGGCACTGGCCACTTCAGGCCGAATGGGGTGCGTGGTAGGCTCCACCACCGGAAGCGCCATCAGCATCAGTCAGGCGTTCGAGACCATGCTGCCGGATCACGATTTATCCAAGCTGTCCTCCATGCAGTTTTTCCACTGCATTTCCCATACGGCTACGATGAATGTGGCACAGGCTCTCAATCTCAACGGCTGGGTGATGGCGACTTCAGCGGCCTGTGCCTCGGCCATGCAAGGGATCGGCGCCGGCTACGACGTGATTCGACTGGGCCGTCAGGATGTCATGCTGTGCGGTGGCGCCGAAGAACTGCACCCCACTGTTACAGGCTCATTTGATGTCCTCTTCGCCACTTCAGTGAAATACAATCAGACCCCTTCCCTTACGCCGCGTCCGTTCGACCGCGACCGGGACGGCCTAGTTTGCGGAGAAGGTGCCGGGATTCTGATTTTGGAAGACTATGACCACGCCGTGAAACGGGGCGCCCGGATCTATGCTGAAATTCTGGGTTATCATACCTGCAGCAGCGGCAATCATGTCAGCGAATCCAGCCGCACCGCCATGGTGACGTGTATGCGGGAGGCTCTGCAGGCGGCAGACGTACAGCCCCATCAGGTGGATTACGTTAATGCACATGCCACGGCGACCTTGCAGGGCGACAAGGAAGAGGCGGAGGCCATCATCGAAGTGTTTGGATCCAAGGTTCCGGTCAGCAGTTTCAAGGGTCATCTGGGCCATACCCTGGGTGCCTCGGCGGCCATCGAGTTGAGCGCTTCCCTGGCCGGCATGCGGCAGGGTCTGCTCTTTCCGACCCTGAATCTGGACAACATCAGTCCCGAGTGTCAGGGTATCGCCCACATCATGGGGCAGACCTTGAAAAAGGACGCCCGTATCGTCGTGAAAAACAGTTTTGCCTTTGGCGGTATCAGCGCGGTGCTGGTCTGCCGGATGATGTAAAGAAAAGTTTTAAGAGGTAAATATGACTAAAGAAGAAATCGTCGCATTGACTAATAAGGTTTTTGAGGATTCTTTTGAAATCGAGCCTGCGCGACTGACCCCCCAGGCGACCATTTTTGATGAGCTTGGCCTAGACAGCCTGGATATCGTGGACTTGATCGTGGCGTTGCAGAAGCAGTTCAAGGTTCAAATCCGCGAAGACGAACGCGTTCGCACCATTCGCACGCTGGAGGATGTCTACAACTTCATTCTGATGCTGAAGCAAGAGGACGAGAAGAAGGGGCAGTAATTTACATGTTGTGAGGCTCTTGCAAAACCTCGTTTTGCAAGAGCAGAATCCAGAAGTCAGGAGTCAGAATTCTTTCATCATCTGTGTATTGCATTATTCTGGCTTCTGAATGCTGAATTCCCTCTTGTATGTTGTGACGTGATTACTCAAGCTGAATTGTGGAATTTCATGCCCGAAACCCGAAACCCAAAACGCGAAACGCGAAACCGTTGCCCGAACATACCTTTTCGAGCAACGCCTAGCTACCCTAAGCCCACCGCCTTGGGACGGCGCTTGCTCAAGCGCCTCGAGTGGGTTTGGCTCAACCTCTCTTTCTATTTTCTGCTGGTTCTGTTTTCGTTGCTCGCGGTTCCCGGGTTCTCGCTTTTTATCGCCGTTCAAACGCCTTTCATTTCGCACCGCCAGGCGATGCGGTTATTCCGCCGCTCTATCCGCTGGTACGGCTATGTCGTAATCTACATTTTGCCCTTTCCGTTGGTTCGAGTTCGGTATGAGAATCGATCGCAGGGGAAGCTGCCCAATCCCTGCATTGTGATATGCAATCATCGCTCCTCCGCCGATCCTTTCCTGATGGGCGCCATTCCGCTTGAGGAAGCGGTTCAGATTGTGAACAAATGGCCCTTTAAATTACCGCTCTGGGGGCCTATGGCACGCTGGGCCGGATATCTGAGCATCAATGAAATGCCGGTCGAAGAATTTTTCAGTCGGGGCACAGCCCTGATGAAGAGCGGAGCCTCACTGATTGCGTTTCCGGAAGGAACCCGTTCACGGACGATGGAGTTGGGGCCGTTTCACGGGACTCTCTTCAGGCTGGCCCTGGAAACCAAGATTCCTGTTGTTCCCATATGCATCCTGGGAAGTGAACAGGTGCCGCCGCGGGGAACAATGGTTCTGAAACCAGGTCTGGTGTTAGTGCGGAGTCTGCCGCCAGTGACATGGGAGGTCTATAAGAACCTCTCGCCGTTCCAATTTAAAACCCAGGTGCGGGACATGATCGCCCGAGAGCTCGTGAACATGGAGAGGGACGCATGAAAGCCTTTAAGGGAGATCCGACACTTGAATTTGCGGAGCCAGCCATCGTCAGAGCAGCACAAGCCGAGCGGTTGCGCCGCCATGTAGCGTGGTGTGCCCGTAAGTCGCCCTATTACCGCCGCCTGTTCCGAGATTCGGGCATTAAACACAAGTGGGTCAGCCTGGAAACCCTCGCTCAGTTCCCCACCACGAGTAAATCAGACCTAGCCCGGTACAATGACGAGTTCCTCGCCGTCGCCCCTTCAGAAATTGTCGATATCGTGCTATCCTCCGGCACCACCGGCAAGCCGGTTCGGATCCTTTACACCGAACGCGATCTCACGCGGCTGGCCCACAACGAACAACTCTCGTTTGCCGGCTGCGGTATCACCACCGGAGATGTGGCCCTGCTGACATGCACGATGGACCGTTGCTTCATTGCCGGCTTGGCTTACTTCCTGGGAATCCGGGCACTCGGAGCCGCGGCCATCCGCAACGGACACGGGACGCTGGCCAGTCATTTGGAGATCATCAAAACCATCCGCCCGTCCGTATTGGTGGGGGTGCCGTCGTTCCTCCGCAAATTGGCAGTCTATATGAAGGACCACGGAATCGACGCCTCCCAGACCTCCGTTCGCAAACTCGTCTGCATTGGCGAACCGGTACGCGGGGCCGACATGGCGCTGCTAAAATTAGGAAGCGACCTTCAGGCATTCTGGAAGGCCGACGTGTACTCCACCTACGCCTCCTCTGAATGCATCTCGACCTTCTGCGAATGCACTGCCCAGCAGGGCGGGCACCTGCATCCCGATCTGGCTATTGTTGAAATCCTGAACGACAGGGGAGATGCGGCCGCTCCAGGCCAGTCTGGGGAAGTGGTGCTGACCCCCCTTGACATGGAGGGAATGCCGCTGATCCGCTTCCGAACGGGGGATGTGAGTTTCCTGATGACGGAGCCCTGCTCATGTGGGCGCACCTCGCCCCGACTGGGACCGATTATCGGTCGGAAACAACAGATGATGAAGGTTCGCGGCACCACCTTGTATCCGCAAGCCGTCTTCGCGGCGCTGGATGAACTCCCGACGTTGGGCGATTATTATCTGGAAATTGTTGAAAAAGAAAACCTCTCTGACGACCTGATCATCCATCTCGCCGCCCGGGCGGGTCAGCCGTCGCCCGACTGGCTCCGCGCACACCTTCAAGCCTGTCTGCGAGTGACCCCCGTCATCGTCATTGACCCCGAAGACAAAGTTCGGCAACATTTATATTCACCTGAATCACGGAAGCCCGTGCGGGTATGGGATCGGAGAAAAAACACGTGAGCTGTCACAACCTCATGATCGGGTCGGAGTTTGACAAAGCCGATATCGATTTCGCTGCTAAAAACGGACGGTTGCTCTCGATAGAAATCGAGTTTGGCCTCCAATGCAATTTTCGGTGCCAGTACTGCTATGTCGGGAATACCGACACCACCATCAATACGCTCTCCCCGGATGAAATTCGGCGCGTCATTGTAGAAGCCAAGGATCTAGGCGCGCGTAAGATCATTGCGCTGGGTGGCGAACCCATGATCTATCCCAACTTTCTGGGAATGCTGCAATTTATGCGCGACTTGGGGCTTTCCGTCGAAGTATTCACTAACGGTACCAATATGACCCCGGAATCGGCAAAGCGTCTTTATGATCTAGGCGTTCAGGTCGTCCTCAAAATGAACAGTTTCTCGGAAATCATCCAAGATGAACTCGCAGGGGTCAAGGGAGCCTACCAGATCATCCAGGAGGCTTACCGGAACCTGACCGCCGCGGGTTTCCCGTCGGAAGGACATCCCTTGGCGGTCAGTACGATTATCTGCAACCAAAACCTGTCGGAGATTGTGCCGATGTGGCAATGGTTAAGGGACCGGAAGATCACCCCCTATTTCGAAATCATGACTCCGCAGGGAAACGCGCAGGACAACCAGCATCTGGATGTTGAACTCCCGCGTCTCAAATCACTTTTCACCGAGCTCGCCGAGCTGGATCATGCCCGGTATGGTTACCGGTGGGAGCCCCAGCCGCCCTTGGTGGGAGATCGCTGCCTCCGCCACCAATTCTCATGTCTGGTCAATGCGACGGGGAACGTCATGCCGTGTGTTGGGGTTACCATTCCCGTTGGCAATGTCAGGGAGCATGCTTTGGCCGATATTCTTCGCGACAGCGAAGTGATTGGCGATCTGCGGCACTACACTAAAACCATCCACGGCCCCTGCGCGGCCTGTGAGAAAGCCGAATCTTGTTACGGTTGCCGTGGAGCGGCCTATCAATCAACGGGTGATTACCTGGCCTCTGACCCCCTGTGCTGGAGGAATGAGGGACACGAAGCAGAGATCATGAAACTCCCCTCCGCCATCGGGCACATGATTCCCCAGCAGGCCCCGATGCGCCTGGTTGATCGCCTGATCTCCGTGGGAGAGCGGGTGGCTGTCGTCGAAACCACCCTGCGGCCAGACAACCCTTTTGTGGATGACGAGGGGACGCTGGATACGGCAGCCTATCTGGAACTCATTGCCCAGGCCGCGGCCACGATGAACGGATTCAGAACCTCCTTCCGCGAAGGGCATGACCCTCAGGGGTATTTGCTGGGAGCCCGCCAGATGGAAACGTTTGGAATCGCCCGCGTAGGTGATACCCTTTCCATTCATGTGTTCAAGGCGACCCGATTTGGGGATTTCGGGATTATTGAAGGTCGGGTTTCCTGCGGCAAAACGCTTCTGGCTCGAGGCGAGATTAAGGTCTGGCATCAAGCCTCCGAGATAAAAGAATGAACCTGTTCATGCCCACAAACTGTGTCCGCGGCGTGGTGAGTGCTGGATGCCTCGCATTGATGGCGGCATCTGCGGTGGCGACGCCTGCCCTTTTTGACGAACTACAGAAAAGCCTTGCCGGTACAACCAATGTCCAGAGCGGGTTCATTCAAGAGAAGACTCTCACCCTGCTGCAGCAAACGGTGGTGATCCGGGGACGACTAGCAGTCGAACAACCGGATCGCCTGGCGTGGTACGTTGAGGAGCCTATCCGATACAATATGATCTTGGACGGCTCCACGTTAAAACAGTGGGACGCGGCCACCGGTAAGGTGCAAACGATGTCAATGGCAGGGAATCCCGTCTTCAAGGTGGTTGTCACTCAACTCCGCGCTTGGTTCTCAGGCCGGCTCGATTTGTTAACTCAGGATTTCGACTCCGAGGCCGATACCGCTTTAGGGCGCGCCCAAATCACTTTTATCCCGAAAAGCGGAAGCTTCGCCTTCAAGGTGATTAAGCGGGTGGTCCTGACGTTCCGCGAGGACCGACGTTATATTCAGGATATGTTGATCGAAGAACAATCGGGCGATCGCACGACCATGACCTTCACCAATACGATCCTCAATGCCGCTATTCCTGCGGCAACCTGGGAGGTTAAGCCGCATGGCCGGTAGCCATTTCCTTCGCACCTTTACCTGGCTTGAAAATCACCGCAACCTGGCCATTGGCCTGTTGCTCACCCTTCTCGTAGTGGCGGGCTTAAGCCTCGTCCGAGTCCGATTTGACAACACACTGGATCTGATGCTGCCGGTAGGCAGTCCCGCCCAACGGATGATGTCTTTTTTGCGCGAAGCCAATTTCTCCAATAAAATTGTAATTTCACTAGAGGCGCTGGACACAGACGAAGCGCGTGGTCGGCTTCTGGCGGCAGCGGATGGTTTGGCGGCTGCCCTTCCCTCCCCGCTGATCACAAAAGTTACAACCGGCTTTTCCACACCCGACCTCATGAATGATGCCGGCTTTTTCCTGAAACACGCGCCGCAGATTCTAACCTCTAACGACTTGGCCGGCATCGATGCAGAGCTAACAACGACCGGAATCAGCGGCGTCGTGCAACGCTTGTACTACCAGCTCCTGAAACCCGAGGGCATGTTCATGGCCCAGTCCATCCGGACGGATCCGCTGGCCATCAACCAGATGATTCTGGCCCAAATGTCCAAGCTATCCACCAGCATGGGTTATGATGTAACCATGGAAAACGGACATTTCATCAGCCGAGATGGCCGCCATACCATGCTCTTGCTTGAAACGACGGTGCCCCTCACGGATGCCGATGGAGCCCGCATGTTGCTCGCGTACCTAAACCAGAAACTCGCTACGTTGCCGGCCGGCATCACCGCCTCACTGATATGCGGCCATACTCATGTCGTCAGCAACGAAGATACCATTAAGCGCGATCTCGGGGTGGTGCTGACGTTGGCCTCGCTCGCCTTCGTTATCCTGTATGTTGGTTTTTTCCGGGACACCCGGGCGCTGTTGATTTTCATTATTCCGGCCTTGGCCGCCTTAGTCGCACTGGCCATCACCGCCTTGTTTTTCCCACGCCTCTCTTATTTTGTTATTGCCTTTGGGCCGGTGATTGCGGGAATTGCCGATGACTACGGAATCGCCGTTTATGTTGCGATTCGGCATGGCTCGAACCGGGCCGAATCTGTGAAGCACGTCTTGGCGCCCGTCACTGCAGGCGCCGTGACCACCACGGGAATTTTCTTCGCCTTTTTCTTCTCCCGCATCCCCGGTTACTACCAACTGGCCTGGTTCTGCATTCTCAGCATTCTCCTGACCCTTGCCCTCGCCCTCTGGATCCTGCCGCTGTTCCTGCGGCCCGGCCTGACGCCGGAAGAACATGACGCAACCCCATCCTTTATCCCACCGAAACGCCCCAAACTCTATCTTGCTGGTTTTGCCGTTCTCTTTGTTCTAGCGGTGGCCTGTGCGACTCGGGTCCGGTTTGACAATGATGTGACGCGCCTTGATGGAGCCGCGCCCTCGATTCTCAAAGCGGAAGAGGAGTTCAAAACGGTTTGGGGTACCGGCGAGAAAAAAGAGGCTATCCTAGCCGTCATGGGGGATAGCTATGAAAATGTCCGAGAGAAGACCGACGCCGCCTACGAAGAGGCGATCGCAGCCGTCGGCCCCTCGCAATTTGTAAGCTTGTCCTCCGTCTGGCCGTCCGGGAAGACCCGCGCTGCACGGGCTTCTGCGTGGACAAATTTTTGGAAGGCAGGCCGGGAGGAACACCTCAGGAAATTGTTGGCTATACAAGGGAAAGCCTGCGGGTTTGCCACCAACGCTTTTGATCCCTTCTTTGCAAATCTGTATGACGGCACCGTGCTAACCGATGAGCCCGTTTCAAACCGGGTCCTCATCAGCCTGAAAGATCGCTTTGTCCAAACTCCCAACGGGCGGTATCAAACGCTGTCCTATTTTCCAGACAACCCGGAAATGGTAGCTTCACTGAGCCGGGTTTTAGGAAACCGGTCAGACGCCTCCATCATCTCCCGAACCGAATTGGGAAACATTCTCTCAACCGCGTTTACCGGAGAAGTGGTGCGCACGTCACTGCTGGCCGGACTGATGATCCTCCTGACCGCCTGGCTATTCATTCACAATCTGCCTCTGACACTGGTAGCCCTGTCGCCCGCATTTGCTGCCGTCATCGGACTTTTAGCCATCATGGGAGTGATGGGACGCCCGCTCAACGTGGCTAACTTGATTTCGGGAATTGTGGTTTTCGGACTCAGTATTGATTTCGGGATGCACATCCTGCATTCCTGCCGTCATCCACAAGGCGTACACGCCCGAATGGCGGTTACCTTTGCCGCGATGACGACGGTCATGGGGGCGGCGGTATTGCTATTTGCGCGGCATCCTGCGCTTTATTCCATTGGATTGACTTTATCGATTGGTGTGACCTTAGGTTATTTTGCCGCCATGTGGATGGTACCGGCATTATATGAGGTGGTTGGCAGGAGGCAGGAATGAAACGGCTAACGCTCATTACCGCCGCTTCGCTCCTGCTCCTCTGCTCCTGCCGAACGCTGCCCCCGGTGGAACCGGGTGAAGCGGCTAAGGTGTCGGCAACGGCCGATGCCGCTTTGCCGCAATCGTTCAAGGCTCAACAGGTTTTGATGTTTGAGTTTAAACCCCATTGGTGGTGGCCAACCATCCACATGACCGCGCTCGGCTATGCCACGGTGAATCGCAAGACCGGTGATTACGCCGTAGTGTGCCTGACCCCGGTGGGCGTTAAACTATTTGAAGCAAAACGTCTTGCAGGAGTCACCACGGTCACTGTAGCTTTACCCATCAAACACGACAAAGAGGCGATGGAACGTGCGATCGGAGAAGACATTGAGAGCATGTACTTTGGCCTGACCCCGCCCGAAAATGCAGATTGGAGAAAGGACCGCCGCGAGCTTAGCGCCACCAGCGGCGATGGGGCCAAGCGCGAAGAGTGGCATTTTGCCGCTGACACGGGCCGACTCTCCCGAAAAGAGGTGCAGTCCTCGGATGGCACGAGAACCATCCTGTTTAGCGATTACAAACTTTTGCTTGGTGGCGCCTATCCGGCATTGATCAGTATCAAAAATAACCGTTTTCGTTACACCCTATCGGTACAACAGAGCTTAGTTAGCGTCAGTAAATAGCATGCGCAAAACCCAAAGTCACCCACCCCTAGCCCCTCCAAGGAGGGGATCTCAGTCTGGTTCCCCTCCCTGGAGGGGCTAGGGGTGGGTTCTTGTGTATGGCCCGATATGATCTTATTATTAGAGAGGAAGGTAGGTTTTATGACTTGGTTGAAATTATTTATGTTGGGGGCTGTCCTGGTTTGTTCGAGTTGCGCCACGGTCCCGTACCATTACGGCAAAGCCTCCGACTATGTGCGCAACCCACACGCGGTTGTCGACAAAGAGCCACAAGTGACCTATGGCACCCCGCATGGGTTTCTGGATGCCAGCGGCTGGATCTGGCCCGGCAGCTTATTTGGCAAGCTCATCCTATGGAATTACAAAGTGGATAGCCATCGCATCTCCACCCAGACAGTCGCCGCTGTTCAACAGTTTTTGGCGGACAACGAACTACAAGATGTCAAAGTTCGTATTAATGATTATTGCGTAGGAGCGGAGTTTCGCCGCACAATTCACAATAAAGCGGTAGCGCCCGGATGGCGTTACACGTTTGGAATTTTCTCCTGGTTAGGATACACCATCATGCCAGGTCGGTTTTTTGGTGGCGATAACTACAATCCCTATTCGAACACCATCAATCTGTATTCCGACCTGAAACCTATCGGTTTACACGAATCGGGTCATTCCAAGGACTTTGCCCAGCGTACCTACAAGGGGACCTATGCGTTTTTCTATACCATTGTGCCCGGATTCAACCTCTATCCAGAAGCCAAAGCGTCGACTGAAGCGTTGAGCTACTTGCGCGCCAAAGGCGATGTAGATGAAAGCAAAGCGGCTTACAAGCTATTGTACCCAGCCTATGCGACCTATATCGGGGGCACCGCTGGCTCCCGTCTAGCCCAGCCGTGGATCTATTTGGTGGAAGCAGGGGTCGTTATTCCGGCCCACATCGTAGGACGGATCAAGGCCGCCCGTGTTCCCGATAATTTGGAGCCCCAACCCTTGTTAACCCACGCGTCAGTAAATCTCTCGCCCTAACCTAAACTGCTTTGAAACACTAGACGCCTGTTTTCTGTGTTTGTTCCGGCTTCGAATTTCCAACAACACAATATCACACAGGTACTGACAGCTTTAAATTTTTGTGTTATCAGAGCTGTTTTATGAGGTCTATTCTAACCATTGCGCTTATTTTATTACCGTTTTCGGCGGTCATTTCCGAAGCTAACACGGATGCTGTGGCGCGGGCTGAAGCCCAAGTATTGTTGGAATCCCTTTCCCAACAATTTTCCGGAATCCACACTTTGTCGTATACGGTTGAACGGACAACTCAAGGGCGCCGCCAAGCCTCAAAGGAGCGCTGGAGTTTCACTTATGCAACCCCTGGTTTTGTGCGGGTGGACTACCAATATCCTACTGAGCGTCACCTCATCCTGACCCCCAACTCCCTATATGAGTATATTCCGGCGCTACGTAAGGCGCTTCACACTGACCTAACAAAGATGACCGACACAGCACGACAAGCTACCATCAAACAAACCCTTACACGGATTTCCCTGGATGGAATTAATCCCACCAAGTTTCAAGAGATGGTTCCCCGAACAACCTCCGTTACGATCATCGCCCCAACGTCGAGTATTTACCGCATTACAGGGAAGAATCCTAAATTTTTGCTTGAACTTGACCAACAGCGAAAGGTTTTGCTGACGACCGACATCTATACACCAGCCAACGATCTCCTGCTCCATTGCGAGGCGTCTAAATTTATCGAAGCAAGCCCTGGGTTCTGGTATCCCCAGCAGTTAGACGCCCGTTACTTAACCGAACAAGGCTTTGTTTCCACCACCACCCTTATTCGTGACATTGCCATTAATGCGCCTCTTACTAATACCCTATTTCAATTCACGCTGCCCGCCCACGCCTCTATAGAGACACGGTAAATTTAAAAGTATGTGAAAAAAACAAATTGCATCCTTGACGTTTTCTGGAGGGACGCAATAATGAGTGCGGTTATAATAAATTGAGCTTATGTCCCAGCCAAAGTTGTTGAACATGAAGCCGATTAAAAAAACGCAAATAAAAAAGGTAAAGGCAGGAGAATTCCAAATATGAAGAAAATTATTGGTGGTTTGTTAATTGGGATGGTGTTGATGGGTGCAGTTCCTTCTGCAAAGGCAGCTGATGCGGGCGGCGCAGCCATTCTGTCTGCTGTGCTTCCTGGCTGTGGCGAGTGGTATAACCGCGGATGGCAAGGCGGATTCCCATGGGCCGAATGTGTTGTCGGGCATGTTTGCTGTCTTTTCCAGCTAAGTTCCGTCATGGATGCCGTGAACGGCAATACGGATGAAGGGTTGCGTCTTGATTTCTGGTCAGCCCCTACAAAATAAAGCATTTTATGCATTAAAAAAGGAGGCCGGGAATTCCTCGGCCTCCTTTTTTATTTCTCAAGTAATCATTATTTTAAAACACTGGTATCCTGCAGAACGCCAGTGTTTTAAACTTATAACTCAGCCCCTTAAAATTTAATTTTGAGACCTACTCCGGGCAACATGTCGCCGCTTTGTGCGTCTTTTAACAGGCCACAATTAACCTCCAGTTGGTCAAACACAGAATTGCGTTGCCGGGAGTTAAACTTATGTGCCCCCGTGGACGCGTTGTAGATATTGCCAAAGTACCAACTCATTTCCACCACCGCGAATAGGCACCCTACGACCTCTTCATGATTATTAAAAGCGGCGAGCATCCCCGCAAGGGTTATCCCGTTAAGCAAAAATGAAACCGTAGCATCTCTCGGCCTTTCAACATAAAGTTGCCCTGCACCAGGCAATACCGCCGATAAGCCAGCCGCCAATCCCGGGGATTTCTGCGGTACTCCATCAAGTCTCTCGGACAACGCCAAGAGTGTATCCATATCTACGGATCGGACTGAGTTGGTTGGCACACGACGGAACGATTCGCGCGCCCACTCATTATTTCCAAACCGAGCTAGGCAAATCCCCTTCATGACCAGCGCATCACCAATGCGATCATCGTCGGGGAATTTTTGTATAAACTCTTTAATCAGCGCTTCTGCCACGGTATACTTTTGTAGCCGATAAAAAGTTTTTGACAACATCAACCAAGCATCCCGTCCCTCAGGAGTATCGCTATGTTGTTCTTTCAGTTTAAGGAACTGCTCGCAAGCGGCCTCCCATTTTTCACCCTTATAATAACACATACCGACTTGCAAACGGGCTCGTCCGGCTTGCGAAGCCTCAGGACTGAGGAAAACAAAACGCTCATATTCAGTAATCGCACGGTAGTAATCGCCACGACTATATAAATCATCAGCAAACGACATAACGGCGATTGAATCTGATATGACGGCCGCCTCAGCCAGGCCTGCGCCCATAACTAATATCCAAACCCAACCCCATTTCATTATAGATGTCATTTTCACCTTTTTCATTCTACAGGATCAAAGCAAAGCGTGCGCTCCCCAACTTGAATAACAGGCGCTTCTCTCATTTCAGTCGATTCATGAATCAATCTATCCGCCGTCATAATAATTCCTTTGATCGAACCGTATCGACGAATAGCCTGAATACTATAATTGGAACACGAGGGGTACATGGGGCAATGGGATTTTGACACAACTGAAAAATAATTTTGATAGATTTTGAGCCAAGCATAGGAACAGGAACGCCCCATCTCTTCCGGGACGTCATTATCGGACTCAACCGACGATAATGGCATTAGCTGATTGAGAACGGGAGCCTGTAAGTTGACAGACCAAGGCTCGGAATAGTCTGAAGCTTGAACCAAAGAGCTATTCAAGTGGCAGACGACCCAGACACTAAGTAAGAGACTTTTCAACTCTCTATTCCGAACCAATGACCACATTAAGACTCTCCCTGCTAATGGTTTTCAAGCTAGCAGAACCATTGAATCTATTAAAGTGTATTGTCAGCTTTTTAGACAGGGCGGAAAGACGCTTGAAATCCTCGGCTAAGGACGTCCCGGCCACGGTGAACTCGCATGATTCGCCCTGCCCACACGGCTCAGCAAGCTTCGCCCTCCAGACCAATCATCACCACATTGTTGATCATGTCTTCTGGAGGGCGAAGCTTGCTGAGCCGCGTGAATACAGAGTGCATTGGGGATCTCAGGGAGACATCGTTTGCTTGAGCAGGAATTTGGGTTCTGCGACTCTGTCTCGACACACCTCGTTCTTATCCCTATAATCCGCCAGCATGAAAACGTTAAGACTTTTTGCCAGTTTACTGACGTTGATAACGCTGATATCAGCTCCGGGTGTTGCGCTAGCGGCATCCGACTGGGGCCAACCAGCCCCTACCGGCATGGTTTTTATCATCCCCATCCATAATGTAATCGATACGGCCCTGATTTACGTCATTCGCCGAGGCCTGACCGAAGCCGAAAACGGCGAGGCAGCGGCCATTATCTTTGATATTGATACTCCCGGTGGACGAGTGGACGCAGCCGAAGAGATCTTGAATCTGCTTCGCGGCGTTAAAATCCCCACTTATTCACTGGTCAATCCCAACGCCATCTCGGCCGGGGCCATTATCGCCATGGCAACGGATCATATCTATATGACGCCCGGAAGCAAAATCGGGGATGCCATGCCCATCATGCTCGGGATCACTGGGGAGGTACAACCGATGCCCGAGTCGGTTGAAGAGAAATCAGTTTCTTACGTGGCGGCGATGATCCGGGCGGCAGCGCAACTCCGCGGCCATGATCCCCAACTCGCGGAAGCCATGGTGCGCCGTGACGCCGAATATAAAATCGGGGATGAGGTCATCTCCAAAAAAGGCCAACTACTCACCCTTACCAACAAGGACGCCGAGCGCCTGGTCGGCCCTGACAAGCGCCCACTCCTGTCGGAGGGGACCGTGGAAGATCTAGATGCCTTACTGAAAAAACTGGGTAAAGAAAACTGCGTTAGGGTTAAATTGACCGTAACCTCAGCCGAGAAAATCGCCCGTTATATCGAGTCTATTTCCATCATCTTATTGGGACTTGGACTGCTCGGACTCTATATTGAATTTAAAACCCCGGGATTCGGGTTGCCCGGCATTGCAGGAATTCTTCTGCTGGCCATCTGGTTCTGGGGTTCCCACATTGCCGGCTTGGCAGGGATGGAAGAGGTGGCTCTGTTCCTTGTGGGTCTCGTGCTGTTATGTGTCGAACTATTTGTCTTCCCGGGGGTCATTCTGCCCGGCATGATGGGTCTAGTACTGATCATTGTTGCGATTCTGATGGGCATGATTCAGCACTACCCGGGCGACCCCTGGTACCCGACACTCCCTAAGGTCACCGGTTCTGTAATTAGTTTTTCTTGGTCTTTGCTTATTGCCGTTGTGGGCGCGGTGCTGGCCGCCTCGTTCCTGCCGAAAAGTCCGCTGTATAATAAACTAATTTTGAATACCACCATTCCGCCCTCGACGAATACTCCGGCGCCAACCCTCAACTCCCCATTGATTGCTGGACAGCAAGGGGTGGCAGTGACTTGTTTGAATCCTGCAGGGGCTGGTCTTTTCGGCGATTTACGCATCAATGTGGTGTCGCGAGGCGACTTTATTGAGCCGGGTGAAAAAATCATGATTGCCGAAGCCCATGGAAACCGCATAATCGTCGAGCGCGTGAAAAACGCCTAAGCAAGGGAGTCGTTGAAATATGGATAGCACAACATGGTTGATAACACTATTGCTAGTCGGAACATTGTTGATCGGCGCTGAAATTTTCATTCCCGGCGCCGTGGCGGGTACTCTGGGGGGCATGGCCTTATTCAGCGCCGTGATTGTAGCTTTCAATATCGGCCCCGCCGTAGGATTTTACGTATTTTTCGGCGTCGTTATCCTGGTAGCCCTGACCACCTTCGCCTGGATCCGTTTATTCCCTAAATCAGGCATCGGTCAAAAAATGACTTTAAGCGTCGATGGCAAGGCCTTCAAATCGGCGGAGTCTCATCAGGCTTTGCTCGGGAAAACAGGAATCACCCACTCCGAACTACGTCCTGCGGGTTACGCGATCATCGACGGAAAACGAATTGATGTCGTATCGGAAGGTGGCGTGGTCGATGCCAATGTTGCCATCCATGTGATCAAAGTTGAAGGTACCCGGGTCGTGGTACGAAAGGTTGAGTCATGAATTTTCGCTGGTTCGTAATCCTGCCCCTGCTCCTGCTCCTTTTGATCTCCCAGACTCAGGCCATTGAATTCCGGGAGACCTCCTCCTATAAGCTCACCCTCGATCAAACCCTCACCAATGAGCTTTGGGTACAGGCCCGTTCCATAACCATGGCAGGGACAGCAAACGAAGACTGCTTTATGCTGGCAGACAGCATGGGCCAAAACCCCGCCACCAATCTTCCCACCCTCCGTCTCGCGGGGCAGTTTCTCACCGATGTCTGGGGATTTGGTGAAACCGTAGAGTTGACCGGTACGGTCTCTAAAAACGCACGCCTCGCAGCGGCCAAAACCATCATTATTTCGAGCGAAGTAGGGCATAATTTAATGGCCTTCGCCCCGACCATCAGTTTGGACGAGACCTCCTTGGTACAGGGAAGCGCCCTTCTGGCGGCGCAAGACATCATCCTCAGCGGAACCATCAAAGGAAGCACTCGCGTCTATGGCACGAAAGTCACCCTGACCGGAAAGTTTGACGATGACCTGTATGTCAGTGCCACCGAAATCACGGTTATGCCCGGCACGCAAATCAAAGGAAATTTTTATTATCGGATGGATGGAGATCTTGTCCTGGACGCACGTGTTCTGCTTGGAGGCAAAATGGTCAAGCAGGAACCTGTTGTGCCGCCCCCCGCCCGGACCTCCTCCACCCTCATGCTCCAATTGACGCTTTTGTGCGGAGCGATCATGGTCGGTATGGCCTTCGTTACACTGGTACCGGGCATTACGGCCCTAAGCGTTCACAAATTAGTAGAATCACCTTGGAAATGCCTGCTGTTCGGCTTCATTACCTTTGTCTTAGTTCCCCTGATTGCCGCCTTTTTGCTCTTCACCGTGGCGGGCATCCCGCTCAGCGTGATATTGATTCTAGCCTATGTGATCCTGATCTATGTCAGTAAAATTGTCGTAGGTCTGTTCGTCGGCCACCTTATCATTCGAAAAAAAATACCGGTCCCGCCAAATCTTCTTTTCCCGATCATGGCGCTCGGACTTCTGGCGCTCTATGCAGCCACGAACCTGCCGTTTCCTTTTGACATTATATTTTGGTTCGCTATTACTCTGTCTGGACTGGGAGCGCTGGTTAGCGCCATAATGGATCGGCGGACTCCTGTTTTGGTGTCATGCGCGGTGGACGGAGGAACTAAACCGCCCCCGATCACGGGTGAGATGCCACCGAAGATTTGATAGGTTGATAAGCGAGAAGTTAGAAGTTGAGTAATACAGAATAAGGAATCGTCATGCAAAATATAGCAGGAATCATTGTCATTTTAATTGCCGTTGTCGCCTTTATCATATTGGGCATATTTTTCTATTTCATCAAGGTATGGGTCCGCGCCCTGATGTCGGGCGCCCGCGTTCCCATTCTGTCACTTGTCGGAATGAAACTCCGACGCGTCCCCCCCACGCTCATCGTGGATGCCCGAATCCGGGTGATCAAGGCCGGCCTGACGTTGTCCTCCGACCTTATTGAAGCGCATTATCTGGCCGGCGGCGACGTGATTAACGTCGTCAACGGACTGATTGCAGCAGATAAAGCCGGTATTGAACTGACCTTCCAGCAGGCGGCCGCCATCAATCTTGCAGGGCGTGACGTCCAGGAAGCGGTTCGCACCAGTGTCATTCCGAAGGTCATTGATTGCCCGGATCCCCAGAAAAGCCAAGTCACCATGCTTGACGCCGTGGCCCGGGATGGTATCCGCATGCTGGTAAAGGCCCGTGTCACCGTACGCACGAACCTGAACCAACTGGTCGGTGGCGCCGGTGAAGACACAATTATTGCCCGCGTCGGACAAGGCATCGTCAGCGCCATTGGCTCCTCCGCCACCTATAAGGCGGTGCTTGAAAATCCGGACGCCATCAGTCGGCGCGTGCTGTCCAGTGGACTGGACTCGCAAACGGCCTTTGAAATCGTTTCAATCGATATCGCGGATATCAGTGTCGCAGGAACCGGTGCCAAGGATGTCGCTAACGTCGGTGCCATGCTGGAAACAGAACGCGCCGAAGCGGATAAGAAATTGCGTCAGGCAGAAGCCGAAGGGCGCCGCGCTATGGCCGTTGCCCGAGAGCAGGAAATGCGCGCTTTAGTTCAGGAGATGCAGGCCCGTGTTGTCGAAGCGCAAGCGGAAGTTCCCCGCGCCATGGCAGAAGCCTTTCGCAAAGGAAATTTGGGCGTCATGGATTTTTATCGTATGCAAAACATTCAATCTGATACCGACATGCGTAAAACCATCGCCGGTGAACCGCACGACCAGCAGCAAAAACCCGTTCAACAGTAACAGCCAAGGATGCCAGGCTGTTAGCGCATCATGCTTAACAGTCTGGCCGCCTAAGCCATGCTCATGAATCTTTTTACCATAGCCGCCTCAGACATGGACGTCATCATCGGTATCATTGCCGTTGTAGGATGGGTTTTGGCTCAAATTTTTAGCAAAAAGAAGAACGCTCCAACGCAGCAGGAGGAACCTCACCCGGAATCGGGAGTTCCCCTTGACCCTCGCGAGGAGCTGAGGAAATTTTTTGAGGGGCTTGATAAACCGGCCAAGCCCGCGATGGCGCCCCCCGCATTCGAGCAGAAACCATATCAGGAAGCTCCTAAACATCGGGCTTATAAATCAAAAACCAGAACTCTTTCAGCACAGGATCGGGCAAACGATGGCGCTTCAGAGTCTGTTTTGATTTTACCAGAAGGGGTTGCTCTGGCAACAGCGACGGTTCCCCTTCTCATAAAACACCCAAGATTATCTTCGATACCTGAGCTTCAAAGCCCTATTGCGCTACGAAATTTTATCGTTATGAATGAGATACTTGGTAAACCGATAGCCCTGCGGCAAGATCAAGAAGCTAAATTTTAAGGATCCGCTCATCGGCGCGTCCAGCACGCGCTTCATTCGCAGTCAAATAAGGCTCCGTCTCATACTGCCCCACCCCTTTCAAGCGGTGAAGAACGGTCGCAACTTCTTCGGTCGCTGCCAGACACTCTTGAATCATGGATCGCATTTCTGGCGACATCTCAGCGCGTTTCATGAGATCCAGATACCCGCGGATGATCGAGGCCGGCTGTCCCAAATGATGACAGGCAGCCCCTACCGTCTCCGCCATGACCCGCTGTTGCTCAGCCTGCACCAAAGCCTTTGACTGCGCTTCGATAACCTTAACCTTTTCTACCCCCTGACTAATCACCGCCCCCAGTGAGCGTTGGATGGCAACAAAATCTTCGCTTGACTGGTACCCCATAACCTCAGGGGCTCCCCCGTGTGAAATCTCCTCGAGATATTGCCTTAACCGTCCGACCTCCAGTGTATGTCGAGCCAGCAACATTACCCCCATCGCCACCAAGGCCACAACGGAAGGGAGGAGCAAATAGATCGTCTCTAAATCCAATGACCGCATCATGAGGGCATTCCCGAGCACGTAAGCGAAGGCCAGAAGCGGAATCACTGACATCAGCGAAACAGCCACAATAAATTGCTGGCGGGTTCCTAACGAAATAAGTGACCGTTTCTTCGAATCCAGGTGTATTGGCCCAGGCGTTCCGAGATACCGCCGTGAGCGTTCAACCGCAAGCGGCTTTACTATCTCAATAAAGTTTCGCGCAGGATTAACTCCTGTGGCCTCAGGCAACTCTAACCACCAGAATGTTGAATGATTTTGCGTTAGGGGCCCCCCGAATTCTCCTCCGTGCGCCGTCGCCACCATCCGACAGTAGGTCAGCCCTAGGGCATCCGTATCAAAGGAGGGATCCCCCTGACCGCCCACGCACACGACCATCAATTTGACGTGCCCTGATGCTCGCTGTAGGCGTATCTGAACGATCTTATCAACGGGTTTTGCCTTGAGCGCCAAACGGATTAGGTGCCGGACCACCCGTGTTATTTGCGATAGGTCACAGAGCACGGTCGCACTATCCCCGTCGACCTCCAGCGTCATCCCAACGGCTTGGGCGGATTCAGACAAAGCCTCTACAATGTCTCGGGCGCGCTTTGCAATGTCACAGGGTTGTTTATCCGGAATATCCTCACCCGCCATCATTTTTCGTACGCTCATCAGAAATTCAATCAGCTCCTCGAGCGTCTCCGTCGCACCCAGTGCTTCGTTCACATAACGCGAGGCATCGACTTTGAAATTTTTCGGGGTCGCCGCCTCGGTCATCTTGAGAATATCGGCAAGCCCGGCCAGAGGCGTTTTCATGCCATGCACAACGAGCTGGGTCAGTTCCGCGCGCGCCTCTTCCAATTGTTGGATCCGTACCGCATCCTTCTTTAGCTCCCGGGCCTGTCGGGTTCTCACCACCGCATTCCTCAACCGAATCATCACTTCATCGCGGTCAAATGGACGAATGATAAAGTCATCGGCTCCCGCTTGGACCGCACTCAACCGGTCTTGGCGGACCTCACCGCTTGATATCGCCAACACACTGATTAACGCGGTAAGAGGATCATTTTTCATGACCCGATACACTTCAAAATCAAAACCACGGCACACCGCATCAATCAGAATCACATCGGGTAAAATGCTTTTAGCTACCTGCAGGAGCTCTTCGACAGACTGGGCCCAGCGCAATTCAAAATCGTACGAGCCCCATAGTTGAGTGGCCTCACTATCGGTCTTATCACAACCCAATATCAGTATTAACCCGTTTTCAGAGGTTATCATAAAATACCCGGCTTACACCTTATGGCCACCCGACACCACCATACATTATTGAGTTCAAGGCTGTGCCAAAACCTTGACAGGAAGTAGGATTTCTTTCATGGAAGCCAGATCCGTTTCAATCCGAACTACCTTTCCATCCAATCCGCTCAGGGGGCCCCAGGTTTTAAATTCCAGTCGATAACGGCTTGGCTTTAGGGTGGCAATTGAGTTGGTCATTCCCTCTCCGGGCAATTCTAAGCGTGTGATGCTAAACGACTTGCCAGAAGGGGACCAAAGGTTAACCCAAACAGTATTGGAAGCGTTGCCAGCCGAGGGCGCCAGCACCAAATTATTTGGGGAAGACACGATATCGCCGGCCACAAACCCAGCTACAGGAATGGAAACGACCCGCATCTGCGGATGATCAGTCGTCACCTCCACCGATGTCATGAAGCTCCCTCTCTTTCGGGGACCCTTATCTATAATTTTAATGAGATATTGTTTTCCTGCTTCGCGAGGTTCGACCGTTACCGACACTTGGGATGAAGCTGATTTAGCCGAGAGCACCTGAAAGACGTTAGTCGAAACAGCAGTCAGTAGTACCTCACGTTCAAGTGAACCCTCCTCACCAACCGTTCCTAAGTGGACACCCTCCGGCTGCGCCTCAATAGGAACAAAGACGGTCCCTGTAAAGCTCAGGTGCACAATCCGGCTCACGGGGTCGTCTGTTTCGACATAGATCGACTTGCTTTGCCGCCCACGTCGGCCCTTAAAGTTAATAACGACCTCCACGTCAGTCGATTGTCCTGGCGCGATACTGTTTGTCACCGCCTTCGCTGTGGAACAACCACAGCTGGTGCGCACTCCCAGTATTTTTATTACGCGCTCGCCCACATTGGTTAACACGAAACTATGCTTTACGACGGCATCAGAATATACCGCCCCGAAATCAAGATTGGAATTCACACAGTCGATACCCGGAAGATGGGTCAGACTCCCCGCCGGTTCGGCTTTTACCTGACTTGCAAATAAAGCACCGATTACCAACCCCATTGCCAAAATGGCTTTTGAAGAAACTGATTGACGATACATCAAAGCTCCCTATTCAGAATTAGTTACGGTTTCCTCTACAGCGCTAGCCGCCTTGCGGCAACGGGCATTCCTCATTTTGGAATAAACAATTTTTGACCGGGGCGGAGAACGTCGGATTTCAGAGAGTTCGCTTTCTTTATTGAGTTCACGTTCACTTTGTATGCTACCGCAATCGCCGAAAGCGTCTGCCCCGGCTCAACCACGTGCTCATATCCGGTTTGCGCGCTACCACTATTACGCCCCGAGGAAGACTTCCCGGATGCCCCCCCGCCAGAGGAACCGATAAGTGAGGCCACCTGATTCACGATCTGTTTGCGATCCGCATCACGCCCCGCCGCCAGAGACTGAACTTGACGTTCCAAGGTATCCAGTCGATTTCGAACTAGCATATCTTCTTTGGGCGCCCCTTTCATCGAGCCGATATCACGCTGCAGGTTCTGCTGCTCCAACTCCAGCCCATTGATTTTTTCCTGAACCTGCTGGACATTCTCGCGCAGCTTCTCCATATCAGCCTGTTGTTGCGCCACCGTGTTCTGATCCACTAGGGTCACACAGCCGCACCCCAGAAGCAAAGTCCCGCCCATCAAGCCCTTTAGAAATACGTTCATCGGTTGTCCCTTGAGTATTAAAATATTTATCACGCACACATTAGAAGTCATTAGGTTAACGACATCTTCACGGGTAAGTCAACGCTTAGGTCAATCTCGCTATTGTCTGGACACCCTCAGCCTGTTATCATCAACAAATGAAACGTTTTGAAATTACTGATTGGTCAGTCCTTGCCGAAGCATTACGACAGCCATACCAGAACACCTATTTTGCGATGTACTCGAGCGTCTATGGCGGCCTTGTCACCGACCCACGCCTTATGATGATCCCCATTGACGACCATATGGTTCATCGTGGGGATGGCGTTTTCGAGGCGCTCAAAGCCGTTAACGGGCAGATTTACAACCTTACCGCTCATCTTGACCGGCTCATCACCTCCGCACGTGGCATCGCCCTGGATCTCCCTGTAGAACAGACTGAATTGACTCGCCTCATCATCGAAACCGCCCAAGTTGCCGGACATCCGACCTGCATGATCCGGATTTATGTTTCACGCGGTCCCGGTGGTTTTGGAGTCAACCCCTATGAATGCCCGGCCGCCCAACTCTATATAGTGGTTACGGCACTGGGAACTCCGTTCATGGCGTTACACCCTGAAGGAGCCCGTCTTTGCACGAGCGCCATTCCCTCCAAATCTGCTGATATGGCCAAAATCAAAAACTGTAATTACGTACCCAATGTCTTGATGAAAAAAGAGGCCGCAGATCGAAAGTTCGATTTTTCGGCTGGCTTCGATGAGCGTGGTTTCCTCACCGAAGGCGCGACCGAGAATATAGGCATCATCTCAAAGGATAACCGGCTCCTGTTCCCCGACCTTGCCCGCATTCTCACCGGCACCACCATGCTTCGCGTCATGGCCCTTTCACAGGAACTCTTGAACGAAAAAGCCCTGTTTTTTTCTGGCTTGGCAGATATTACGCCCGAAGATATTCTTGCCGCCCGCGAACTCATCATTGTTGGCACCACCATTAATGTTGTGGCGGGTATCGGGTTTGACGGACACCTTATCGGAACGGGAAAACCGGGCCCCATTTTTAAGCGCCTCGCAACACTGCTCGAAAAGGATATGACGGAAAATACATCCAGACTCACTCCGTTCTAAGGACAGCCTGTAAATATTAAAAAAACCTGTACCCTATAAACCGCTAAGTTAAAAAATCAAAATTTATGAACAAAAAACATTTTTTTTCATCTCTCCCCGCGCTTATCCGACTCCTGCTCCTCATGATCGTGACAACCGGTGCCTACGGGGAAGACCCTGACATCACGGTACAACCGCTCCCTGAGGAGGCTAAAAAGCCGATCGATATTTTACTCGCCTTCACGTCAACTCCCTGCACAAACTTTTCTTCCGACGCAGTAAAACCATTGGTGGATTTCATCCGCGCGGCCAGTAGCACTGACAGTGGTTGGGAACTTCCCAAGCGGGACGGAGCGGCGGGCTCGGCCTACATCGTGACCGTAAAGGTTCCTCTTCAAAAATATCTCGCCTTGAATTTCCATCCTGACATTCCTGACTATGCCGTTTTTCTAGCCTCCCTTCGCTACTCGACGTGTCTCGACAGCAACGCCATGCGCCATGCGTATTCCTGTATTGAAACGGGCCCCACTGGCTCTCTTCAATATGTGACGGCCCTGATGTCCGGTACAGAGGAAATTACACCCAACCCAGAATCAGGTTGTTACTTCTCTTATACGAATTCACGCGTGTTCCTGCGTTGTAAGGTGGAGGGACAGGATGTCTTATTTTCATGCGCTGAAACCCTTTCACCGTCCACCTTCAGCCAGCGCGGCGTTACTATCGGGCTCCTGGAACAATCCTTGTTCTACTACAGCGGGAGGCCCGGATTGAATGTGACCGGGATGTCCTGGATGCTCTCTCAAATCAAGCACTCTACCACGCTGAGCGTTTATATCTCGCTGAGTTCCAATGAAACCGCCGTCGCCACTTTTGCCTGGCTGAATGCGGGATGGAAAGGCATGAACGTTACCCGGGCATGCCATATTCTCAACTCCCAAAAGAACACGCTGGACTGCTCCCGCCGGATAGCCCAGAACCCGAAAGTTTCAGCCCCTCTCCTGGCCTCCATCGCAGCGGCCGTGGACGCCCTGACACCCGCCGAAGTGGATAGTGATTATGAAAAATACCTGGCATACGTAAGAATATGGCGCGACAAGAAGGATTCAGCCTTTTCCCAAGGATCACTCTTGAAGGATCTATATGACCCCAAAGCCTCTCAGGCTATACCGCTCTCGCACCGGCGGGCACTCCTCGTGCAGGAGCGCATTCGGGTTTTGATGGACATCCCCACCTGGTCGGCACCAGGTGCAGCCGAAACGGTGGCCCGCCGCTAAAGACTCACCTGACCGCGCTCTCAGTCAATACGCAATCGAAGTTATTGCAGCGTCGAAATGAAGCGTTCGAGCCGAATCATGCCTTCCTCGATATTGGCCATACTACAAGCGTAGGACAGGCGGATATTCTCATCGGCCCCAAAAGGAAGCCCGGGTACGACCGCCATCTTTTCCTGTGTCAGAAGTTTTTGAGCAAAATCGATTGAAGACAGCCCGAAAGCTGAAATGTTCGGGAACGCATAAAAGGCCCCATCAGGTTTTACGCACGTGATCCCTTTCATGTCCGTCAACCGCTTGTAAAGGTACTTACGGCGCTCATCGAAGGCCACTACCATTTTAGACACGCAATCCTGAGACCCACGCAAGGCCGCTATGGCACCATATTGGGCAAAGGTATTAGGCGCCGAAGTGCTATGACTTTGAAGCGCAGAAGCCGCCTTCACAAGGTCAATCGGACCCGCAAAGTAACCCAAACGCCACCCCGTCATGGCATAGGGCTTACTGAACCCATTAACCGTGATGGTGTACTTGAAGATCTCAGGAGAAAGCGAGCCGATGCTCACCGCTTCAACGCCATCGTAAACCATTCTCTCATAAATTTCGTCTGAGACTATGTAAAGCCCATGCTTGACAGCAACTTCGGCCAGCGAACGCAGCTCAGCGCGGGTATAGACTGTACCAGTGGGATTGGACGGACTGTTGATAATAATCGCCTTCGTGCGCTTTGTGATGGCGGCTTCCAATTGAGAGGCGGTCACCTTAAGCCCATGGGCCTCACTCCCATGGACAAACACGGGCTTACCTCCGGCAACACGAACCATTTCGGGATAGCTCAGCCAGAACGGAGCGGGAATGATAATTTCATCCCCTTCACGGCAAAGCGCCATGAAAATATTAAAAAGCGAGTGCTTGGCACCATTACTGACTAAAATCTGGTCAATTTTGTATGAAAGCTTATTCTCCATGGCGAGCTTGTCCGCAATCGCCGCGCGGAGCTCTAAAACGCCATCATTAGGGGCGTATTTTGTCTTTCCTTCGCGTAACGCTTTGGCGGCCGCCTCCTTGACATGTTCGGGGGTATCAAAATCCGGTTCACCCGCTCCAAACCCGCACACTTTTTCGCCTGCCTCCATAAGCGCCTTGGCCTTAGCATCGATCGCCAAAGTCAACGAAGGCGCAATTCCACTCACCCGCACATTAAGTTCCATAGTATTTTTCCACCCACTCTTTAATCGTATCTTTTTTAACATCCACAATTTTAATTTCACGAGCGGAGTTTTCCGGCGAGTCAGACGCATGCGCGGCATTGACCATGATATCGCTGCCGTACTCACGCCGTACCGAACCCGGCTGAGCCTTGGCAGGGTCCGTGGGGCCCAACAGGTATCGAATTTTCTCCACAGCACTGATGCCACGATAGACCAGCGCCAAACAGTTCTCAGAGCCTGTTTTAACTTTATCGGATTCGGCCACTTCGGAGGGGCGGAAGCCTGTCATAAATTTGATAATTTCCTCAAATTGGCCATTCCCGGCAATAGGGCCAATATGCTCCCCAATCACCGCTTTGGTATCCTCAGGAATGGATATCCCTAACGATTTTTCCAGGATCTCCCCTGCCCGCTGGGCCATTATGCTCTTGAATTTGTCTTGCAGGATGGGGCGTACCGGCCCATAAAATTCCTCCGCTTGCGCCACAGTCATTGAAAATTTTCGCATTCCGACAATCCGAAGTCCTGAGCGGGAAAGTAGATCAATAATGTGGCCCGGCCGAACGCTGGGAAAGCGGAAGTTATCGGGCTTGATCAGGACCAGCGTTGTTTGAACTCCTTCTGAACTAACCGAATCAACGCTATTTTCGATCACCCCACCATCTGGCTCAGAATACTCAGCCCACAAACGCAAGACAGATGCCGCGCGTTCAACGGAGGGGGCGACCAAAACGGCTGGCTCAAAATAACGAACTTCTCCCGATTCGTCCTCAATGTAATCGCCATAGGTATCCCGAATCGTTTCACCGTTCACCCACCCGGAACGTAGATGTCCTGTCGCCTCGCGTACTTTCTGGATTGCGTTTTCGCCCTCAAATACCAGTAAAATGACACGCCTTCGTAGCCCGGTAACGGGGTCGGGCACATAGGACTTGCGCACATATTCGCTCAATAATCGCGCGAATTCTGGCTCCGCTTGATTGCTGTTCAACAGGGAATCGGCATAACGGGTGCTTAGTTCCTGGCTGGGGCCATACATGCGGGCGGCCACAAGCTCAAGGCCCGTACGGCTCATGAGGCGACCGATGACGCCGCCGGTTCTGGATTTTGAAATTGTATATGGGTTAATTAACGCAAATGCCAACTCCTGAGCCATAATGATCTCCTCCTGCCTCTCGCCAAAATTTAATTGCGATGGAGTATCGTAATCTCAATCTGTGTAATCAAGCTTAAAGACTGAATTATTTACGAAAATCTTGACATAATCGGTGCTCAAGCACATTCTGAAAGCACTAAGAGGAGCGTTACCCATGCCTATTAGAATTGTACTGTGTGATGATCATCAAATTATTCGTGAGGGCCTCAGGTCATTACTTGAAAAACAGCCCGACATGGACGTGGTAGGAGAGGCTACGAATGGGCTAGAAGCGGTTAAACTTGTAGCGGACAAGAAACCGGATATCGTCGTGCTGGACATTGCGATGCCGGAAATGAACGGGATCGCGGCTGCCCGCCGGATTTTTACAGATTATCCGAAAATCAAGATCCTTGCGCTCTCCATGCATTCCGACCATCACTTCGTAACTGAAATGCTAGAAGCAGGTGCCTCAGGGTATATGATGAAAGACAGCGCTTTTGCCGAGCTTACCACCGCGATTCGAACCATTATTTCTGGTGGCCTCTTCATCAGCCCACACATCGCAGGGAATGTGCTGAACGAATTTGCACGCCGTGCCACTCCCGGACGAGTTGCCCAACGGCAAATAGCCAAGTTAAGTCAGCGAGAGAAGGAAATCCTGCAACTCATTTCTGAGGGGCACAGCACCAAAGAAATCGCGTCCAAAATCAGTGTTAGCGTTAAAACCGTTGAAACCCATCGCCAGCATATTATGCAAAAAGTAGGCGCCCACAATGTCGCGGCTTTAACCAAATATGCCGTGCGTGAGGGGATCACAAGCCTTGAATGATCCGGCTTGGATTTGACCATGAATTCAAAAACGGTTTCGCGCATTCAGTCTCGCCTTAAACATCACTTTGAAAAAAACAATAGCCCCGTCGTCCATTTTATGGCCATTCGGACTCTTGACCCGTTCCGGGTCCTGGTGGCCACCATTTTAAGTGCACGGACCAAAGATCAAACGACAACGCTCGTTTCAGAGCGCCTCTTCAATAAGGTCAACACGCTTGATGACCTTGGTGAAATCCCCCTGAAAGAACTTGAAGCTTTGATTTTCCCTGTTGGGTTCTATCGGACCAAAGCCCGTATGCTAAACAAGCTTCCTTCAGTTGTGCAGACCCTTTACAAAGGGGTTATCCCGAAAACTGTGGAAGAATTGATCAAACTCCCCGGAGTTGGCCGAAAAACCGCGAACCTGGTAGTCACGGAAGCCTTTGATCAGCAGGGCATCTGTGTGGATGTGCATGTCCACCGCATTAGCAATAGGCTGGGTTTACTGAAGACTCAAACCCCGACAGAAACCGAGATGACTTTGCGAAAAGAACTGCCTGCTAAATACTGGCAAACGTGGAACCGTTATCTTGTAGCCTTTGGCCAAACTCTTTGCACCCCACTCCGACCGCATTGCGAGGAGTGCCCCATTCAAGGAGACTGCGCCCAGATCGGTGTCACTCCACGGAAATCAACGTCCCACGGGGCGGCTCTATCAAAAAAAATGTCGGCCATTGTCCCGGGCTGATGTAATCTGAGCTTGAGGTCCATTTAGCCAGGGAGTCAATTGATCGTAATAACTTCGAGACCGTTCCGGTCCTGATCCCCGAATAATATCCATTGTCCCATTTCCCTGCATGCACAGCGGTATGGTCACCACTTGACAAGCCACTGGGAATATAGCTTCGGCTTGCCCCACCCGTTACATTATCCCAACCCCCATTTGCGAAATTCAGTCCAAACAACATAACGGCATCTGAAGCATCACCCAGCCACGGTGAAGTGCCCGCTACATTGTGGTTGATCTTTCCCGTATAGGCAAAGATCTGATCGCCTTCTGCGCTTAAGGTCATGCCCCCGCCTGATAAGATCCCCACACTCCAGCATTTCTGGGTGCCAGCGATCCAGGTAACCACAGTGCCTTCTTTCAGCAGATTCGGGCTTGTCCAAGTCAGGGGGCCAGGCGACACGGTACGCCCAAGATGATCGCCCCACCGAAACCACCCATTACTTACAGATGAGTTCGTGAAATGGATGAGGGTATTAGGAGGGATATCGCGAAAAGCCACCCAAGCGAAGGAATCCGTGTAATCTGTATTGTAGGCGACGACCGCCAGATCACCGGCGCATAACGGGGAACCTAACAGTCGAACGGCCCCTATCGATAAAGTCACTATAACAACTATTATTCTCACTAATCACCATTTAGCTTTAATTAGCTAAATGGTTATATATAGAGATTGAACTAAGTCAACTAGTAATATCTGGAGCTTAAACGAAAAAACTAAATAGCCCCTATTCGGAAAGGGTCAGGTAGGGTGAATCGTCCCGATGAGCCGTGATGCAAAGGGCAATCCATCTGAAGCGCCACAAAAAAGCTTTGGCTATTTTGGCGCATTTTATGGCCACAACTTGCTCCGGCTCGGCAGGGACAACTCGCCCTACCATCGAAATCCCTTTAGTTTTCAAGGGGCTCTTTTTTAAATACTTTTCCGAATGGAGTCTAATCAGAGTCTTATCGCCGCGGAGGCGGACGTCGTCCAAAACGACCTTGCGGTCGGCCTTGAGGGCGGGGGCGTGAATATGATGAAGTTGAATGGCCCCCACCAACGCCCGGGGGAAGCACCAAAAGAGCCGGCTCAGGATTTTCGTAATCTAGCGCTTTACCGATATATTTCTCAATTTCCGGCATTGAAAACGCTTCGTTTTCGCAAGCAAAGGTATAAGCAATACCGGCCTTACCCGCGCGCCCCGTCCGCCCAATCCGATGCACATAATCCTCTGCATCCAACGGAATATCATAATTGATCACATGCGAAATATCATCGACATGAAGGCCACGCCCGGCCACATCGGTCGCCACCAGCACGCGGATACGGCCTTCCCGGAAATCTTCCAAGACCTTTACGCGCTTCTTCTGTGGGACAGCCCCGGAAAGCATTTCGGCGTTAATTCCGCATCGAGCCATATAACCCAAAACCCGCTCGGTTTCGTCACGTCGGTTACAAAACATCAAAACACGTTCCGGCTTATCACGCTGAAATAAATTATAGAAGAGCGCAAATTTCTTATCAGCGGGCACGGTGAACACCACCTGTCGGATATTATCAACTGTAACTTTTTCAGGCTCGATCTCTATGGCAACGGACTCATTTGTCCAGCGGGAGGCTAGACGCAAGATATCCTCCGTGAGCGTGGCACTAAACAGCAAGGTCTGGCGTTCTTCCTTACGGGGAGTCGAGTAAACGATCGTACGGACATCAGGAATGAACCCCATATCCAACATTCGATCCGCTTCATCGATAACCAACACTTCTACATTCCTCAGGTCAAGCAGTCCTCCACGCCGGAAATCAAGCAAACGGCCAGGGGTCGCCACCATGATATCAGGGCTGACGGCCATCAACTGCCGCTGTTGCTTATCATAATCCATACCGCCATAGATGCCGAGAATGTTCAAGCCGCAATACTTGCCAATATCGCGAGCATCCTTTTCGATCTGGATAACGAGTTCCCGTGTCGGAGCCAGAATTAAAGCGCGGGGTGCCCCTATTTTCGTGGCTCGTTTTCTGGGAGTACGAATAAAATGGGTGAAAATGGCAATTAGGAAGGCTGCCGTCTTACCTGTCCCAGTCTGGGCTTTACCCGTGACATCCCGCCCTGCAAGTGACGGAGGAATGGACATGGCCTGAACGCCGGTACAGTACTTGAACCCAAGATCATCAACGGCGTGCATGATTTCTGGCGGTAAATCCAGATCATGAAACCGAGTTTTACCCTCAATAGCAGGAATATCATAATCCGCTACAACCCATTTACGGGCAGGCACAGCAGCCGGCACCGCAGGACGTAATGGGGCTGGCTTTATGCCTGTAGTAGCCTTTTTAGGGGGGGAACTAGGGCGGGCCGCAGTAGAATTGACTACCGGTGCTTTCTTAATTACCCCTGAGACCTCAGGTTTGCGGCCCAAACGCTTGATGTGATGCTTTATCTTCTGAATTAATCGACGTACCATGGGGAAGAACTCTACGCCTTTGTGACATTCAATACAAGCTTGGCCTTTTTGATCAAACCGATTTATCGGATCATGATCAGAAGCATTTTAAATTTTTCAACAGCCCGGACGGAATGGGGGATATTTGCGGGCATAATGAAGAGTTGTCCCGCTTTAACCAAATTCGGAGTGCCGCCCACAGTTACCTCAGCCAAGCCGTCAATTACCTGAACCGTCGCGTCAAATGGAGCGGTATGCTCACTGAGCCCCTGCCCCTTGTCGAAGGCAAACAAAGTTAACGTGCCGGTCTTTTTATCCAAAATAGTCTTACTGACGACCGCCCCAGCCGCATACTCCACGCCAGTTCCTAACTCGATCGCCTTGCCTTTGTATTGGTCATGCTCGCTCATAATAAATAGTCCTTTCTCTAGTTCCTAGTTGCCTGAATCTCAAACCTGAAGCCATTCATTTTTCAAAATTTCACCCTGAAGCCCCACGACAATACATTTAAGGGGTACTATCCGCTTTGCTTGCTTTACCGCTGCCTGCACCAACCTGAGCAATCCGGAACAGCACGGCACCTGCATGATCATCACCGTCAAAGAATTGATCTTAGCCTCATCAATGAGCGCCACCACTTTTGAAGAATAAATTTCCTGCTCCGTGTCCAGCTTCGGGCAGGCTATAGCTAAAACTTTTCCTTTGAGATAATCCTTATGGAAATCACCCAAAGCAAAAGCGGTGCAATCTGCGGCTAATAAGAAATCTGCTCCCTGGAAATGTGAGGCCGAAGGCGAAATGAGATGAAGTTGAACCGGCCAATGCGACAATTGAGACGGCCGCACTCCTACGGCAGGTGCCTCATGGGTGTCCTGCCGTTCAAGCGACGAAGCACGCGAGCCTGGGCACCCGTCCTGCCCTGCTGTTTCGCCCGAGCGTAAAGGAGTCTCGTCAGCCAAGGGGACGGGCAGTCCTTTTTGATTCAACACGTGAAGAGCCTGCTTGAGAAACTCATCCTGATGATGATCCTTTAAATGCTTCAGATGAGCTTTGATGGTAGCCGCCCCCTGCAGGATGATGTTTTCCATAACTTTTGCTTCATCGTAAGGCTCAGCCTCCCGTTCCTCAATGGTAATGGCGCCCTCAGGACAATGGCCAAGACAGGCCCCGAGCCCGTCACATGACAAATCACTAACTAAGCGGGCTTTCCCGTCCAATATTTGTATGGCGCCCTCAGGACAGTTCGGGAGGCAAAGTCCACACCCCGTACATTTGTTATCGTCGATTTTTATAATTTTTCGTTTCATTTGGCTTCCACCTTTCCTCACTATCTAGCTTCACGATAACCTATCAGAAAATATTAACATTGATTCAAATCAAGAGAAGGAATTTAAACTCTGGCGTCCCACAGGACGCCAAGGATTTTGCCAATCCGGACATGCTTTAGCTTTTATTCGAACCAAGATGTACCGAAATGCGAATTACTGCTTTGAACTTGCGTCAGCCCGCTGGGTCATATAGAAGCAGTGACATGAAAGGTTATATTCAAGTTTACACGGGGGACGGCAAATGCAAAACCACGGCGGCCCTCGGCCTTATTATGCGCGCCGTTGGAGCCGGCCTGCGTGTTTACATCGGCCAATTCATTAAAGGCCGTGATTACAGTGAGATACGGATTCTAAAAGCCCGCTTTCCGGAAGTCACGGTTGTCCAGTTTGGTGATGGCCGTTTTATCCAAGGCAAACCCGTACAATCTGCAATCTCGGCAGCAACACGAGGCCTGGAAAACCTAAAGCAAGCCATGCACAGCGGACTCTACGACGTTGTCATTGGAGATGAAGCGAATACGGCTGTAGTTGCCGGGCTATTTACGGAGGCTGACTTGCTAGCCCTCTGTGAAAGCAAGCCCGATTGTGTCGAACTGGTTTTGACCGGTCGGGGGGCGGGCAAAGATTTGCAAAACCGCGCTGACCTGGTTACAGAAATGAAATGCGTCAAACACTATTACGATGCGGGTGTAAAAGGACGCGTCGGCATCGAGTCCTGATGGAACTACCTACTTCGAAAGACACCCCCCTATGAGTGATAAAGATACCATCAAACTAAAATTCGACTACGGCGCTACATTGGAATGTTCACCCCGAACCGCACTGAAAGACGTCCTGCCCAGTCCCCTGTCTCCCAATGGCCTCGCCTACATTGCCGCCCTAGTTAATAACGACACGACGTCCCTCAGCTACCCTGTCGAAATGGATAGCGACATCAAACTCCTCACAATGATCGATCCACAGGGATGGCACGTATATCAAAGATCCATCGCTTTTCTGCTCGCCAAGACCGTAAAAGAGCTTTTCCCTCTAGCAGCATTCTCGGTTGATTACGCGGTTGGAGAAGGTCTTTTCTGCAACTTCGAACCTAAAGCGGGTGAACGTAATGGCGGCATAACACAGGAGCAGGTCAGCGCCATCCGGGACCATCTCAGAATGCTAGTAGATAAGAATATCCCGATAGAAAGAAAGAAGATTTCATTCGAAGATGCATCACGCCGGCTAATTGAAGCCCAACAACCCGACAAACTGAACCTGCTTCGCTTCAGAAACCCGCCTCGAATTGTCATTCATGTTTGCGAGGGGTTCTATGACTTGGCACAGGGAGTTCTGGTCCCCGATACGGGAGCTTTGCAACTGTTCGAACTTATTCATTATTCGCCTGGTTTCATTCTCCAGCTCCCTGAGGCCGGAAATGGTAAACAAATCGCCCCTTTCCGGGAGTTGCCCCATCTCTCAAGTATTTTCCGTGAGCGAAAAGGATGGATTCGGACGATGGGAGTAGGAACCGTCGGACGACTTAATGAAATTATAGTGAATGGGGACATCAGTGACTTCATTAAGGTGGCCGAAGCCTTGCACGAAAAGAATGTGGCCCGGATAGCGGATGAAATTTTGCGTCGTCGAGGAACCGTTAGGATCATTCTAGTTGCAGGCCCCTCATCGTCAGGTAAAACTACTTTTGCCAAAAGGCTGGCAATCCAGTTGCGCGTTAACTGTTTCCGGATTTCAACCATCTCATTGGATAACTACTTTCATGAACATGCCCAAACCCCCCGCGATGAAAACGGCAATCCGGACTTCGAGCACATCAATGCTCTGGATCTAGAGCTTTTCAACCGGGATATGGCCCAAATTGTCAAAGGCGAGGAAGTAGAACTGCCGGAGTTTAATTTTGAAACTAAACGGCGCGAGTACAACGGTAAAAGAATTAAACTCGAAAAAGACGATATCCTGATCATCGAAGGCATTCATGGCCTCAACCCGATACTAACCGAGATGGTTCCCGAATCCGCCAAGTTTAGAATTTACGTTAGTGCGTTAACGCAACTCAGCCTTGATGCCAATAATCGAATCTCCACAACCGACAACCGCTTAATCCGCCGCATGGTGAGAGATCACAAATACCGGGCTCACTCCGCCCTCACAACCCTCCGCATGTGGGACTCCGTTCGCAAGGGCGAAAAACAATGGATATTCCCCTATCAAGAAAATGCCGATGCGACCTTCAACTCCGCACTCGACTATGAACTGGCGGTTCTCAAACCCATCGCTGAGCCCCTTTTAATGGAAGTTAAACCGTTTGACCCTGAATATGCAGAGGCCCGGCGGCTTACCGCCTTCCTTATCAATTTTATTGGCGTTTCGGATCGCGAAGTGCCCAATACCTCAATGCTTCGCGAGTACATCGGGCGCAGTGCATTCAAATACTAACGCACCGGCTCCCTTCCGCAAAACCAACTACTAAAAACTATTTTAAATTAAATATAGTATTGATTGTTAGTTAAACATCCGGCAATCATACTGCATGTCATCGCACTACAGTTTTGATTTTACAAGAAGTTGCCAGTATCAGGCTCTAACACTTCCGGCCTCCTCCTGCGTAAGAGACGGCTCCTTACCAGTATCTTTTCCCTGGTCGGAACGGCATCTTCGATGCGTGTGGGCCGACAATTCGCTCCGCCCCCCCGCTTTAACGAGCATGGATGGGCGTGCCATTACCGTGCTCAATCCAGGACGGTGGAATCTGGAGGCCGGACCAGATTTTCTTGATGCCATTCTTAATATCGGGCCAGATCAATGCACGCTCCGGGGCGACATTGAACTTCACATTCGCCCATTAGACTGGCGTTACCATAAACATGCAATGGACGTGCGTTACAAAAACGTTATTGCTCACGTGACCTATTTTGAAGGCATGCTCGCTGCCACGGATATGCCCGCCTCCGTTCTTCAAATACCATTACGCACCGCCCTCCATTCGACACCCTCTTTCTCTTTTGAGGGTCTTGATTTATTGGCCTATCCCTTTGCATCCCTTGCACCGCTGCCGCCCTGCGCAGAAATCCTGAAAGGCTGGAAGCCTGAGCAACGCGAATCTTTGCTTGATTCTGCCGGCGAGGAACGTTTAAGAATTAAAACGGCACGAATGGAAAAGAACATCGCAGAGAAGGGAAAGGAACAAACTCTCTACGAAGAGTTTATGGGAGCATTGGGCTATAAACATAACCGATTACCCTTTCTTCGACTTGCCCAAATCATTCCTCTGGAGCGCTTGAGGCAGGATACGAACAACTCTCCGCTGCATGCCTATGCCTTATTTATGGGGATAGGCGGATTATTACCGCTTAAAACAAATCCATTATGGGATCCTGAAACAAAGGCCTTTATTCGGGTATTGTGGGACTTCTGGTGGAAACATCAGGCCGAGTGGCATGATCAAGTGTTGAGCCGTGAGGTCTGGACGCTCTCTGGTTTGCGCCCCGCGAACAACCCCCTTCGCCGCCTCATGGCCGCAGCGCAACTTTTTACGCACCAGCCCGGTTATGCCGACTTATTTGTGCCCGATAAAGCAACACCGCCAGAAGCGTTATGCCGGTCCTGGCTATCCCACATTCAACTACAGGGCGAGGAGAACTATTGGACTTGGCGGGGTAGCTTTTCACGACCTCGGCATTCCCACCCGGAAACCCTCGTCGGGCCAGGACGGGCAGCGACTCTTTTCAACAACGTCTTAATCCCTTGGTGGGCTGCCACACAAGCTATTCAAATCAACTCGACCCTGCTCAACACACTCCCCCCGGAGGATCCCAACCGATACGTGAAGCACACGGCCCACGCCCTCTTCGGACATGATCACTCTCCTGCACTTTATAATTCAGGATTACGACAACAAGGCCTTCTCCAAATTTTCCATGATTTTTGCTTAAGCAGCAGAAATGGGTGTTCAGGCTGCCAACTCCCCACCGCGCTAATGAGCAAGTGAAAACTAGTGCAAGATTGCTTCAGCAGCGGAAAAGGATCACCAGAACTGGTATGATCCCGTAGCAAGGACATATAATCCCAGAAGAAAATTAGTGGTCACATGCGCCGAGGCAACGCCCGCGATATCGCCATTGCGACGATAGAGCCAACCATAGGCCAGCCCAGCCATCACTCCAACCAGCCAACGGCTATGTTCGAACCCAAACAATAATGCTGATAGAAAAACAAGTGCCCAGCCCACTTTTTTAGCATCGACTTCCCAAAAGTCGATTTTCACCAACCAACGCATTAAAAAGCCGCGCCAGAAAAATTCCTCAATAACAGCAATCACAAATGCTGACGAACTGAATTTAACCAGTGAAAGGAGCCAGCCACAATGCTCGGGGGCATATAAATATCCGTTTCCCGCCGAACTGCCACGAATGAAGTATCGCACATAGAACTCATTCACCCCTTTGAACTGAAGAATCCATTGAGTTTCAGGCAAAATCCAGAATCCAGCGACTCCAAACCCGACAGCTAAACTCAGGGGAAACGAACGAAGATTTGGAATTGAATAATACTGCCACGGTTTTAACGCAAGGAGTGCTACCAAACTCGCGCCTCCCTGAAGTGCATATCGAAGAGCCGTATTACTCATCGGTATACTCATAATCCCGATCCATATTAAAAACGGAATGATGTGACGGGCGATCGCCCATTTCGCATCCTTTTGATTGCTCAGCAGGGTACTCATTGTTTGTTACGGAATGATGACGAGCTCACCGTACGACACGCCTGAAGAACTTCGCCTACCCCAATCTGCGCCATGCAAGCAATCGTCCGGCAATATTTGTGGTAACCAAAAATAAAACAGGGGGCACATGCGAGCGCTTTCCGGACTACAGCAACCCGGTCACTTTCCCGACACCATTTTTTAGCGTCACTGGGACCGAACATTACCACCGAAGGCACGTCAAACGCAGACGCAAGATGAGCAAGGCCGGAGTCCCCACCCACAAATAGAGCCGCTTGAGAAAGAAGGATCGCTGTCTGGAAAATGGTTAAGCGGCCAGCTAACACAACAACTTTGTCTTGCAACCCGCATTGTTCCGCAATTTTGTTGGCTAGGCGCTCCTCTCCACGGCCACCCACAAGCCCTATTACATTTTCAGGGTTCTTGCACAGCCCCTGCACTAAACCCACGAAGTTTGGGAGAGCCCAAGTTTTGTGCCGTATGGAGGCCCCTACATGAACAAGGATCAACCGCTTGGAACTTATCTTTAATTTCATATGCCATTCTTCGAAATCATCGGGCAAATTACCCACTGGGCGCACTAGGCAACCAGCGGCCTGCGCCGAACAGGAAATACCGAATGGTTCCAACAACTTCATGAATTCACCCGCCTCGTATCCCTCCAAATCATAGGTAATGAGGTGGGTATATAGAGGGTTCCGCCCGGGATTGATTTTGTAACCGATCCTGATTGAGGCTCGACTCAAAAGCGCCATAACAGCTGAAAAAAAATGGAACTGTTCGGAATCAATCGCCACGTCATGGCCACCCGCCCCTAAACGCCATAGCAGACGGAAAGGGTTAGCATCATAAGTGAACACATTTACTGGGAATGCGGCAAGCTTGAGAATAGCCTCATTGCGCCGCTCACATATAAGATCAATCACGGCATGGGGATAGTGCTCGTGAAGCGCTTTTAGCATGGGTTGCAGCAGAATCATATCGCCCAATCCGCCCGGGCGAATTACCAATATCCGCCTGATATCTTCTGGTCGAAACTCACTAAATGCGGACTCGCGATGGAATAAATATAAAAGATGACCACCAACCCAGCACAGGAGCATTCCTAGCGTCGCGTCCAAAATCTTTAAGAGGCGGACACTCATATCAGAAAAATTCCTTTTTTTTCTTTTCCACAGTATCAATACGCCAAAAACACAGCATCCCAGCGTGGTGATCACATATCCTACGACATCACTCCAGGTTGTTCCATAATAGAGTTCCACCTCTGACCGCTCGGGGAAAACACACATAAATCCCGGTGAAATACAATACACTTGCCTGGCCCCGCGAACTTTCCAATTCGGAAACCAGGTCATTTTGATGATGTGGGGAAGGCCCAATGCCGTTGTACGGAATTGTATCCGACTGTCGGACACAAATTCGTCACTAATGCATTGCGTGCCAGCTTGGGGCAAAAGCCGCCCCGCCAAGCTAGCCCCCACAGAGTTAGTGTGGCGCATCTCTTCCAGCACCTTCAACGCCCAGCCCTCTTTGAAAGTGGCAAGTTCTGGATGATCGATTGTCATTCCTGGCATTTTCCAAAGCAAGAATTGGTCAAGCGCCTGCGGGGTATATAGCCATTCCAAAGAACATTCTTTCCATCTGGAGGTCTCCACCACGCCGGGGAGACGGGGCGGGATAAACACATAACGTCCTTCATGGCTCATCAACTCATAGAGCGTCCACTCATCTTCGCGTCCAATGAAACGCCATTCCTTCATGGACTGCAGGGCCTGCTTGGCGATAGAACTGCGGGCAATAAACTGTTTCACATTGAATAATTCCAAATGTTTGGTCGCCCGCGAAAAGTCAAAGGTTGTCGGCGTAACAATAGGGGGAAATCCTGCACACGACGGCGACGTTTCCCCCTGTACATAATAGGCATACATGGACCCTAGGGCAGAATTAACCAATCCCCCCTCCAAGATCGGCTTACCGATTAAATAGGGGACAAGCTCAAAAACACGACTCGAGCCTAATTGATTATTCTCCTCGCAAAGATCGTTGGCCAGGCGTCCGGGAGACCCTTTCAGAAGCGGCATCCATTTTTTAAACACCGAGGCAGAGGGTTTGGATTCCAACCCTGAAAAATTCCATTTCGCCCAGGACTGGGTTAACCCCGGACCGTATAACCCTCCCACCGAATCACTCATCGCAACGGCAATCAGAATCGCCGGGACCAGAAGTCCTACTACCACACGCCACCTTATGATCTTTTCAAATAAAATTCCGCCCCCCACTGCGGCAAGCGCCATCAGGGCAAAGAATATAAAGGGCCACAGACGCACATTGACAAATACGGGAGAAAGACAATATCCGAACTCAAATAACCCCACACTCACCACGCCCATCCAGGCAAAAAGCCACACCACCGGCAAAGGGCGGCGGATCCCCACAACCAGCGCTACTCCGGCAAAGACCAACGCTCCCGTTGCATAGGCCGGAAATGATCGGACTAATGACAGATCCCAATTCGCGCCAAAGTCCATACTGAACTTCGATTTGGCAATGAGAGGAATGAGCCACCATCCCATGATCATCACCGCCAGGGCAAATTCACCGCCCACGACCAAGGCGCCACGACCAAGCCTAGTTAAACGCCTGCCCTGCACGCCTGCATTCAAAACCATCACTATGGGCAACACTGCCAACGAGACAAACATGATCACAGAGGTAAAGAAATGGGACGCCAACACCAGCACAAATAACACAATAGTTCGACCCCTGATTTTTTCCTCTGAGATGTCACGCATCCCCAGCGCCAGTGCAGGCAGCATCAGGGCAAAACTCCAGCTATTGGCAATCATCCCCGCCAGAGTGCTGGCGGTGTTGACGCCCCACATGGTGTGCGACTGGACAAACAGAAAAGGAACCATGGCCACTGCCAGCAAAATCGATCCAGCCCCTGGCAAGTACCACTCTCGAGCCGCCCAATAGGCGCAAAGAGGCGTGAACACCAAGCCTGCGACACTCACACACTTGAAGGCTATATTAAGTGGGATAATGAGGCTCAATGAGGCTGCCGCAATATAGGGAAGCGCAAAATAATACTGGTACATGGGAAATCCACACCACCACCCGCCTGCCCAGGAAATGACACGTCCATGCTGGAATAATTGCTCCTTCAGATGACTTACCAGATAGAGATGAGCCGGAGTATCCCCCCCCACAGGCGTCGTATTCAGAAACACATCAAAAGGTGATAATTGCCAGCCTACAAAAAGGCTGATAGCCGTTAAAATCGCCGCATCAAAAAGCCCACCTGGAGCGGCTACCGTATGCCCCTGTTTCCGCTGCAGGAAAATCCACAACATCAGTCCTATCACCAGGGTAATCGATAACCCACCCCAAAAACCATACGATTGGCCAATCCATTTGATCTCAACGACTGTTATGGTTCCAGGCTCCGTTGCATAGCGCACAACCCCGTTTGACGTACGCTCTACCGATACATAAACCGTATACGTCCCCCCTGGGACAGCGCCATGATTGGTGAGTTCGAAGGTTTCAACACGTTGCGAATCGGGCTCCAATAACAGTTTTCGTTCTTGGAATTTACAGGACAGCTCATCAGGCAGAATCAGCCGCACATTTACCTCAGACGGTTCATCCTGCAGCAGGGTCATTTGAAGGAATAGTTGTCCCGTCCTACCTATCGACGCCGGAGCAAGCCTTGTTAAAACCCAGGGAGTCTCATTTGACTGGCCTTCAGGGGGTGAGGCCAACACGAGCGAGGAAAAGGTAGTCCCATTATCATGGGCATAATGGGTCCGAATAACCGCCGGCTGTCCATCAAACCTAAACGGGAGAGCCGGAAAGGATAATTTTACCTCGGCCTGTTCTCCAGGAATCAGTGACTTCCCGGGAAACGCTTTTGACGTGAGCCCTTGCAAGCGAGCATCAACTGACAGGATTTTGTAAGGCTCATCACCCGGATTGGTGAATTGGATAATTGCGACAGGAGCCCCTTCGACAAGTTCAATATGGGCCTGCGGGGTTAATCTGATCACTCCCGCCTGCACGAGCAACGGCACCACCATGATCCAGCCGGCAAGTAAAATCCGCCAAGCCTTCACCATATAAACCGCCGCTCCCATCCGGGTATAAACTAGTTGATCAATCGAACCTTTCGGTTACCTTTTTCAATCCAACCCACAATGACAGGCTTGGATCCTGTCTTTCGAAGAATGGTTATAGATTTTTCAACATCTTGTTTCTTGACCACAACCACCATGCCAATACCCATGTTGAAGACCCGATACATTTCCTCGCGATCCACCTTGCCCACTCGCTGGATAAACTGATAGACCTCGGGAACGTCCCAAGCAGATCGGTCAAAAACCGCATTCACCGTGTCAGGCAACACACGGGGAACATTATCAAGAAACCCGCCGCCCGTGATGTGAGCCATCCCGCGAACTTTGATCGCTTTCATCAATGTGGTGATCGGCTTTAGATAGCTGCGATGAACAGCCAGCAATATATCGGCAACCGTCTTGTTGGTTCCAGGTAAAGTATCTTTAAGTTTAAGTTTTGCCTGCTCAAAAATGACCCGCCGCGCCAAAGAATATCCATTGGTATGTAAACCGGACGAGGGAAGTCCAATCATTACATCTCCTGGCCGAATCGCTTTACCGGTAATGACCTGCCGGCGATCCACAACCCCCACGATTGTCCCTACGAGATCATATTCCTTGGGAGGATAAAGCCCGGGCATTTCTGCGGTTTCACCGCCCAAAAGGGCGCATCCATTTTCGCGGCACGCCTTGCACAAGCCACTTACAACCTGCTCAAAAATCCACCCTTCAAACTTGGAAATCCCGACATAATCCATGAAAAAAAGAGGAACGGCCCCCTGCACCAGGATGTCATTGACACAATGGTTGACGATATCCTGCCCGATGGTGTCGTGCTTGCCCGCCATAGCGGCAATCTTAAGCTTGGTCCCCACCCCGTCAGTACTTGCGACAAGAATTTTATCTTTCCCAGGCGAAGCAAAGAAGCCACCAAACGATCCGATCTCATTCAACACACCAGCGGTTCGGGTCGATTTGACCATCTTCTTGATGGACGCAATGCCCGCCATTTTCTGATCGATATCCACGCCGGCAGCGGCATAGGCAGATTTTACGATTTTCGTTTTTGCTTTTTTCGCGCTCATGATTTGATTTTCCTTTTTCATAGCCCGACGGCCTTAAACGTGCGCGCCACATCCCTAAAATGCGTCGCGAGATTGAACACTTGATCAAGATCTTTTACAGATACCTTGGCCATAATCGCCTGATCCGCCTCAATCAAGTCGCGCAAATTGCGCCGCGTATCCCATGCCGCCATGGCATGCCGCTGGATCATGCGATAAGCCTGCTCCCGCGTGAATCCTTTTTGCGTTAACATGAGAAGCACCTGTTGGGAGTGAATCAGCCCATGCGTCAGATTCAGGTTTTCTTTCATCCGCTCCGGCGACACAAGCATGTTGCGCGTCAGTTTTTCAAGTCCCACCAACATGTGATCAAGCGCAATGGTACTATCGGGCAAAATGACTCGCTCGACAGATGAGTGCGAGATATCGCGCTCGTGCCAAAGGGCGACATTCTCAAGAGCTGCCACTAAATTTCCGCGCAACAAGCGGGCTAACCCGCACAGTTTCTCACCGGTAATCGGATTTTTCTTATGCGGCATTGCGGAAGACCCTTTTTGCTCTTCGCCGAAATATTCCTCTACTTCCAAAACTTCAGTGCGTTGCAGATGCCGGAATTCTGTCGCCCAACGATCCACCGAAGCGCCAACCAAGGCCACTGCTGACATATATTCCGCATGGCGATCTCGTTGCAATATCTGCGTCGAAATAGCCGCAGGCTTAAGCCCAAGCTTTTTGCACACATACTGTTCTACAAAAGGATCAATGTGCGCGTGAGTTCCGACCGCCCCTGAGAGCTGTCCCACCCGGATCACTTCTCGCGCGGCTTCCAATCTTTTGAGTGCCCGGCCAAATTCGTCATACATCAACGCCATTTTAAGACCGAAGGTAATAGGTTCTGCATGCACTCCATGACTTCGGCCAATCATGGGAGTTAATTTATATTTTTTAGCCTTTGCCGCAGCGGCCTTGCGCACCGTTTTCACATCAGCGATTAAGATGTCCATCGCCTGAACCATCTGAACGGCTAATGCCGTGTCCAGGACATCAGAACTGGTCAAGCCGCGGTGAATAAAGCGGGAAGAGGATCCCACATGTTCAGCGACATTGGTTAGGAAAGCGATCACATCGTGATTCACCTTTGCTTCAATCTGGTTGATGCGTTTGACGCTGAAGGTCGCCCGGGATTTAATTCGCTTCAAATCTGCGGCGGGGACAATCCCTAATTCATGCATTGCCTCGCAAGCGAGAATCTCGATTTTCAACCAGATCCGGAATTTATTCTCGTCATCCCAAATATTTCCGATTTCAGGACGTGTATATCGTGGAATCATAAGCTGTACTCCTCTAAAAAATGAGGCCGGAGATTATTGAATTTCTCCCCTCGATGCCAGCAAATACATTCAACTCCAGGCCGCCAGTTTTCTGTCCGCAAGGATCACAAACAGGTGCTGTTATGCGCTCACGCCTCCTCTAGATCCATCTATTTTTGTCTCTGACAGCCTGGGTAAAAGCGCAATCTTCCGGCACCACCCCTTGACGCGCGATATTTAGAAGCACGCCTACACACATCATCGACACAATCAAACTTGAGCCGCCATAGCTGATAAAGGGAAGCGCAAGCCCCTTGGTGGGCAAGCAACCGGAAACCACGCCTATATTAATAACCGCCTGAACGGACGTCATTAACGTGAATCCTATACCCATTAATCTCCCAAAAAGATCGGGAGCTTGAAAACTAATGGCGGCACCACACGCCAAAAATCCCGCAAACAAAAGCACAACGAGCAGGGTGGCCGCCAAACCTAACTCTTCGCCAATAATGGCCAAAATGAAATCTGTGTGAGCCTCCGGTAGATAATAATGTTTTTGAAGACTCTCTCCCAGCCCTACCCCCCAGACTCCACCCAATGTAAAGGCCTGCTCAGACTGTTGAAGATGATAAGCCTCCTTAGGATATTTTTCAGGATTCATGAACGCCAAAACGCGCCCGGCCCGTATGGGGTCATGCATCACCGCTCCCGCAAATAAAAGCAGCCCCAGCAGTCCCAACAAGGCTAAATATCGGGGCGGACTGCCCCCTGTAAACATGATGGCGGCACCGACCACACCGAGCAGAACGGTCGTCCCAAAATCAGGCTCAAAAATTACCAGACCCAATACGGGGGCCATTAAAGCAAGAGGTTTTAATATTCCCCCTTTAAAAGACTGATTCTTGCTTCCGCCTTTGGCCATCCAGGCGCTCATCATGATGACCAAGGCGAACTTGGCCAATTCGGAAGGTTGTGTGCTAATGGGCCCTATCCGTATCCAGCGATGACTGCCATTAATCTTAGCACCGATATGAGGGACCAGCACCAAAACAAGCAATAGGCCTGAAAATACGGCTAAAGGGATCCACCATCGTTGCCAACGATGATAATCAATAGACGCCGTCACCACCCCTGCCACCGCAGCGCCGGCTAACCAGATCAACTGCCGGAACAGAAAATAGTTTGCATCTTTGTAGACAGCGTTCCCTTTAACAGAACTGGCGCTGGCCAACATTACGATGCCCAGCGCCAGTAACAAAAGAACGATGCCCACTAATATGGTGGGCGTTTTCCGCATCACTCAACAGGCGGAGGAATTTTCAATACCTGTCCCGCCTTGACGTCAGGCGAAGACAAATTATTCAGACGCATGACTTCTTCAGCACGAACGCCATACATCATCGCGATGGAGTTTAAATCCTGGTTTAGCTCGACGACATGCAAAACGTCATTTGACTTCGGAGCCACGAGATCCGCCATAGGCGCGGGCGCCACACTCTCATCAGGCATCACAACGGCGTCCGGTGCAGGAGCAGCTTGCCCTTTTTCCACATGAGCGGCAGCACCTTTGGGGAGTTTTAGCTTCTGCCCCACGACCAATTTATCATTGGTCAAACCATTAAGTTGCTTGAGCGCCTTGGTCGTCGTCTTGTGAGCCACCGCAATGCTGCCAAGCATGTCGCCAGATTTCACAACATAGACATCACCACTGGCGGCAACCGGAACGGACTTCACGGCGGATTTTGAAGCCTTTTTATGCGCCGTCTTAGCACCATGTGAAGGAGCCCTGTCAGCAGCACTCAGCTCCACTGAACCAGGAAGCTTCAACTTCTGGCCTACGCGAATCTTGTTCGGGTTGGTAATGTTATTGAGCTTGATAATATCTTTGGTAGAGACTTTGAAACGCTTGGCAATGGAACCTAGACTTTCACCAGACTTGACGACGTAGGACTTGGATTCGACCACGGCTTCCGCCTTGGGCTCAGGCTTCACTTCAGTGACCTGAGGAACAACTTCTGTTGTCGGGGGCATGACCACAGGGGTAACCGCTTCCTCGTTGACACGCGTTGTCCCGCATCCCACACTTAGCATCAAGCCGCCTACAACCATCACTGACCCTATTATTCGAACCTTTTTCACTACCTATTCTCCTTTTTGTATATCTCGTACAATTTTTAAAAACTGGTCGCCTCTATCTTCAAAACCTTTAAACTGGTCAAAACTTGCACAACCGGGTGACAGTAAAATCACTTCACCCCGCTGTGCGTCTTGCCAAGCTCTATGCACGGCATTTTTAAGATCACTACAAGCGAAACAAGCCAAGTCATCTTGCCAAGCTTCAATCATAACCCGTGTATATTTGCCGATAATGTAAACACCACGCACCTTGTTTACCAGTATTTTTTTTACTGAATCTAAATCCGTTTCCTTTAACAGCCCCCCAGCGATCAGGCGTATCGGCCCCCGTGTCATCTGGACGCCTGCGGATAAGGCCGCCAGATTGGTCGCTTTGGAATCATTTACAAATAAAACCCCTCTTATTTCCGCGATTTTTTGCATGCGGTGAGGAAGGCTTTGAAATGTTTTTGCAGCCTTCCCTACGCATTTCGGGTCAATACCGAGCCCCATCAAAGCCGCAACGCAGGCCGCAGCCGAAATCCCCATCACTTCGTTGTCAAACATCGTACCTGCCAGAGGAACAGGCTGAACCAGAGCCGTTCCTCGGATAAATCCATCTTCGTAATAGCAAGAAGACTGAGAAGATAACCCAAAGGTTGAAACGCGGCAGTCTGAGGGAACGGCCATCTTAATCCGGTCAAGCACCATTTCAGGGAGTACCGCCACCTGCCGCTGATCCATGCGCGTGAATAGGCGCGCTTTCAGATCAGCATAACGCTCAAAGGAACCATGCCGGTCTAAATGATTCGGGTTAATGTTCAGCAGGATCCCCGCATCAGGCACAAATTGTTCGACGGCTTCCAGCTGGAATGAACTGACCTCAACCACCACCCATTCGGGCGCAGGGTCTAAACAGGCCAGGGCGGATAAAGGGGTCCCGTAATTCCCGCCAGCCATTGCGGAAAAGTCGGCGTTTTGCAGGGACTCGCAACACAACTTAACCAGCGTGCTTTTCCCATTAGAACCGGTTACAGCCAGAATTCGACTTTGGCAGGCGCGCCACCCAAGCTCTAGCTCAGAAATCACCGAGATTGTTCGATGATGGAGTTCCACTAGCCAGGGGTCTGTCTCGGGGATTCCCGGACTTACAACAGCAAACTCAACCGAAACGGCAGGCAAGTCCCTTGAACCAAGGCACACCTGGCATCCTGCTGCCTGTAATTTTAACGCCCTTGCCTCCAGCGCGGGGCTCACCCCGGAATCAATAACCATTACCTGTCGGCCTTGATGGCGCAAGAGCTGAGCGGCAGCTTCTCCACTGGCACCTAACCCCAGCACGAGCACGGCAGAACCAGATAGTGTGGTTTGTTCAGACATGGATCTCACCTGATTTTAAGCGTAGCGATCCCAAGGAGCGCAAACAAAATGGAAAGAATCCAAAACCGGATCGTCACCTGTGTCTCACTCCATTTTTTCATTTCAAAATGATGATGGATTGGAGCCATGGCAAAAATTCTTTTTCCACGTAATTTAAAAGAAGCCACCTGCAAAATCACACTCATGGCTTCCATTACAAAGACGCCCCCGACAATAATCAATACAAGCTCCTGCTTGATGAGAATGGCAACCATAGCCACGGCGCCGCCCAATGCCAGACTCCCCGTATCCCCCATGAAAACCTGAGCGGGGTGACAGTTATACCATAAAAAACCTAGACAGCCTCCCAAAAGACAGCCACAAAAAACAGCCAATTCACCGGTACCGGGAATGTAGGGTATAAATAAATATTCTGCAAAAGTACGGTGCCCCGCGATATACGCCATCACTAAATACGCCAAAGCCACTGTACTGCTACACCCGATGGCTAAGCCATCTAATCCATCGGTCAAGTTGACCGCATTGCTTGCGCCCACGACGATCAAAACCACAAATAAAATCGCCACAAACCAACCCAAATCCTTGATCACCGGCCCCTTACAAAACGGAACCATCAGCTGCTTGGCATGCTCCCGGGTTTCCGGGAGGATCAACATGACACCACCGATAATGACGGCCCATAATATTTGAAGCCGGAATTTAGCCCGCGCGCTTAGGCCTATGGCATTTTTCCCACGCAGCTTCACCGAATCGTCCAAAAACCCCACAAACCCCATAAAGATAAACGTCGACAGCGTTAAAAGAATAAAAACATTTGTCGGCATGGCCCAAAGCAAGGTAGACACGGTTACCGAACCAATAATGAGGATTCCTCCCATGGTGGGCGTTCCCTCTTTTTTTTCATGTAACACATGAAGCGGAGGGGCCTCTTCTTTTCGAATATATTGCTGTACTTTATAGGCGCGGAGTTTTCGGATCACCCAGGGGCCAAGCATGACACACAATAAAAACGACGTTCCGGCCCCACAAAGTGCGCGAACCGTAATGTACTTAAACACACGTAATTCGGAAATCCAACCACTGAAATACTGCAAATAATAGAACATGTCTTTTAATCCTTATTCAGCCTGCTGGAAAGTTGAGCTACAACTTCATCCAAATGTTTTCCGCGCGAGGCTTTTACCAATACGGCATCCCCAGGAGCGATACAATTCCTCAAGAGCTCAACACTCGGATCAAGCGTTTCAAAAGCGTGAACTCGCTCAGGAAGCATCCCTGCGGAAAGAGCCCCTTTCGAGATTTGGGTACCCAAGACACCAATGGTGATAAGCCCCGCCCAAGCCTCCCCTGCCAAGGAGCGTCCAAGCGCCAGATGTTCTTCCACCTCGGAGGACCCCAGCTCGAGCATATCGCCCAGCACCAGCCATTTACGTCCCGCGATGCCCAGCTCCCTGAAGGTTTGAATGGCCGCCTTCATGCTGAGGGGATTGGCATTGTACGCGTCATTGATGAAAGTAACCCCGCCCGCTTCCGTTTGCTCCCACCGCATCGGGGGAGGAACAAAACGGTCGAAGGAGGCGGCGATCTGCTCCCAGGACACTCCAAATCCGCGAGCAACGGCAATGGCCAGCAGTGCATTGCTACGGTTATGGGCTCCTGGCAACGACAGGCGAAAGGCGTGAATTCCACCATTAACCCGATCCTCCACCTTGCACTCACCCGTCTTTTTGTCCGCAAAAACCAAACGATAGTCCGCCTCCATCGACTCATTAACGGAAGTCGTAATAACCCGGCCTGGTGCCCTGGCACGTAAAACCGCTTCATAGGGTTCATCCCGGCTTATTACGGCAATCCCGTCAATCGGTAGACTCCGCAATAATTCAGCCTTTTCACGGGCAATCGCTTCAACGGAGGAGAAAAATTCAAGATGCACAGGCCCCACATTGGTGATAACACCCCAGTTGGGTTTTGCGATTGAACAGAGCGGAGCTATTTCGCCGGGATGGCTAATACCCAGCTCCAAAACGGCCACCTCACTTTTCGGCGGGATAGCCAAAATGCTGAGAGGGAGACCTATGTCATTGTTCCAATTTCCCTTGGTGCGTGCGGTTGAAAAGGTTCCCGCTAGCAGACAGGCAATCATCTCTTTAACCGTAGTTTTGCCAGTGCTACCCGTAACGCCCACAACGGAAAGCCCCAGTTTCTCGCGATAACCGGTTGCCAATTCCTTCAAGGCCTGGGCCGAATCCTCAACCACCAGCAAGGGTAGCTCCAGATGCTGAAGCCCGGCTAGGCGGGATCGGGCAATCAATGCCCCTGCCGCACCCGCCCCAGCTGCCTGCGCCACAAAGTCATGTCCGTCAAATCGTGCGCCACGTAGGGCGACAAAGAGAGCCCCGGGCACAGCGTTCTTGGCGTCATGCACTACCGATTGGATTTTTTCAGGGAGGCGGGGAATCCAGTGTCCCCCACACCAGTTCGCCAAATCTACGGGATCAAAAGAGTTCATGTAATTCTTAGCGGTCCATTTCTATTAAAGCTTTTTTCACAACCGTGCGATCATCAAAAAAGGTTTGAACCCCGGCTATTTCCTGAGTTGTTTCATGACCTTTACCGGCAATGATCACCACGTCTTTATCCCGTGCTACAGCCAAAGCCATTGCAATCGCTTTACTGCGGTCTTCAACAACCTCATAATTTGAAGCACTACCAAATCCAGAACACACTTGATTGATGATCGACAGGGGCTCTTCATCGCGAGGGTTATCTGAGGTGACAATCGCCATGTCCGCTAAACGTGCTGCCACAGCCCCCATCAATGCCCGTTTACTTTTATCCCGGTTGCCGCCGCAACCGAACACAACGATCAACCGCCCTCTGGTTAAACACCGCACGGTTTCCAGCACGTTCGCCAAAGCATCATCTGTGTGGGCATAATCAACAAACACCCGCCAGCCGCGATTTACGGGAATCTCTTCAAGCCGCCCAGGAACAATTGCACGTGCCGCCAAAGCCCGAACCATAGCCGCATCATCCAATTGCATGGCCCGCCCCGCCGCATAGGCACCAAGCAAGTTCTGCAGATTAAAGCGCCCCAGAAGCGGTGTCCGCAGTTGACTTTCGCCCCAAGGCGTCACCACTTTACATTCGCTGCCATTCATACTCAAACGCACATCCACCGCCTGAACCATAGCTCCCGCCTCGATGCCGAAGGTGATGACCTCCGCATGGATTTCAGGATCCACAGCCAGCTTGCGCCCCCAGGGGTCGTCGTGGTTGATAATGGCCACGGCACGTTTATGTCCACGACCAAGCTCAGTAAATAATCGGCGTTTGGCGCTATAATACGCTTCCATTGTATGATGGTAGTCCAAATGATCGCGCGTCAGATTAGTAAAAATCGCCACATCAAACTCAACGCCTGAAACCCGTTTTTGATCTAGCGCATGCGACGACACTTCCATAACAACACTATGACAGCCCGCTCGCACCATCTGTTTCAAGTAATCCTGAACTTCCAAGGATTCCGGCGTGGTTCGGCGTGCGGGGATAATCCGCGTTCCAATTTCATAATGGACCGTCCCGATCAAGCCCGGTATGCGTCCGACAGATTCCAATATATCCCTGACCATAAAAGCGGTCGTCGTTTTTCCATTTGTACCAGTGATCCCGACAACGGATAGCATCCCGCTGGGATGCCCATAGAAAGCGTCACAAATCTCGGCTAAAGCCAATCGCGTATCTTCCACCTGTACCTGAGTAACTTCACGTGCAGAAAGCCGAGCGTGAGAGGTTACCACCACTGTTGCGCCCCGCTTAATGGCTTCTTCCGCATATTCAAATCCATCACAATGTGCACCGGGAATGGCCACGAACAGTTGATCAGAGGTTACCTGCCGGGAGTCGTAGGCAATTCCGCTCACCTCGCGCTCAGGATTGCCCCGCACGACAAGCGTCTTCACTTTTTTTAATAGTTCGGATAACTTCATTAAAACGTCTCGCCAGGGCCAACGGTTTGGATTGTTTTTGACAACGGCACCAGACTCTCCGTGGGGGTGAGCCCCAAATAACGCACCGCCTGCTCGGCGACTTCGCCAAATACTGGGGCCGATACCGCGCCTCCCGTATGAAGCGGTTGTGGCTCATCAAACACAATAATCATCCCGATTTCGGGATGATCGGCCGGGATAAAGCCAACAAATGAAGCCATATAATCAGTTTCTGAATAATGGCCGGAGATCGGCTTTTGCGCGGTACCTGTTTTTCCGCCTACTGAAAATCCATTTACTCTGGCCTTGAACCCAGTTCCCCCTTCTTCACAAACCCGGGCCAACAAACGCCTCATTAATGCAGCGGTTTCAGGGCGAATCGGATGCGATATCACCTGCGGTTGGCGACGCAACAAAACAGTCCCATCATCGGCGATCACTTCCTTTACAAGATAGGGCTTCATTAAGGCTCCGTCGTTAGCGATGGCACACAACACCCCCAACATTTGAAGCCCCGTCACGGCCACCCCCTGCCCAATGGCAATACGGCTCGAGCTGATCGCGGCCCATTTTTGAACCGGCATTAATATCCCACCCTCTTCACCTGGCAAATCCAAACCCAACTTGCCTCCAATGCCGAAACTTCGCAAATACTTATCCATGCGCACATTTCCCAGCATAATCGCAATTTTAGCGGCCCCGATATTACTGGATTTCTTGAGGACGTCAGCCACACTTAATTGAGAATAACCATGATAATCGCGAAGTATTTTCTTCTGATAAAGCCAACGGCCATTTTCAGTGTTAAATATCGTCTCGGGTGTGACAATCCCATCATTTAAAGCCGCCGCAATCACCGACACCTTGAAGGTGGATCCCGGCTCGTAAACATAGCCAATAGCACGATTAAGTTTCTGTGGGTCTGTTGCTTTACGAAACTGATTTGGATCAAATCCGGGGCGACTGACCATCGCTAGAATTTCGCCCGTTCGCACTCGCTCCATAATGGCAAAAGCAGCCTTAGACCGGTTGCGCTCCATCGCTGCATCAACGCTTTTTTCGAGCATGTACTGAAGCTGCTGATCAATGGTCAGGACCACATCGGCCCCGCTCTTTGAAGGGATCTCCTGAGTTCTGCGCTCGACCATCTCTCGGCGTTTTCCATCGAGACGGCTTTCAATCAGGCCCGGGCTTCCCTTTAAGAGTTTCTCCATCGCCAGCTCAAGCCCGCTGGAGCCCACCCCTTCATTGTTGGCAAATCCAAGAACATGGCATAGCATTTCATTCTGGGGGTAAGACCGGATGGACGAATCACTCGAATGGACGCCGGGTAGTTTCAGCTTTTCTATGGCGTCTGCTTTTTCGGCAGAGACGTAACGGGAAATCATGGCAAACTGGCTGTTGGTTTTATTTAATCGAGGTAAAACGTCAGCCATGTCAATGGGGATCAACGGGACGAGGCAGGTGAGAGTGGTCCCCACTCGATTACTCGCAATCAACAAAGAGGGGTCAGCCCAGATATCCTTGACACCTACATTGAGAGCTAATATTCCGGCTGAAGGGCTCCCATCCAAGATCCGTCCACGTGGGACCGTTAGGGTCTGCTTGAAAGGCTTTGTTTTGGCCGCAGTAGCCTTGTTTTGATCGCCCCCCAGATGTAGAAAAGCCAACCGACCGACCAAAACCATCATCACTAGGCCCAAAAGAACCAAAATGACGATGAATCTGGTTGATCCACGTGGCTCAGTCATTCATCACAATCCTATTATTCCGGGCCACCCGAGCTGAGGGGCGGGTTTCGTACCCATGAAGGGTATCAAGAGAGCCATCATACCGCACCCGCACAATCTGGTCACGCCCAGGCCAGGTCATCACTAATCCATGCGATTTCAAAGCCAGCTCAAGGCTAGACGGCGACTGCATTTTCGCCCATTCACATTGCTCGCGAACCAATTGATCGCGTAGCCGACTTTGGGACGCCTCTAGGCCACGGATTTCACGACCAAGCGTCTCGGTCCGAGACTGGAGACAGACATACACCAAGGCAAACCCAACCAACACCACCAGGAGTGCAACGAGAGGAATCGGAACCGGAAATTTTGTCTGCCCCTTTTTTCTGTTTTTCTTAGCCATCATCTAGTTCTGCTCCTTTCGCTCCGCGATTCTCAACTTGGCTGAACGCGCGCGGGTATTTTCCCTGCACTCTTCATCCGTTGCCACCACGGGCTTACGGGTTAAAATTGTCATTTCAGGTAGAGCGCCAACCCATCTCGCCCCACCTTCCGGAAGAGATTCCATTCTCCCCTGATGTTCCACAAAAAATTGTTTAACGATCCGATCTTCAAGACTATGGAAGGTAATCACAGCCATTCTGCCGCCAACCTTCAAAATTCGAAGCCCAGCCTCTAATCCCGCCTCCAAAGCCTCCAACTCACCATTAACTGCAATCCTGAGTGCCTGAAAGGTCAACGTCGCCGGGTGAATCCGTCCCCGCCGTCCGCCATACACCGTCATCACTAACTCGGCCAACTGAGCGGTTCTCCGGAACGGAACCGCTCCCCGTTGCCCCACAATCTTATGCGCAATTGCTCTTGCCCGGGGCTCCTCGCCATATTTCTTAAACACCCGTGCAAGTTCCACTTCCGGTAGCGTGTTCAACAAATCAGCTGCCGTCAGAGGCGCCTCCTGATCCATGCGCATATCCAAAGGGCCATCTCGCATAAAGCTAAAGCCGCGCTCCGGATCATCCAACTGATCCGAAGAGATCCCGATATCCAATAACACTCCGTCCACCTGCTTTAGGCCCAGCTCCGCGACAACCTGATCCATCCTGGCGAAACTCGACTGCACCAACAAACATTGTGCTACTTTGCTTCCAAGCTTCTGCCGCGCTCGATCCAATGCGCCTGCATCCTGGTCCAATGCCACCACCCGCCCTTGGAGACCCACCGCATCCGCTAGAGCCAGCGCATGCCCGCCTCCACCCAGAGTTCCATCAACCACCACCGCACCAGGCTGCAAGCCCAACCCCACCAGCACCTCTGAAAGCATTACGGACTGATGCATTTAAAAATTACAGGTTAGAACCCAACCGAACGCGCCGCTTCACCAAGATCCACAAGCCCGGTCGAATTTACCTGTTTCCATAATTCCGGATTCCACAGTTCGAAGTGATCAATCGAACCGACAAGGGTAACTTGATCCATCAGTTTTCCATGCTCCAGCAATCCATCATTAACACGAATACGTCCCGCTGAATCCCAGGGAGCCAATTGAGATTGCGAACCTAAAATACGGGCAAATTGCCGCCCCTTCACATCCGCAACCGAAAGATTTCGGAGGCTCTGTAAGCGCTGAATCATTTCACGAGCGGGATACACATTCAGGAACATCCGTCCCTCAAGATCCGGCAGAACATAGAGCCCAGCAGACAAACCCGCACATTCACGCCATTCCGATGGAATGGTCAGGCGCTTTTTGGGATCCAATAAATGGGTGTAGGTGCCCATGAAAAGGCCCTGCATAATCCCCATATTGGTTTCTTTTTTTTCTTCTGCCTGCACTTATGCCCCACACTTATGTACTCTCGACACACAATACACCACTTCGCCCCACCCAACGTCAATAATTTTCACTGTTTTCTAAGGTATTTTGGACTATTTTTGTCGTGTAAACTTGTCGCTTGCCTCTAATCCGTGCGGAGTGTAGAAGTTAACCGACTATCTATTAATGAGGTGCATGATGTCTAAGCAAGTTGATTCAAATATTTCAAAAGAACCCGCCGCCTCGACTCAGCCGTTACTTTTCGAAGTCGCGTGGGAAGTGTGCCAACAACTTGGCGGGATCTACACGGTCATCCGATCAAAGGTGCCAAGTATCGTTGAGCAGTGGGGTAACCGGTATTGTCTCATTGGACCTTACAACCCACAAACTTCACAAACTGAATTCGAAGAAATCCAACCTACTGGCTTTTTCAAAGATGTTTTGCAAATCCTGGCCGAACAAGGGATTGAGGCGCATTATGGACACTGGCTCATCACGGGGCGACCGCGTGTATTGCTACTCAACCCCCTCTCCGTTCAATCGCAACTGGGCTTTATCAAATATCTGTTGTGGGAACACCACAACATTGCCATGACGGATGATGACCTGGTTAATCAAGTGGTTTCATTCGGTTACACCGTTGAACAATGCTTTAGAGCCATCACCAAAGCGCAGCCTGTTAGACGCCCGATGATTGCCCACTTCCATGAATGGATGGGGGCCTCGGCCATTCCTGAAATGCGGCGGGCCCAGATTCCAGTCTCCATCGTATTCACAACGCACGCTACTTTGCTTGGTCGTTATCTGGCCATGAACGACCCCTGGTTTTATGATCACGTGCCTTTTGTTGACTGGGAAGCAGATGCCCGTAAGTATAACATCGAAGCGCAAGTCCGCTTGGAACGTGCCGCCGCACATGGGTGCCATGTGTTCACTACCGTCAGTGATATCACGGGCTACGAATGCGAGCATCTCCTAGGGCGCAAGCCGGATACGCTCCTTCCTAACGGCTTGAATATCGAACGCTTTGTGGCTCTGCATGAATTTCAGAACCTTCACCGGATCTACAAGGAGAAAATCAATGAGTTTGTAGTCGCCCATTTTTTCCCAAGCTATTCCTTTGATCTGGATCGTACCCTTTATTTTTTCACTTCAGGTCGTTTTGAATATCGGAATAAAGGCTTTGATCTCACCATTGAATCGTTGGCCCGGCTTAATTTCCGCATGAAGCAGGCCGGAACAAATAAAACCGTCGTCTTTTTCATTATCACTCGGAAACCGATTCGCTCCATCAATGCGGAAGCGTTACGCCGACGCGCCATGATGCAGGAAATGCAGGATGATTGCCGCGCCATTTCCAGCCAAATCGGCGAACGACTTTTTGTCGCAGCGTCCATGGGAAAATTCCCGGACATGGATGAATTAGTGGATGATTATTGGAGACTTCGCCTCCGCCGCCTGATGCATGTATGGAAAAGCAAGAGCATGCCATCCATCGTGACCCATGACCTGATGGATGACCGCAATGATGAGATCCTTAATCAGCTTCGCTCCTGCCGGTTATTCAACCAACCTGGCGACCCCGTCAAAGTTGTTTATCACCCGGACTTCGTCACCACCAACGACCCGCTCTTTGGAATGGATTACGATCAGTTCGTGCGGGGCTGTCATCTGGGTGTTTTCCCAAGCAGCTACGAACCCTGGGGCTATGCCCCATTAGAATGTGCGGCACTCGGGCTTCCCTCTATTACCAGTGACCTTTCGGGATTCGGTACTTATCTGTCGCAGAATATCGAAAATCATGACACGGACGGATTACATATACTTAACCGCCGCTTCAACTCGTTCGATATTTCCGCCACCACGCTGACCAACCAATTATTTGATTTCATGCAGATGGACCGGCGTGAACGCATCAACCAACGAAATCGTGTTCAAATTGCCTCCGAACATTTTGATTGGCATAACCTCGGGCGATATTACTCTCAGGCCTATCAAATGGCTTTGGGCTGTGACATCAACGCCTGAGCACAATAATCCAAATCGGACTCAACAATGACCACCGGCGGAGACCGCCGGCTCCAATGATTAAAAGTGCAGGCTATCCTCTGCAAGATGATTCCGCGTGTTGACCGACTCCTATTTTTCCCTTACTATGCAACACCAACAACATTTTAAGGTGAATCATGCGTTGTCCCCGATGCGGTCATAGTGAAGATAAGGTTATCGATAGCAGGGCCTCCCGTGGCGGCGACGTCATCCGTCGTCGCAGGGTATGCGTTGGATGTGAGCATCGCTTCACCACTCGCGAGGAAGTTGTCAAAGTGGCGCTCCACATCGTCAAACGTGATGGACGGCATGAAGAGTTGTCACGGGAAAAACTGATCAATGGAATCGCCCGTGCTTGCGAAAAACGTCCCGTCAGTATGGAAGAGATCGAGATCATCGTAGATAATATCATTACTGAACTGGGCAATGATTTTGAACGGGAGGTCACGAGCGATATTATCGGCGAAAAGGTGATGGAGCGACTCGAGAAAATTGACGAGGTCGCCTATGTGAGATTCGCCTCTGTTTATCGCCGCTTTAAGGATGTTAACCAGTTTATTAATGCTATTCAGGGGATGGTAACTCGCTGATGATTTGGCAGGATTCCATTATCTCCGGAACCTCGCGCGAAAAAATAGCAGACCGACTGCTAACCGATGTCCCCGCCCTTTGCGGTAACCCCGCCCTCGCCTCACACCCCCCCTTGGCGGAGGCCGCCCAGGGTGTTGCCTTATACCTTGATCAAATTGAGGTGATTCCTGAGGAATTGGACCCTCGCCAGTCACGCGAACTACTCGCTCATGCTTTAGACGCCGCTGGGGAGGTGGCATTAGCCCGACGCATCCGCCTATTTGGCAACCGCATCATCTATCCTGCTTCATGGATCGCGTGCGGGCGGGAAACCGTGTGGGTACTTGATACCCGCCAACTTATCACCTCGCGAGATGCCGGAATGGAATTGATTTTTTTTGAGCGCATTCGGATTGTCCTCTCCACCTTTGCCGACATCTGGGACTCAAGCTCAGGCCGAGGATTTCTGGGGCTCAAAGGCATGGAGGTCACCGCTGCTATTATCTTAGGCCCAGCCCCCTCCAAACGCTCGCTACAGGCGCTCACATCGGAAATGCGAGCCCTGGCAGCACGGCACCTCGAATATTTTCTGACCCAGCGCGGCTGGGATGTAGCACCCGCTATTCTCACTCTGTTACCCTGAATTTTAGTTATTTAAAAAATACCTTATAAAAGGAGAAAATAATAATGATCGCAGAAGAACGCCTTCAATCCGAGCTGAACAACACATTGAATGAAACCCACTTCTCTGGCCTTGGTGAACGGCTATATGGCAAGGTACGTGAGAGTTATCTCCAAAAGAATCAACGGATCATCGTGACGACAGACCGGGTATCCGCTTTCGATTGCATTATCGGCACGATCCCCTTCAAGGGTCAGGTTCTGAATCAAATGGCGGCATTCTGGTTTGAAAAAACGAAATCGATCGTTCCTAACCATCTGCTCTCCATCCCGGATCCCAACGTCATGATTGTGCATGAGTGCGAACAACTCCCACTTGAATTTATTGTTCGGAGCTATGTCACCGGGGTGACTAAAACATCAGCCTGGTACAACTATGAACGCGGGGTACGCTATTTTTGTGGCAACACCCTCCCCGAAGGATTGAAAAAAGATCAGAAACTAGAACGCCCGATTCTCACCCCGACAACGAAACACGAAAAACACGATCGTCCTATCTCCCGTGAGGAAGCCATTCAGGAAGGATTAATTGACGCTGAAACCTATGACGCCGCCGCCGCTCTATGCTTCGAACTTTTTGACGCCGGCGTTAAGCATGCCTCTAAACAAGGCCTCATCCTCGTTGATACAAAATATGAAATCGGCAAGTTAAATGGGAAGTTGGTGGTTTCAGACGAAATCCACACTCCCGACTCATCGCGTTATTGGTTCGCTGACACCTACGATTCTCTTTTCGGAGCAGGAAAAGAACAGCGCAAAATTGACAAAGAGTATATCCGCGAGTGGTTGGTATCGCAGGGATTCCGGGGAGAGGGCACGCCCCCGGAACTGACCGAAGCCGTCCGTATCGAAGCCGCCAAACGTTATATTCAAGCCTATGAACTGGTCACAGGCCAGAAATTTATGGTCACCGATGAACCTGTAGCAGCCCGTATAGCCAACAATCTAAGACGAGCCGGCTGCATGAAATAAAAGCGAGCCCCTCATCCACGAGCCAACAAGCTATCGATCTGATCCAAGCAGATTTGGGACCAGGTCTCCATGCGGTCATACATGGCTTTAAGCTCGCTTACAGTCCGGAATCCTGATTCTGTAATGACTCCTTCGCGTTTTCGGACATCGGAGGATGGGGAGTGCAAGATATGGATGACCCCAAGATGAACCTGACCGACCGGCGTTAGGTCATCGTTTAATAGAGCCACTACCTTATGGCTATACCCAGCGGGGAGAATAACTTCCTCCTCTAGCTCTCTAATGGCCGCCCGATTGTAAATATTATTATCAAACAAGTCTAAGTCCTGATTATTGATATGGCCACCAATACCCATGGACGCCTTGGCCACCAAACGATCTTCCCCGGATTTTTTGCCTCGAACATAACACCAAATCCGCTCTTCATGGCAAATCAGGAAGTAGGGAATCAACTGTTTTAGGGACGTGTCTTGCTCAGCTTTATGGCGTGGCACAAAACGATAGTTTCGCGGATCTAATAAATCCGGCAAATACCGTTCAGTGTCCAGCATCAAACCTTGAAACATGCCGATCCGCTCAACTAGCGCACGCTCCACTACCAATACATTTTCAAGATCCTTGTTCATAGGCAATGATGCTAACACAGCTAACAGGATCTAATAAACAGGAAATAAACCAAAATAATTGGAAATTTAGATTATTCTGGTAACTTAAGCTTCAAATGGAACCCGATCGCATGAACCAGATTACGGCTGATATTCTCATCGTAGACGACATTCCAGCCAACCTTCAGTTTTTGGCAGCCATGTTTAAAATGCGCGGGTACACAACACGGGCAGCCCTGAGCGGCAAACTGGCCATTCAAGCCGTCAAAAACAAAATCCCCGATCTCATTCTGTTAGACGTGCGCATGCCGGATATCGACGGCTTCGAGGTCTGTAAAAGAATCAAAGCGGACCCCGTATTTTCGGATATTCCCGTCATTTTCGTGAGCGGTGGAGACGAAACTCTGGATAAAGTTAAGGCATTCTCATCCGGGGGTGTCGATTATATCACCCGTCCTTTTCAAATAGACGAAGTATTTTCTCGAATTTCGACGCATCTTGACCTGCGCCGACAAAGAGAACAATTGAGGAATACCTTGCAACGCATGCAGGAGCTGGAAGCTTTGCGAGATGATCTGATCCACACGATTATCCACGACCTAAGAAACCCTCTTTGCGCGATTGAGAATTATCTTGAGCTCATCAAAACGGACGAAGCCGACTCTCTCTCTCCGAAAGTATCATCGTACCTCACTGAAGCGCAGGCCCATACAGGCAACATGATCGAAATGATTAATTCTATTTTGGATGTTAACAGAATGGAAAATCGCACCTTACCTCTGAACCTCGCCATGTGCGATCTCGTCGATTTGTCCGGGCAGGTAATCCGAAGTATGGAGCCCTTGAGAGACTCGCGCGCCCTGACCCTGGTCGCCCCTCTTTTGCCCATTCAGGCAATAGTAGACTCAGGCCTAGTTCGCAGAATGCTCGCCAACCTAATCACAAATACCATCCGTTCAACCCGCGATGTAAGTGGACACATCCACATCAGTCTTCATCAAATCCATGACAGGGTGAGAATTAACATTGAAGACAACGGAGCGCCCATTCCAGCGGAAGAACATCTCAATGTCTTCGAAAAATATACTCAGGCAAATTCCGCCCTCAGCGGAAGCGGACCTTATATCCCCGGGTTAGGGCTTCCGTTCTGTAAGCTTGTGGCTGAAGCCCATGGTGGCTGTATCGGAATAGAAAATACGCCTAATCCAGGAAACATGTTCTGGGTCGAGCTCCCCATATCCGGCCCACCTCCCAGATAGGTGTCCCCTGATGAATTGAATCGACCGGGCCTTGGTAAGGATCTGTTCCTAATCACGCTTTCCAAATCTCAACCTCCGGAACCTCCCGTAAAGCCCGCCCCGTTACGACCTCTTCGCCTCGCCGCAAAAGTTTTTCAATAATCCCATCTTTTTCAGAACCTGTTGCGAGAATCATCAGCCGATCGACTCGGGCTAGCAAATCGGGTGTCACAGAAATCCGGTCTGGCTTTGGCTCATGCGGGATGGCAACAGCGAACCTATCCTTCCCGCGCTCGATATCACTGAAAGAAAATAACGAAGCTGTATGTCCATCAGCCCCGATCCCCAAAAGGCCCCATGCAATACGCCCCCCCCCGCTTAAAAACCGGAGCAATTCCTGGTGGTACTGGGAGGCCGCCCTTTCCAAAGATTGCCCAGTATGTACACGCATCACCCGGGAGGCAGGGATCCCCAGCGACTGGAGCAGGGCCACCGTGTGATGATAGTTATTTTCATCGGAGGAATCGGGAACATGACGTTCGTCAGAATAAAGTATATGTGCCTGCGCAGAAGCCTTCACGCCTCGTTCTACCAATATCTCATAAATTCCAAGGGGTGTTTTCCCGCCGGAAAGCATCACGGCAAAAGGGCTGGCGCCTTTTGTTTGAAAGCACAGAGCCAAGCCATCGGCCATTTTTTGTTGCAGATCTACTACCGAGGGAAAAGAGGTCAATTTAAATATAGCCATAGTATTTAGGCCCCGCCAGCCATTAGCCAATGCAACACCATGGTCCTAAGCGGTGCTTCGTCTTCATGCACAGTTGCTAATCATCAAAGATTGTCATGGTGAGACCAGAAAAACAAGTGAAACGGCCGATTTTTGGCAGACCGCTGCTTGG
>JBBQNS010000004.1:0-66681 GCA_038330175.1 Kiritimatiellia bacterium
AATTAAGCAATGGGCAACACGTGACGCTTGATCGTTGGCACAAATCCGGCTATTGATATCGCGGGGAGCAGTGGCTATCGCAAGCATCGTCCGCCCATCGCTCCCTACAACTGCTTTGGCTGTTTTGACTTTGAGAGCATCTTCTGCCCATCGTCCTGAGGCAGAAGTACCAGAGTACTCCTGCTGACCCAGAATCCCATCTTCAGCCCGTGTTTAATGTAGTAGGTTTCGCCTTTTTCGCACTTGATCGACAGAGCGCCCTGAATGGGGGCCGATGGCCATTGAACGCGAATGGATGCATCTCCAGGTGATCTTTCCCAGCAAAGGAATCCATTAGGGCCTGTACTACCGATTTTCTCTGTACCATCCCAGACGGTTGCCGGCATGGCACCCCCAATGATCCCAGTATGACGCAGAACATAGATCCTCGCCTTGTCCGGGTCCGGGGCAGTGTTGGCCTGACTCGGCAATGGCACAATTTATTTTGTTGTCGCACAGCCTGTAACGAGAACTACCAGTACACTTAGAGACAACAACCATTTCACTGTTTCATACGATCTTTCTTTTAGGGGTTATACAACACACTGATAAACAATCATTTTTATGGTTTGAGCACGTGGGGTTTTAGGACTGAGTCTTAATGACAAGGGCTTCAAGCGTCTTTAAGGCGGCACCACTATCGAGGGTCTTTTCGGCTAACAAGAAACCCTCCTTGAAGTCCATGGCCTTGCCGCCCGCAATCAACCCAGCCGCAGCATTCAGGCAGACGATATCGCGCCGTGGTCCGCGCTCGCCTTCCAGAATGGCTCTCGTGATCATGGCGTTCTGTTTAGGGTCTCCCCCCGCCAATGTTGAAATGTCGGCATAGTCTTCCATGACCGACAGCGGATCAAAATTGTAGGTGCGAATCGTACCATCCCGTAGCTCACTAATTCGGGTCGTACCTGTTACGGTAATCTCGTCCATCCCATCCTGTCCATGAACTACAAATACTCGCTGACTTCCCAGCTGCCTCAACACTTCGGCAAACATCTCAGTTAATTCCGGGGAAAATACGCCCAACACCTGACAGCGGGCTCCGGCAGGATTTGCCAGCGGTCCCAACAGATTGAATATCGTTTTAAATCCCAACTCCCTGCGTGGACCCATGGCGTGCTTCATGGCGGGATGCAACTTTGTAGCAAACAAGAAGCCAATCCCCACCTCACGAATACATTCCTCAATCACGTCCGGCGACACCTCAAGATTAACACCCAATTCAGCTAACACGTCCGCCGAACCACACTTACTGGTGACCGAGCGGTTGCCATGTTTAGCAACAGGGACACCGGCCCCCGCCACAACAAAGGCGGCGGTAGTCGAAATATTAAAGGTGCCCAAGCTGTCGCCACCCGTGCCGCAGGTGTCCACCACCTGCTTGCCACACGGATCTATGAACACCGCATGGCGACGCATGGAAGAGCACGCGCCCGTTAGCTCATCGATGGTTTCGCCCTTGATCCGTAAGGCGGCCAGAAAGGCACCCATCTGGGCCGGCGTTGCGTCTCCATCCATAATCCGGTCAAAGGCCGCCGTGGCTTCGGGCGTACTCAGACTCTGGCCCGCGATCAGTTTCTGCAGGTACTCTTTCATAGGGCGAACTTCTTTTCCGCCACAATATCGAGGAAGTTGCGCATCAACCGTTTTCCCGTGGGAGTTAACACAGACTCAGGATGGAACTGGACGCCATAGGTCGGGTGTGTGAGATGGTGTATCCCCATGATTTCATCATCTTCACTAAAGGCATTCGCGATCAGTTCCGAGGGAAGCGTCTCCTTTAAAATGGCCAACGAATGATATCGCCCCGCCTGAAAAGGATTGCCCATCCCTTTGAAAATACCCTGTCCATCGTGCCGAACCTGCGACACCTTGCCATGCATAATGCGCTTGGCATTCGAAACGGTGGCACCAAAGGCGACGCCCAATGATTGATGTCCTAAACAGACACCCAAAACTGGAATCCGACCGGTCATCCGCTTAATCAATTCAACCGAGATTCCAGCCTCTTTAGGCGTACAAGGGCCGGGCGAAACAACCACCGCTTCGGGTTTCAGCGCTTCAACCGCTTCCACCGTAATGGCGTCATTCCGGAAGACCTTAATGTCCGTGCCAATCGCGGACATCATCTGCACCAGGTTGTAGGTGAACGAATCGTAATTATCGATTAGGACAATCATACCCCATCTCCATCCAACTCGAGTGCCCGAGCGGCCAGTTGCACGGCCTTCTGCATGCCGCGAGCCTTTTGACATGTTTCCTGGAATTCCTTCACCGGGTCGGAGTCGTAAACAATTCCGGCACCCGCCTGGATCGCCACGGTACCATTCGCCACTTCCAGAGTGCGAATCGTGATCGCCAAATCCATATTGCCATCATAGCCAACATATCCAACAGCTCCCCCATACACGCCGCGGGGTTCGGGCTCCAATTCATGGATAATCTCCATGGCACGAATCTTGGGCGCACCCGAAAGAGTTCCGGCCGGGAACGTCGCTCGAATGACATCGTAGGCATCAAATTCTTTCCGCAATACGCCTTGCACATGGGACACCAAGTGCATTACGTGACTATAGCGTTCAATAACCATATAGTCAGTCACCTGCACGCTCCCCATCTCCGAGAGCCGCCCAATATCGTTGCGGCCCAGGTCTACCAACATCACATGCTCAGCACGCTCCTTCTCATCCGAAAGCAATTCATCCGCCAGCGTCCGGTCCTCCACGTCATCCTTCCCGCGCGGTCGTGTTCCGGCAATGGGGCGTAATTCGACTTTGTTACCGGTCAGACGGACCATGACTTCAGGCGATGACCCTACGAGGATCTGCCCCCCCATTTTCAAAATGAAAGTATAGGGAGACGGATTCAGCAGCCGCAAGGCGCGATAGAGGTCTAGCGGCGGGATATCGGCTTTGGCACTGAACCGCTGGCTCAAAACAACCTGAATAATATCACCTGAATAAATATATCTCTTGGCCTTTTCGACCATTGCGCAAAATTGCTCCTGAGTTTGATTCGATTCAAACGTCACCTCGCCCAAACTGCGGTGGCTCACTGGCCGATCCATGGTTTGATTCAGGGTATGTTCGACCCCTTCAATCTCCGCCACCGCGCGCCGATAGGCCGCCTCCGGTGAGGGTGATTCAGAGGGGCGGGTGCACACCACAATCTTGATGGTATGGCGGATATTGTCGAAAACAATCATACGATCGGCTTGCACGAACCGACTGCGCAGCCGCATTCCCGGCCGGCCGGCTTTAGGTTCAGGCATGCGCTCAAATTCGCCCGTCGCCTCATAGCCAATAAACCCTACAGCCCCGCCGATAAAACGCGGAAGCCCGGGTACTACAGCAACCCGAACGCCTTTAAAAATACCACGGAGTTCCTCAAGCCCTTTTCCCGGTTTGCGGTGATCTACTTCCAGGAACGGACGCGGGTCGATACCGACAAAAGAGTAGCGCCCCCATTTTTCGCCCCCCTCCATGCTTTCCAAAAGAAAGGCATTCTCCCGGTTCATGAAACGCTGCAAAACAGAGACCGGCGTCTCGGTGTCAGCCAGAATCTCCTTGTACACTGGCACGATGTCATAGGCCCGTGCCAGTCCGGCATAATCTTTTTCGTTTGGAAACATAATGTTTCTATGTATAGAAACAGCGGTTTAAAAAGTCAATAGGGATTTCTCAGGGTTCTTTTGACGTAAGGACGCGGCCGGGGAAATTCTGTGACAAAGCGGCCACAAGGCTGGCATGAAACTGTTGATAGTATTCGCGTCGTTCAAACCCACGACTGAGCGGCAATAAATGGACGGCAATGTTTCCGTTAGCCCTTTTGGCATAAAAGGCAACCGTCAGGCTTGAGGTCGGTTGATAATACCGAATGATGTCCTCATCGCTGGGTTTGGTCTTTGGCATCTGATACGCCGCCGCGACCTTGTCTAGTACGGCACGGAGGCGATCCTCGTCCGCTTCAGTCACTTTCTCCTGCCCGGCTAGCGGCTGAACCATATAAAAGGCAATCTGTGGGCGTTCGCCGCATCCTGCAACCAAAAACAACCCTAAAACCACCATACTCAGAGTAACGAACCTAGTTGATAGTTGCATTTTCAATCTCCCGTGTTTATCCGAACCCGTCCACCGCACCATGCGGCGAGACGACCAATACTGCTTTCGTTAAGCTAACAACCCTACGGGAAGAAAGAAACGTGATTTTAAAAGAGGACAATATTTGTCGTGCGGAGAAAAGAAATTAGCATTAAACTTCTAACAAATTGGGAGACGATAACATGACGCAACAAACAAGCCATAAGCCACGAAAAGCCAACCGGCTGGCGGGAGAAAAGTCGCCCTACCTCCTACAGCATCAATATAACCCAGTGGACTGGTTTCCTTGGGGTGACGAGGCCTTTGCCAAGGCGCAGTTCGAGAAAAAGCCGATTTTCCTGAGTATCGGCTACTCAACGTGCCATTGGTGCCACGTCATGGAACGTGAGTCCTTTGAGAACGAAGAGACCGCTCACTATCTCAACGAACACTTCGTGAGCATCAAAATCGATCGTGAAGAACGGCCGGATCTTGACCGAATCTATATGACGTTTGTGCAAGCGACCACCGGCCAAGGCGGCTGGCCTATGAGCCTTTTCTTGACGCCCGACTTGAAACCCTTTTTTGGGGGCACCTATTTTCCACCCACGAGCCGCTCCGGCCTCCCCGCATTTACAGATTTGTTAAAGCAAATTCAACAGGTGTGGACGACGCGTCGAGACGACTTACAACGTTCAGCAGAGACCATCGTCCAACAGCTTCAAGAAGCCGCCCAGCAACAGGCAACTGACGAAAGCCCCCTCTCGCAGGCGCTCCTTGGTGTAGCCGCCAACGGGCTAAAACGCGCTTACGATTCGCAAAACGGCGGATTCGGTCAGGCTCCTAAATTCCCGCATCCAAGCCAATTACTCTTTCTCCTGGGCTATGGTGCGGAACAGGGTGATGAAGAGGCCCTACAAATAGTTCTGAACACCTGTGACAAAATGGCGAATGGAGGGATATTCGATCAGCTTGGCGGCGGGTTTTCCCGGTACGCAACAGATGAAAAGTGGCTGGTTCCCCACTTCGAGAAAATGCTTTATGACAATGCCCTTCTCACCCACGTCTATCTGGAGGCCTTTCAAGCAAGTGGTAATTCGCGATACGCCGAAATCGTCCGAGCAACCTTAAACTACCTTCTCCGAGATATGACCGCCCCCGCAGGAGGCTTCTATTCAGCTGAAGATGCTGATAGTGAAGGCAAGGAGGGAAAGTTTTACTGTTGGACCCTTGCGGAAATGAGTGATCTCCTTTCCCCGGCAGAACTCAAGGTGGCCGTACGCTATTTTGGAGTGACCTCTGAAGGCAACTTCATAGACCATAGCGATCCCGATCCCCTGCCAGGACAGAATGTACTCAGCGTTGTTTCCCCCTTCTTAACGGAGGCGGACGGGAAGCTCTTGGCCTCGGCAAAGGAGAAAATGTTCGACGCGCGAACGCACCGAACGCGACCACACCGTGACGACAAAATCCTGTCCTCATGGAACGGCTTGATGCTGGGTGCACTAGCGCAAGCCTACGGGGTGTTAGGCGACAAAATCTATCTGGATGCGGCCCAAAACAATCTGGCTTTTTTGCGTCATCATCTTTGGGATTCGTCGAGCCAGACACTCTATCATCGCTGGCGGGAAGGAGCCCGGGATTCCGTCCAGTTGCTTAGTGCCTATGCTTTTTTGCTTTCCGGAGTGATTAACCTATATGAAGTCACGCTAGAGCCCGATACCCTCAACTTTGCGGTAGAACTAGCCGATGCCATGCTGGATAAGTTTTTCGATCCAGAAAACGGTGGGTTCTGGCAAAGCGGAAAAGAAAGCCGCAATCTCATACTGCGAACCAAAGACGATTACGATGGAGCGGAACCCTCCGGAAACTCCGTAGCCACAATCGGGCTGCTCAAGTTGGCAGAAATTACCGGACGCGATGATTTGATGAAGGCTGCTGAGAAAACCCTGCGCCTCTACGCTAAGCGCCTGCAGGAGCAGCCCGAGGCACTGCCACATCTGCTTATTGCTGCAATGAGGGCGCTGGGAAAGCGCCACAGGATCGTGATCGCGGGAGATGTCAAGTCGGGCGTGGGTCTCGAACTCCTTCGTGCCGCACATGCGGTATACCACCCCTCCCAGGTCATGCTCGGAACTGCAGGGCCAGTCGACTCCTTTGCGCGCAGCCTTTCCGCAAGGGATGGGAACCCTGCTACCTACGTCTGCGAGGGAACTACCTGCCGTCTCCCTGTAACTTCGGCAGCAGCACTCCGTAGCAGCTTGATGGCAGGCGCATGACAAATTTCTTCGATCACTTTACTAACGACGTTTACCCTCCTCCTCGCTGCGCGTGAGGACACGCGCAGCTACACCAATGCAATACGCACCTTTCGTTTGGCCCCTTGTAGCGGCGCATGTCCCCATGCGCCGAATTCTCTAGCAGCGTGTCGAACTTGCACAGCCTTCGGACTCAAAAGTCACCACCGGCGGAGACCGCCGGCTCCAAAAATTTAAAGCGCGGGCTATGCTAGGTGAATTAAGCAATGGGCAACATGTGACGCTTGATTGCTGGCGCAATTTTATTCTGGAGCCGGCGGTCTCCGCCGGTAGTCCTCCCCAGGGCTTGGACAGCCTCAGCCTCAACTGATTGACGGTCACCATCGACTCTGCCGCCCCAGTCCGCTCGTCGTGATGCGGTACCAACCACCCTCGATATTATGCCTGATCGATCTAACCATGCCAGTTTCACTCGACCCACTGAGGCTCCGATCAGGGAGCGCAAAAGCGGTAGAAACGGACCGGAGCGTTTGTCCACTGTGTGTCGCTGAAATAGGATAAACCGGCGGTCAGAGTGTTGGTGCTCAACGGGAACCAAGCTGGTGTTGCGAGATTGGAACAAGCCTGAACAACGATATTCACGTTGGTGGGACCGCTGATGGTGAAGCCGAAGCCATTTTGACCCGCACCGAAGAAACCATCGTTCTCCGCATGCGGGTTCCATAGGATGGTCTGACGATCACAGAACGTCACGTTCCACCCCATGGTTTCCGACATGTAATAGACTGTCGCATTTTCAGAACTCGAAAAGACCGAAAGACCTGGATTCGGGGCATCCCCTTTGAAATAGACTTCCTTCATGTTGCCACATGCTTCGAATGCAAAGTCCCCAATGCTGGAGACGCTGTTGCCCATCGTGACGCTGGTCAGTTCGTAACAACATCGAAACGTATTCACCCCTATACGTTTGACGGAATCAGGAATCGTGATGCGAGTTAGGCCGGTGCATGCGGAAAAAGCTTCGTCACTAATATTGGTGACGCTCGAAGGGATGACGATACTGGCGAGGCTAGAACACATAGAGAACGCGAAGTCCCCAATATTAACAACGCTATCGGGAATAGTGACGTTGTTTAGACTGGCGCATCCTTCAAAGAGATAGTTTCCAAGATTTGTGATGCCGAAGGATATTGTGACGCTGGTCAGGTTGGGGCAACGAGAAAACACGGCGATCCCAATGGACTTAACGTTCGAAGGAATCATCATGGTGGACATGCCGCAGTAAGAGAAAGCACCATCCCCAATACTAACGACACTCTCGGGAATTGTGATAGCAGGCAGATTGATGCAGCAGAAAAACGTATTTTCACCAATGCTGGTCAAGTTGTTGGGAAGCATCACGTTGGTCAGGCTGATACACTGATAAAATGCAGAACCCCCAATGGTGGAAACGTTCGAGGAAATCGTAACATCTGTCAGATTGGCACAATCAAAGAAAGCACCACTTCCAATATTGGTGACACCGGCTGGAGTTGTGTAGCTGCCCGCTTTGCCTCCAGAACATTGGATTAATGTTGTTTGGTTTTGATTGAACAGAACCCCATCCACGCTGCTATATGTAGAGTTCAGAGCATCCACTGTTATCGCATTGAGGGTGCTACACGAACGGAACGCGCCGCCCCCGATACTGCTGACGGTTTCGGGGATCGTGACATTGATCAGGCTGGCGCATCCAAGAAACGCGCCACTCCCGATGCTGGTTATGCCGTTAATGACGATTTCGTCGACCGCGAAGACGCCTGGCGCCATTCCAAGTCGTGCGACTTCATGTTCCGCCTCCTCCAATTGGCCAAACGCCTCCTCGCCCCCGATGGCGCCATCTTTGTCTCGATTGATGATAACGAGGGATTTACTCTCGGTATGCTCATGAACCGGGTGTTCGGGGAGGCTGCTCATGTGGCGACCTGCGTCTGGCAGAAACGCTACTCGCGCGAAAACCGCGGGGCCATTGGCGATGCGCACGAATATCTATTGGTCTATTCGCCGCAACCAGACGCATTCCAGGAGAGACGGGGCAGAATCCCCCTTACAGATAAGCAGCGAGCGGTTTACAAGAATCCCAACGATGACCCGCGTGGACTATGGCAAAGCGTTTCACTAACCGCACAAGGGTTTCGGCCTAACCAAATGTATGAGATTGTAGCGCCAAATGGCAGAAAACACCGACCTCCTGAAGGAACTTGTTGGAAGGTTATCGAAAGCGAGTATCACAAGCTCGTTTCTGCGAATCGAATATATTTTGCCAAGAATGGTGACGGCGTTCCCAGACGTATGCATTTTCTATCCGATGCAGAGGGTCTCGTTCCGTGGACGTGGTGGCCACATGAAGAGGTGGGACATACTGACGAGGCACGGAAAGAAATACGTGAATGGCTGGAGACCCAGACCGCCTTTGAGACCCCTAAACCGGTGCGGCTACTAGAACGAGTGTTGCAGATTGGTGCGCCAGATAAGGATGACCTTGTCCTCCTGGACCGCCCTGCAGTTGATCCATCGTGAGCAGGTGGCTCCTTATGACGCAAGTGGCGCGGTTCCTTGATACGCTTTTGGCACGGCATCCCGAGATGCTGCGTGCGGCGCAACGTGCCGCTCTGGCGACGACGCAGGAGGTCAGCCTTGCGAGTGCCTTGCCCGCCGAGCTTATTTCAGACACCGGCCTCACCTCCTCCGCAAGGAATATCTACGGCGTCTATCCGGATGGGTTGAATAGTTGGGAACGCGCCTTCGCGAACTGGCTCGATGGCGATGACCTCGGGATCGTGCAGTGGTGGCATCGGAATTTGCCGCGGTTACCGTGGTCAGTGAACGTGCCACGACCTGATGGGCGGGGCTTTTATCCCGATTCCATCGTCGGCATTAACGGCCGCAAGACCGAAGAGCACGCCTTGCTGGCCGATCCCAAGTGGGGGTTCGACCGTCAGGACGAAGCACAAAAGGCAGGTGCCCGCCATCCTGCTTACGGGAACGTCCTGGTTATGTTCCGTGACCGGGAGATTCGCTGGCAGGTGGTTCGCTATGATGCGGCACAGGATCGCGCTTACGCTGACCGCGAGTTTTTCCTGAGCGACGCGGCAGGGGTCTAGCGGGCATTGCTCCACGTATTTTTCGTTGCCAGTCAAAGAGCGTTCATCAATAACGATTGCTTGCGCGGGTCCATTTTGCTTCACTGTATACAAATCAGGAGATCGTATACAACATGAAAACATTGACCATATCCCTTCGCCTTAGCTCCGATGAAGTCGCGCTATTGGATCAGGCGGCTAAACACGACGGCCTGGACCGGTCTTCCCTGCTAAAACGCTTCCTTAGGCGCGGTCATGCTGATTATCGATATGAAACGGCATGTACAGCCTATCGACGGGGCGAAGTCACCCTGTCCCGTGCGGCCGAAATCGCGGGCATGAGCGTCTACGACCTGTTGATCCGGTTCCCGGAGTCGGGGCTCCAACTCAATCTCACAGCCGACGATCTCCGCCGGGAATTGGCCTCATGAATGTCGTTGTATCGGATGCCTGCCCGATCATCTTTCTGGCTAAACTGGATCGACTGGCCTTGATCCAAGCCGTATTCCCCGGAACGATACTGTTGCCGGCAAGCGTTCAGCGCGAACTCACACAGAAGACCATTCCCTCCGCTGAACAACGCCGTATCCGGGACTGGCTCATGCACTGCCGCGTGGAGACGGTTCGGAGTTCCCTGTTTCCTGCCTTGGCACTGAGCCTGGCGGACCGGCATGTCCTGACCTTGGCAGCGAAACACCCGAACGCGATCATTCTGACGGACGACAGCCTCATGTGGCGTATCGCCTTAGCGGAAGGGTTGCCCGTCGCAGGTACACTCGGCCTCATGATCCGTGCCGTGCGCGCCAAGCTTGTCACCCAGCCAGACGCCCTCCACGCCATTGACGAACTGGTCACGCAACATCAGCTCCGGGTTTCCGTCGACCTCTACCAGGAAGCCCTTCGCCAGATCCGACAAGGATGAACGGCTCGAAGAAGCACATCGTAACGTATTACGCATGTTTGCCCTGTTGCGCAAAAGACTGAGGATCCCCTCCTCCTCCCTGCGCGTGAGGACACGCGCAGCTACACCAATGCAACACGCACCTCTCGTTCGGCCCCTTGTAGCGGCGCATGTCCCCATGCGCCGAACCCTCTAGCAGCGTGTCGGACTTGCACAGCCTTCGGACTCAACAGTCACCACCGGCGGAGACTGCCGACTCCAATGATTGAAAGCGCAGGCTATCCTCAGTGAATTAAGCAATGGGCAACACGTGACACTTGATTGCTGACGCAAATTTTCTTCTGGAGCCGGCGGTCTCCGCCGGTAACACCTTTTTCAAGCGATTCGTTGCGCATAACGCATTTGCAGTTATGCGCAGAGAATAATAGGCCGCGCATTTAGGGCTAATAAAGCTCTTGAGCTTTAGCCACCGTGGCTTTGATGCTTCCACGCTTATTGGCGACGAAGGTAGCGGCCCGACTCCCCAATGCATTTCGCATGGGTTCATCTGCAAGTAACTGGTCCAGCTTCTCATGAAGTTCTGCCTCCGACCCAACCTGAAGCAAGGCATCGGACTCCTTAAATTCGCGAACAATATCGGCGAAGTTCTCCATATTGGGGCCGACCACTACGGGACGTCCACACACCGCAGGTTCAATAATGTTCTGCCCACCATGCTGTGTCAGGCTTTTTCCAATAAAAATGACCGTAACCGCCGTGTATAGATGCTTCAATTCGCCCGTGGTATCAACCAACAGCACACCGGGTGTGTCGCCCGCTGACAAAGAGCCGCCTTTACTCCGCTGAACGAACATAAGGTTGCGCCGTTCAATTAAAGCGACCACCTCATCCCGACGCTCAGCGTGGCGCGGGACCAATATCAATTTTAGATTAGGGAACTTTGTCTTTGACTGAAGATAATAATCGAGCAAGACGTCTTCTTCACCCGGCCAGGTAGACCCGCCCAACAAGATCAAATCACCGGGCACCATGTGTGCAGCTGCAAGAATCGCTGTGGCGGCTTCCAGACTGCCAGGATCCTTGAGCGCCACATCATACTTAGCGCTTCCGGTCTCCTGAACGCAGCCTGACCTCGCTCCAAGCGTCAGATAGCGGGCTTGATCCTGCGGCCCTTGAACACACAGATGATCCACCATCCGTAGCAATGGCGTGAATAACCAGCGATAGCGATAATAGCCCTTGAAAGATCGATCCGACATACGCCCATTAATTAACAGTACCGGAATGGCTCGGTCCTTGCTGAGTCGGATCAAATTTGGCCAGAACTCACATTCCGTCAAGACCAGCATCCGGGGCTTCAATAATCCCAAAACCCGCTTGATAACCCAGGGAAAATCGACGGGGAAATAGATCAGCACGTCATCCTTATTTAAAGCCTTGGCCGCAAGGGTATGCGCCGTGGACGTGTTAACACTCAGCACGAAAGCCATATCAGGCTGGAGTTGGCGCCATTCCTCCATGAAGCGAAGCGCTACATAGGTTTCACCTACACTTACCGCATGAACCCAAACGCGGGAGCGTTCATTGATATGCGCCTTCAGAGCATCATCATAGTTCCCTAACCGCTGCATGAAGCCTTTGGCATAGCCGCCCCGTCGGCACATCCGCAGCAAGAAATAAGGCAACATCGCCAAGAACAAAATTGGAAATAATAAATTATAAATCAGCCAAATCATAATATCACACGCTCCCTACGCTCTCGGGTGGGCATCATCGTATACTTTCTTCAATTTTTCCACAGTTACATGTGTATAGATCTGGGTAGTGGACAAGCTGGCATGGCCCAGCAACTCCTGCACACTCCGTAAATCGGCGCCTGCATCCAACATGTGGGTGGCAAAAGAATGCCGCAACGAATGCGGCGAAATGTCCGGGTTAAGATTGGCACCCAACAGGTATTTCTTCAGCAACCGCTCAACCGACCGGCTCGTCAATTTGCCACCATGGACATTCAAAAATAGCGGACGGTCATTCGGACGCCGGCGCTCTATCTCTGGCCAGAGTTCATTCCGCAGCACAAGGGAGACTCGCAGGGCTTTGGCCGCTGGGCGTCCCAATGCGCACAGACGCTCTTTTTTACCTTTACCGCGCACCTGCACCACCCCGCTCAGGGAGTCCACCTGGGGCTCCAAAAGTCCGACGATCTCGGTAATACGGCCTCCGGTACTATATAGCACCTCGAGAATAGCTTGATCACGCAACGCGCAGTATTCCACCAGCTTACGTTCACGCAACTGTTTCGGCTTTTTCGCATCTGCCCATAACTTCAGGGGCATTTCCAGCAAGCGGTTAATTTCATCGCGTGACAGGAAATTAGGCAGTTTCTTGGCGCGTTTTGGAGCCTTCAATCCCGAGAATGGATTCAGTGTTACCATCGCCTCACGCTCCATAAATTTATAAAACGCGCGCAGGCTGGACAATTTCCGAGACGTGGTCGTGGCCTCACTCCCGCGCTTCTGGAAATCAACTAAAAAGGCACGTGCCTTAAATCGATCAACGGTCTCCCATTCATAGGGAGGCAAGGCATCTCCAGTCCAGGTGAAGCGGATAAACTGGGCGATATCCATCAGATAGTTAGCTATGGTGTGCCGTGACGCATTTCGTTCATGCTCCAGATGGGCGGCATACTGGGATACGCAAGGGTCATCCGTCATCATGGCCCCACCCTGCCCGGCTCCACCGAGGGCCGGCACATTGGAAGCCGAGGGGAGATGCGCAGGTTTGCGCTTCAGATAGGGCTCGTCAAGGTTCATAAGGTTGATTTCGTCATCAGAGAAAAATAGTCGGGGTATACAAGCAAATCAATTTTTTTCTCAGTCATCTCGCCAGGGCAAACGCCTCGAAGCGCTATCCGGGTAGTTCGCGCGCTATGAGCGCGACATTCTCTCCGCATGCAGGATGCCAATGGCGGGCTCGTAACGCCCAACACCATTAACTCTTCAAAGGCTATTGAAATAAAAATGATGCACCACCCGCTTTGCTTGAGGCACGGAGACACAGAGAACTCACACATCGGTAGCGGCAAGTCCAAATGTGGCGTGTATTTCGTCCACGGGGGTACCCATTTAATATTTCACAGGTCTTCTCTGTGTCTCTGTGTCTCCGTGCCTCTAGCGCTAGCGAGTGGTATATCTTTTTCTGAAATAGACTTCGAAATGTTAGTGGCATTGGGCTCGTAGCGCCCGCCCTCCCCGCATAAATTAGATGCGTATACTTTAGTCATCTCGCTTGACCTAAGGCTCTTTTTCCTTCACCCTTCCCAACATGAAAATTTTACAGCCTCGCCAACGGCCCTTATTGTTGCTTGCACTTGCCTTTTTGATTCCCCTGCCCTTCTGTTTGGGTGCCTATCTGGTTAATATCGAAGTAGCCCTGCGGATATTTTACCCGACTCTTCATGTGCTAGACCGAATTTTGCCAGTCGGCCTCTATCACCTCTGGGCCGCCTTATCTGCCGACCTCAGTACCGTTAGCACGTTGATTCCATTAATGATTCTGGCGATACCGCTCGGACAGATATTCCGCATCTTGCGACGGCAGGAGTCTGACCCCACGTTTGCCCAGCGTTTAGGGCCTGACCCCTATCCCTCACATTTCGGTTTTTTCCAGGTCATGCTGGGACTTACCGGTACACTTTACGGCATGTTCATCGGTTTGGATGTGAGCGGCGTCAGTGAATTAGCCGGCCATGCCCCCTCCGCTGATTCCATTCGTCAATCGCTGGACCGGCTACTCGGCGGAACAGCCACAGCCTTGTTGAGCTCACTGGTGGGCTTGATCGGTGCCTTTGTCACCGCCCGCCCCATTCCCTGGATTTTCGGACGAGTCACTGGCGTCAAAGCTGATGAAACCCGCCAAACGCTCACCGCCACCATCGAACGCTTAACTGAAGATCTGCGTGGTTTAAGCCAGGCAAGCCGCACGTTTACTGATTATCTGAATCCGGATACCGCCAACACCATCCTCCAGCGCATGGACCGACAGGAGGCCGCTACACGCGAAGCTTGCTCTAAACTGGAAACGATTGGCCAACTTCTGGATACCCTGAACCAAAAACAGGCCGTGCAAGACCGCCAGCTCATCGCCCTCGAAAAACTGACCGACGTGGCGACCGCTTCGCGGGATAATCAAGAGAAGACCAATGTGGCGCTTGCCGCCATCGCCCAAAGTCAAGCCATCGCCACAGAACGCCTCACTCGTCTTGACTCGGTAAATGAGCTTATACTCCGCCTTGTCGAAGGCCAGGAAACAAGACATCAGGATGAACTGAAGGCGCTATCGGGAATGACCGCCGTTGCCAATGCACAACGGGAACAGGTCCAGCGGGATCATGACGCCCTTCGTAGCGCGCTAGCCGCCTACCTTAACCCGAGCCGGTAATCCCTATGAGCTCACAACACGACGAACATAAGGACTATGAGCAGTTGGATGAAGCCATCGGCCACTCCACGCACAAGCTCTTTAACATGAGTCCTAACGATGTCCTGGTGCAGATTGCTCTTCCCGTCGTACTGATTCTTGCCATTGCCACCCGCCTAATCACCATCGGCCAGGGTATGTCTAATCAAAGCCAGAATCCCGCGATCCTCGATTTATGGAAACAACATCTCATCTTGCGAGTCGACCGCACGCTTGACCACTGGGAGAAGGAGTCTGGGTTAGCCCAATTCTCGGATTTCAACCGGGTTTACTGGTCCAATCATTGGCCGGATGACGATCGGTTCCGCCAACTCTGCAAAAAAGCGGCCGAGTTGGCCGATATGGAGAAGCTTAAGGAAACGCTCTATCGGGAAGCCCTCAATGGAGCCCTTTCCGTTCAACCAGGTGATGCAAACCCTGGGCAATTTGTGAGCCTCTATGATCCCCGCTATGCGGCTCCCGGGGTCATTTCAAATTCCGTTCCCCCGGAGTTCCAGATAGATGATACCCGCCGTCAATTTGCGTTTCAGTATATTGAAGAACGTTGCAAGCGATGGAATCGGGAAATTGAAGATTTACAATGGAAACTGGTCGACCACCTTGCAGCGGAACTTCCCGCCGGGGATCCGCTCACGGATGCACGACTCGAAACCCAAATGAAAAAAATCGCATCAGCTCTCGAAGCACGTGGCTATCCTTTATTACCCGGCCTCACCCACGAATACCGAAAGGCACCCTGACCCATGAAATACACACCCTTTGCAGTATTCGGTCTTGGAATGCTTGCCGTTTTTGGAACGTTGACCGCCAATTACGGTGAAACCACCAATGCCTTACCCAGCCAGGCCGATTCAGCCAAAGACCGCGCGAAATGGCGACTAGCCACGATTTCGGCCGCCCGTGAAATCCTGGATGAACTGAACCATCCTCAGCCCCTTGGGTCTGATGATCGGGCGGTTCTAGTCGATAAGTTAAATAACGCCATGCAAAAGGATTTGCAGGCACACGCCTCACGCTCCGCTAGCCAGAATTTGTGCGCCGAAATTGCGATCAAAATGCGACGGGAAAATCTCGAGCGCAGATTTAAGGAGGTGACAGCCCATGCGAATGAGCAGTCGCTACTCTCTGTCACTTGGGCAGACGTTGAATCCCATCTGGGCGGCGGCTGGAGCAATACCGTCGAGCAAGCCATGCAGTCTTTCGCCAATACCGAACTGGCTCCTTTATTCAAGGATTCCCGCGCTCGGGCAGTTGGCCTGCTACGACAGGAATTGGAACAACAATTCCGATTCCCCACGGAGAACGAAGTCAACGGAATGCTGGGAGAACTCGTTGCCCGGCATTCAAATTCGCCAGCCTTAACGGCAAACGATGAAGCCGTGCTTCAACAACAGATTATGGATTTGGCCAATCCCGAGCATAAGGTCTATTTTGAAGAGCTCGCGCAAGTCCTAAGGGAACCCACGCTCCGAATATCCGGAGAAACCCGAAAGCAATATGAGCGACAACTAAGTTTGCTGGATACAGCGGCAAGTCAGAGGGTCCCTAATGACCGTCGTCAGGCCTCAACCATCGGGACGGCACTCGTCAAAGCCATCGAAAATGATCTTGAGATTGAACGCGCAAAGCCACCTATCACAGATGTCGGTGGAAAGATTATCCCCGTTTACCCGCTTCTGGCACCTGTCCTCAGTTTCGTTCCCGTCATTGCAACGAAACTGGAATCCGAACGCCTGATCACTTTTCTTGCCCAGTGCCCCGTCTTGGCCCTTCAGTCCGATTCTCTTGCCAAGGTCATCCGCGCAGCGCCAGAAAAACATCACACGTTAGCATTGAGTGAAAACGAATTCATGACTTCACTACAGCCCGACCTTCTGGCAAAAGCAACCACCGCTTATGCCGCTGAAGCAAACCCCGTAGGCGAAACCCATTATTTCGAAACGTTGCTGACAACAAATCCAGCCCTCACAACTGCTTTTAAAGCACGGGTATCCATCGAACTCCACGCCCAATTGCCAGAGGCGCGACGCGCTGTCAGCGAAGAACAGTTCAACAAAGCCTTTTCTTCGCTGGAACGTCAGGTCGTACTGTCTTCTGAGGCACTTGCCCTCTTGCAGGATTCCGGAGGTGCGGCCCTGACATCACTATCGGAGGCTGCAAAACTATTCGGAATCTCGGTTCGCAATAATAATTCCCTTTTGGAAGAAACGGTCAATCGAGTTCTGACCCTTTCCAATCAGAAGGCGCGGGAAGGCTATGACGTACTCACTTCACAATTGACCCTCGTCCGTAAACTCGAACAGGATCGCCTTGCCAAGCTTCGTGACGACGTTGCAGCCCGCCGTCCCTACAAAGCCATACGTGCAGAGTGGCAAGCTGCTCTTGAGGCCGCATGGAGCGCCGATTCCCGCTCCCAGTCAACTCCCTATAAAGAAATCTTGGATCTGACACTGGCGAGTTTGAATAAGGCGGTTCGACAGCTCTATGACTCGGTTCAGGAAAGTCCCACTACCGCAACGGCAGCCACACCGTCCGAGGCGAGGCCGACCACTGAAACCGAACAGGGAAAGGTCAAGGAATTGCTCCAAGTCCCAGCCAAACCGGAAGACCAGAACCCTGAGCCACAAAAAGAGGTTAAACCCCCTGCCCCCAAGACAAGCGACAAGGGTGCAGGTAGCGAGGGGGCGGCAGACGTCGTGCTTAGCCGTACCCGCGTGGATCGCCGGAATGAACCTGACGGGATCCTGCTCCTTACCGGAGCGGCCACCGGTCCCGCCACGGCGCGTTTACTCAATCAGGCGGGTATGGCTATTTTCAGCATCTCATTCGATCCCGGGAAGCCCCAGGAGGCGGCTACGGTTATTTTTGAGGCCATGAAACCGCAGCTGAAGACCATCTGGGCCAACACGGTTCTCGAGTGGCAAAAGGAACATAGCGGATTGGGCATCTTGAAACGGCGTACCCCGCCCAAGCTCAAACTTTTCATTGTCATCGAAAGCGAAGATGTCCGCCATCGCATGAGCCTGCTGCTACGGCAGCACATCGACGAGCTCCTCACCGAATGGGATAAGGCGGCTGAAAAAGGCACCCCAGCAGTTGAATTAGACTGGAAAGTTGGCCTGACCTTTGAGCAGATCACTCAAGGCCCTTGACCAGAAGACTCGCATAATTCGCCCTGCCCACGCGGCTCAGCCTCTTCGACAAGCTCAGGGCAGGCAAGCTTCGCCCTCCAGAAGAACATGATAGACAGAGATGAGATGTTTCTTTTGGAGGGCGATGCTTGCCGGGCCGCGTGAATAAAAGGTGTTGACTGCATTTCAGCTTTACTGATTTCCAGTATATGTTTATCCTGCTCTTATGAATGCTATTTTGGAACTTAATTCACGAGGGACGCTAACGCTTCCAAAGGCCATGCGACGCCTTCTGGGGCTGGATCATGGGGGACGGATCATTGCGGAGACTTCGGAACAGGGAATATTGTTGCGCCCTGGCGTGGCTTTCCCTATCGAAATCTACTCCGATGCCCGGGTATCCGAGTTTGACTCCGCCGAGGAGGAACTTGGGAAACATCTGAAGCGTCGTTCAAAATGAGGGTGTTCGCTGACGCCAATGTCCTATTCTCCGCGGCCGATCCCAAAAGCGCCACACGAATACTATTGGAGGCTCTCTTCCAACATGCTGCCGTTGTGATCAATGAGCATGTTTGGGAGGAAGTTAGGCGAAATGTTGACTTGAAACGTCCAAGCCTGATTTCCAGTCTCGAGAAGCTCAAACCTCGCTTTCACATGAGCGCAAAGATGACAGTCTTGAAAGACGTTGCACTTCCCGATAAGGATCAACCTGTTTTGGGAGGAGCCGTAGCAGACCAATGTTCACATCTTTGGACTGGCGATAAGCGTCATTTTGGGCATTTGTATGGGAAAACTATAGGCGGCACTCTTGTTGTTTCCGCAACGATGCTGGCCGATGAACTGCAGCGCAAAGACTGGATCATATTTAGATAAACCGCGCCAATTACCAGACCTTTAACGGCAAGGCGGCAACACTGCCGGAATAAATCCGTTTTCTTTTAACCAGAAAACTAGATCGTTCGCCCAGGGATGTGGGCGTTCAAAAGGCCATTTGGCGACCAAGCCAATGCCATGACAGCCCTTGGTGTAGATGTGTAAATCAAAGGGAATGTTGTTACGCCGTAAAGCAGCAGCAAACTGCAGGCTGTTTTCGACCTTCACCGCATTGTCCTCCCAGGTATGCCATATAAAACAAGGGGGCGTTTGGGACGTCACATTCAGCTCCGCCGAAAGATGCTGAATCAGCTCAGGAGTCGGATTGTCACCCAATAAATTCGAGCGTGACCCTAAATGGGTAACATCATCATCCTGCATGGAAAGAACCGCATAGCAAAGCACCCCGAAATCGGGTCGTGAACTCACGCGCTCAATCGGGTCAGAATTATGAGCCTGACCGGCATCAAAATGTGTGATCAACGAGGAAGCCAAATGTCCGCCAGCGGAGGACCCCATGATGCCGATCCGGTCCGGCCGGACGCCCCAACGAACGGCCCCGCACCGAACCACTCGCAAGGCGCGCGCCGCGTCCTGTATCATCACCGGGTGGCGGTAGTTAGAGGAACCTAGTCGATATTTCAAGACAAAGGCCGCCAGTCCTTGTTGATTCAGAAACAAGGCATAATCCCGACCCTCGTGTTCCGCCAGTCCCCAATAACCGCCCCCAGGACAAATTACCATAGCGGCCCCAGAGGACTTCCCCTCCTCCGGCAGATAGATTTCAAGGGAAGGCCTGTCTGCATCGCCCTGCCCCAAGGCGCCAGGTGCGCCGGCCGGCCATAATTCGATTCTTTCGCAAGGTACTCCTGAGGATAAAGATGTTGTCATTAGCTAAACTCCGATTACCGCTGAACGCGGGCATTGCCCTTCCAAATACTCCACACCTGATCTTCGTCCGCTGGCTGACCATAATCAGTCAACAGTGTGGTCGCCAGAGCGCCTGTCGCCCAGCCAAATTGGACCCATTTTTTCGGTTCCCAGCCTTTTAAGATGGCATAAAGCATGCCACCCACAAACCCGTCGCCACCGCCAATGCGGTCTAACACGGTGATTTCGCGCGGTTCCACCACGTACCACTCATTGCCTGCGGCCATCAGCGCACCCCATAAATGGTGATTCGCATCTTCGACTTCCCGAAGCGTCGTGCCATACGTCTGGGCATTCGGGTACGCCTTCTTAACACGCTCAATCATGCCTTTGAAGCCGTCAATTTTCGCTTTGATATCCTTACCGCCGGCCTCAGGACCTTGAACCCCCAGACAGAGCTGGAAGTCCTCTTCATTACCCACAAGAATATCGGCCACACTTGCGATTTCAGCAAAAATGGCTGAAAGTTCCTTTTCACGTCCCTTCCAAAACGATGCGCGGTAATTCAAATCGAATGAAATCTTTGTGCCATATTTTTTTGCGGCGCGCGCCAACTCCAGACAGAACACACTTGTTTCCGGCGAAAGTGCACCAATCAGGCCTGAGAGATGGACAATCTGAACCCCCTCCTTACCAAAAATACGATCCAAGTCGAAATCCTTCACATTCAAGGTGCGGCCAACCTCACCCGCACGGTCGTTCCACACCCGGGGCCCACGCGAGCCAAAACCACTATCCGCGATGTTGATCTGATGGCGATATCCCCAAGGTCCACCTTGAGCAACCTCAACCCCTTCAAAATCCATATTGCGACTGCGCAAATTATCCTTAATGAGTTGTGCGATAGGACTCCCCTGCACGAAGGTGGTTAACACTTTAACCGGTAAGCCGAGATACGAAACGACGCTGGCAACATTCGTTTCGGCACTCGTGGCCTGCATTGAAAAATTGCCCCCGGTATGCACCGGCTGCCCATTCATCGGCGTAATCCGAATCCCCATACTCGTAGGAACCAAAAGTGAATACTTACAGTTTTTCTTAAACTCAATTTTCATGCTATTTTCCTTCAGATGAATCGCGAATATCTCACAGCCTCTAACTATCGGCAAATGCAATGTGTAATTTTATTGAGTGCTCCTATATCAGGGTGATATCTTTGCCGCTTCGTCACTCCCAGGGCGGGAGTGAGCAATCGAGTGAATTTTGATTTATATTTTATGCAGGAATATCAACATGAGTAATGAGACGTTCGACAATGTTTCCGTAACGGCCAAGGCCAACATCTATTTTGACGGCAAAGTGGTAAGCCATACCTTCATGCTACCTGACGGCGAAAAAAAGACCTTGGGCCTAATCTATCCCGGGATCTTCACATTTAATACCGACGCACCCGAAGAAATGAAGATCATCGCGGGCACCTGCAAGGCACGACAAGAGGGCCAAAAAGACTGGATCCCCTACCCCGCAGGGACTCTGTTTAATGTCCCGGGAAAGTCCAAATTCGATATTTCTGTGGAGTCAGGCATCGCCGAATATATTTGTTCATTCAAATGAGGCGCGTTTAGGCGCCCAGTGCTCGGTATGGATCCAAGTCCTCGCCTAAGGACGTTCCGACCACGGTGAACTCACATGATTCACCCTGCCCACGCGGCTCAGCAAGCTTCGCCCTCCAGAAGATATGATCTATAAGGGCAAGATTATTCTTCTGGAGGGCGAAGCTTGCTGAGCCGCGTGAATAAAAGGCGCTGTAGTTCCTTTGTGTGCTTCGTGAGCTTCTGTTAAATTTCTTCTTCTTGGTTCCGGTTATGCCGGGTTAGGCGAGAATTTGAGACCTCTTTTCTTGAACATACTCTAAACCGTGCTATTGTGTGCGTCAGTTTGACACTGCGACATAAAGACCATGAAAGCCGGATTTCTAGAAAAATTAATTTCGCGCCTTGACCGCTTGGATCCTGAAAGCGTTCAGACTCATTTCCTGCGATTAGCGAAGGAAAAGGGACTGTTGGAAACAATTTTCCAGTCTATTCAGGAAGGGGTCGTGGTGCTGGATGGTAAGGGCATCATTACCTATACCAATCGTGCAGCGGGCGAATTGATCGGGTTTAATCCAGCCATGGCGATCAACAAACCCATGAGTCGATTTTTACGCGAAATCGATTGGAATCGCATTTTAAATCTGGATACCGGTGAATGGACCAAGCTCAGTAGTCATCAAATCGAAGTCCGCTACCCCGAGCCCCGCGTCCTGAATTTCTATGTCGTTCCCCTATCCGCCGTTGAAAACACCGAAAAAGGAGCGGTCATTATCTTGCGTGATGTGACTCGCGACCGAGCTCAGGAAGCGTCATTAGTTGAGTCGGAACGGATAAATGCCGTGCGCCTGCTTGCCGCCGGGGTTGCACATGAAATTGGGAACCCTCTGAACGCCTTGAATATCCATCTTCAACTGCTAGATCGTGAACTTAAAAAAGCGAACCATAATACTCGGCCCGACTTGGCTGAACTCGTAGATATCGCGCGGACTGAAGTCACGCGCTTAGACCTCATTATCACTCAGTTTCTGAAAGCCATTCGGCCGGCCAAGCCCAATCTAGTGAAAAACCAGGTGGGCTTGATCATCAAAGAGACCTTAGCCCTTCTGAAGCAGGAAATTGACAACTGCGAAACCCATGTTGAATTGGAATGTTCCTCTAATCTGCCCACTATCCGCGTGGATAAAGATCAAATCAAACAGGCCTTCTTCAATATCATCAAGAACGCACTTCAAGCGATGCCGGATGGCGGGCTCTTGCGCATAACTGCCGCTGCCTCAGATCGGTTCCTGGCCATTGCCTTCAGGGACAATGGGTCAGGGATTTCACCAGAGGATATCGGCCATATTTTTGAGCCCTATTACACAACCAAATCCAAAGGATCCGGCATCGGCTTGATGATCGTTCAGCGCATCATCCAAGATCATGGTGGCCGTATGGATGTCCATAGCGAGCCCGGCCTCGGCACCACATTCACTCTATTTCTCCCTCTGGACGAACGGCGCGTCCACTTGCTCAAAGCGCACGGTCGATCCAAATCATCCTCCGAGGACTCTCCATGAGTTCACGCCGCACCATTTTGATTGTCGAAGACGATAAGAACACCCGTGAAGGGCTGAGACGAGCGCTGCACGGGCTTTATGAAGTGGTCATGACCGACAGTGCCGAAAAAGCCCTTCCGATTCTGGATGAGCGCAACATCGACATCGTCTTGAGCGATATTCGCATGTCCGGCATGGATGGTATGTCGCTTCTCCAGCGAATTTCGACCCGTAGTAATCCGCCCATCGTCATCATGCTTACCGCCTACGGCAGCGTGGAGACCGCCGTTGAAGCGATTAAGCGTGGGGCGTATGATTTCTTGACCAAGCCTGTGAACCTTGACCATCTCGATCTGCTCATCAAACGCGCCCTTCATACACATGAAATGGAAAGCGAAAACCTGAATCTACGCGCCCAGCTTGATAGCCGCTTCGGCCTTGAAAATATTGTGGGGCAGTCTGCAAATATCCAAGAGGTGTTTGACATCATCAAGCAAGCGGCTCCGTCCCAAGCCACGATTCTTATTCATGGCGAAAGCGGAACCGGCAAGGAGCTAGTCGCGCACGCCATCCATCAATTAAGTACCCGGTCCAAAGGCCCCTTTGTCCCGGTTCATTGCGCCGCATTAAGCCCTACCCTGCTGGAAAGCGAGTTATTCGGGCATGAAAAAGGCGCTTTTACCGGCGCGGCGGAACGAAGTCGTGGCCGCTTTGAGATGGCTGATGGGGGCACCTTGTTCCTCGACGAAATTTCAGAAATTCCAACCTCGGTTCAAGTCAAATTGCTACGCGTCCTTGAAGAGCGCCAATTTGAGCGGGTCGGAGGTCACCAGACACTGGATGTTGATATCCGCCTGATAGCGGCCACCAATGCAGACCTCGTAGCCATGGTCAAAGCAGGAACCTTCAGGAACGACTTGTTTTTTAGGTTGGATGTCATTTCCGTGATGCTGCCCCCCCTGCGAAATCGGGCGGATGATATCCCCCTGCTTTTCAGCCATTTCTTAAAGGAATTCAATGCCCGGAATAACAAGCAAATCCAGGACATCACCCTAGAGGCCATGGAAATCCTCGCATCCTATCCCTGGCCTGGGAATGTGCGCGAATTCCGCAATGTCATTGAACGCATGGTCGTCCTGTCTCGAACCCCACGCTTAACCGTACGGGATCTTCCCGTCGTCATCAAAAATTCTGTCCAAAACGAACATCCTCATTTGACAACCGTGGGCGGCAAAGGCGATTCAGCTCAGCCTGAACCGGCGTCCATGGCTGAAAGTGAGCGCATGATGATCTATACGGCGCTCAAGAAAAACGAAGGAAATCGCACGCTTGCGGCAGCGCAATTGGGCATCAGTCGACGTACTCTCCAGCGCAAACTCAAGGAGTACCGGTCTTTGCCCCAGAGTTCCTGATTTCAGAATTCATCTTACGGGGACTTGACCGCTTTTCAGTTGCGGAATGTTTCTTCATCCGTGTGATGATCATCGACGTCCTCAGGGCATTCTCGAAGTCAAGATCAACAGGGGCGCCCAACTCCACCGCCCGCTGATAATGCTCCTGCGCATTCGGGACATCCGGGGGATTGATAGTGATTAGTATTTGCGCCAAATTGTAATGAGCTTCGGCAGAGTTCGGCGCGATGGCTAATGATTTGTCCATGGCATCGCGTGCTTTGCCAATTTCGCCCAGGCCCATATAGGCCGTACCCAACGTCAAGAGCGCATCCGCATTTTTAGCACGCCAGACATCGAATGGAGACATTAACTTAACGGCATCATTAAACCGACTATCGCGGCAATCAGCCACTGCGAGAAGTATGACCAAATCGGTTTCCGACGGCATCAGCTCGACCGCCTCGGTCAGCAATTCAATGGCCGGGATCAAATCGTTCACCTTCATCATGCGGTTAGCCTCGGACTTCACCGCAGACACCACCGCTCGATAAAGAACATTGGACTCATTGCCGAGACTTCCTCCGGCTTTGCGTAACTTGGACTCCAACTTGACCATCTTGCGCTGCAGGGCTTGATGGTCTTTAGTGGACTCATTCAACGCTTCTTTAAGGCGAGTCACTTCATCTGCCATTTGCTTTGCCGGCGTATCATCCCCGGCCATTTTTATAAGCGCTAGTTCCGCCTTCATATCACGAAGTTCACTCAATAAACCTTGAAGGCGCGCGACATGATTCGTTGTTCCAGCGTCCTTATTCGCACCAACTTCTGCATCGGGCACCTGCGGCTTTTCCAGCAACACCAGCGCGTTCTGGCACTCTGCGACACGATAGTCGATCATGGTGGTCTGCCAACCGGGATACTCCGCTTTGAGTTTCGCATACGCCCCAAGTGCTTCCCGATAGGCTTTCTCCGCATCGACATTATGATGTTCCGCACGCGCCATTTCTGCGTCAACAACTGACATATAGGCCTTTTTGAGCCATTCCCCGGCCTGAGGCATCACATTGGTTACAGACTCTGCTCCCGCACAGTGAAGCCCCCAACCCAGCATCAGACCCAGAACCAAAAGTAGTTTAACTATCTGTTTCATATTTTTATTTCGTCCTTCACCATATACCTCTGAGCCGCTGAATCAGTGAGCCCCTAATTTATAAGGTCAATAGTCTTTCATACAACAACTAAAATCAGCAGTTCTCATTATGGACCAGTTCGATCAATCATTCTCGGAGCGGAACGTGTAAACGTTCCGGAAATGCCCGGAATCGTCAACCACCTTCGTCAAGCTTCGGCGTGTCATGCCGATTCCGCTCCAAAAAAAATCATAATGATAATTCACTTGCCAATCTACCATCTCGTAGGCTTCGACAGCAGAGCGGACGACACGGAGGTCGTCCCTCCATATTGCAAGACCGTCTGCTCTGGAGGTTTTGCAAGGGCCTCTAGATCCATCTCAGGCCCGTGCGGGCGGAATCAAGCGGTCAAAATGAGCTGGCAGCTCGGCTTCAAAAGACATTCGTTTTCCGCTAAAAGGATGATCAATGGACAGGGACCGGGCGTGCAAGGCTAACATCCGGTGGGGATCTTTTATATTTCCGTATTTTCGGTCCCCCACAACGGGATGTCCCTGATCCGCCAAATGAACTCGAATTTGATTTTTACGCCCCGTCAGCAGGGTAATATCCAACAGACTGAATAGCCGGACTTCCTGGTTTACCCGGTAAGAGGTATGCGACAACAAGCCCTTCGTCGGATTGGGCGTTGAATAAACACGAAAGGCAGAATTCTCTGCCAAATAAGAAGTGATCGTCCCCTCTTTTTTAGCCAATATCCCATGAACTACGGCCAGATAGTGCTTTTCAGTTTTATCCCAATTCCCCTGAAGCTTCCGCTTGGCTTCTTCGTTTTTGGCAAATACCAGCACTCCGGAAGTATCACGATCTAAGCGGTGCACAATAAAAATCCGCTCCCGCGATTTCGCGCACCCTTTGCGAACATAATCGGTCAATAGATGATACGCCGTACGGGTTTGCTCATCGTCTGTTGCAATCGTCAAAAGCCCTGCGGCTTTGTCGACTACCAAGATGTCGCGATCCTCATAAAGAATCGTTAGGCCTTGAGGTTGATGTCGTTTCATCGGACTCCCCTTGAATAATTTCCCTCATACCCACCTACTCGATGGCCTTGTCGCAAGGCACGCCAGACCTCACATACTTTGGCCGGTTCGTAGTGGCGATTGATAAAGTCAGCCCGCACATACCGGACGCCTGCTTTTTGCAATCCGGTCAGCCGCCCTGCCAGTGAAAAAGGGACCTGGTTTATAGCCAGCGTACGGCACCCATGCTGAATCATCCGGATCGTTTCGCCACTACCGGAATCCCACTCGCGTTCGGAAGTCCGGCAATTCGGGCTTGCAGGACACCGTTGGGCTTGTGCCGCCAAAGCACAATTCTCGGAGATAAATAACGGAGTATCTTGATAGACAATCACGGTCGCCTGCTCGCTGAATTGCTTTACCAGCGAAAGCATGTTTTCACTTCCATCTTCCGGAGAACACGTGAAACGACTGCATCCCATTGCCAATACCTGTTGAGCTGCCGATCGATTGGTAACATAGACCGGCCAATCGGCCGTAAGGGAGCTATCATCCGTTCCAACACCTACCGGAGCGCATGGCTTATTTAGAAGCGGCCAGGACGAGAGTGAGGCACACTCCCATCGCGCCCACCCGTCAGCCTGCAAAGCCTTGATTTTCTCCTGAAGCTCTGAACGCTCCCAATCACGCATCAATGCCGGAAGCGCCAAGCGTATTTTACCCGGCCCCACCTGCTCACGCCACTTCATCAACCCATCCCGTAATTCAGGCCATGCATCGCGTTGGATTTCCACTACAAGTTCGCATAGGTTCTGTAGATCTTCGGCTTCTAAGGCAGAAAGATGACTCAACCGATCTGTTTTGATTGACCATAAAAGACCTGATTTTTTTCCTGAAACCGAAGCGATAACCGGCCTTTCAGCGACCTGCACCGCCTGCAGGGAGCGCTGGCGATGTGCCGCCACCGATTTGGATAGCTGAGACATCACTTCACGGCGTAGTCGATTGAAAACAGAAACAGGAATGAACCGGCTATCCGGATTGTTAAAAACAAATCCTGCCAATTCAAATTCAGTTTCACCTAATTTTTCGAATGAGGTTTGAGCCGCCTTCAACCCGGCTTCTGCATCACGGCTGGGATCAAATGGCCCCGGGATGATGGCTTTGACGGAAAGTTCTTCGCAGTCAACCAGACAAGCCATAGCTTCAAGTTCATTCGCAGAAGCGTTGATCACCACGTTTACAGCCATCCTGACGCGATATATCCCGGGCTTCGGGCGTGCAAAGCGGTACTGTTGTTTGACGGTCTGGGAGGACGAGCAATACAGGGGTGCCCCTGGCTGAATCAGCGGATGTTCAGGGGGTAAGCTTACTTCGACCATGCGCTGGGCAGGAACCTCAAAAACATCCTCTTGCGGTTTCCCCTGGGTATTCACCAACCTCAGATGGTCGACCGGAAACCCGAAGGGACGTCCCCGTCCGGGAACATCGGTCTGGATCCCATCATGTCGTTCAAGACGCCGTTGCGTCTTGAATTGGACCCACTCATTAATTCCCCGCCGGACGACACCGGCGACGATCCCGATGGGGGCGCCACGGTGACCAACCACCTCGCTATCCGTCACCTCACGGTTGTGGGGTGAATTCAAATAGAGATCTGTCCAGGGGCGACTGAAAATGGTTTTAATCTCCTCCTCTGAGGCGCGTTTTTCCAGGACAGAAAGCCGCCCCTCGAGAAGTTTACGGTAGTACTGAGTTACCGCCGCAACATAGAGCGCACTTTTCTTTCGCCCCTCAATTTTGAAGCTGAAAACCCCCGCCTCACGCAGCTTGATGACATCCCCGGTCAAGGCGAGATCTTTCATCGAGAAAGGATAGGCTTTCGTCTGCCCAAATGTATCACGGCATGGATAGGAACAGCGGCCCCGGTTCCCGCTCCTCCCGCGCAACATGGATGAATAGAGGCAAAGTCCGCTGTAGGAGTAACACAGTGCCCCATGAATAAAAACTTCTACGTCGAGCCCTCCCTCGCGAACAATGTCAGCCATCTCTTTTAGCGTCAATTCGCGCGCCAGGGTAACCCGTTTGAAGCCAAGTTCGCGAGCTGCCTTGGCCCCCGCGATATTGTGAATCGCCAGCTGTGTGCTGGCGTGCATTTCCAAACAGGGAAAATATTTATTGATTAGCCGGGCAATTCCGAGGTCTTGAACGATAACAGCATCCACTCCGATGGCATTAAGGAACGCTAGCGTTTCGATAGCCTCATCCAATTCACTATCTTGAATCAGAGTATTGAAGGCCACAAAAACGGAGCGTCGTGGGGTGGAGGAATGTGCAAACCCTAAAATTTCACTAAGATTTTCGGGCAAGAAATTGACCGCCTCGGCACGGGCAGAAAACCGTTGCAGGCCCAGATAAACCGCATCGGCGCCATGATAAAAAGCGGCATAAGCGGCATCCAGATCACCGGCAGGTGCAAGTAGCTCGGTTCGCATCAGACGGCCACTCCACTCACCACCAACCCCGGCGTTTCAGATAAAAAAACAGGCCCCCTGTTGAGAACAAAGTTATGAACCAGACCCAGACCCACCCATATTGGCTTTCCGAACTCGGCCAATGCTTAATGTTCATGCCGTAATAGCTGGTCAAGACGAGGGTGGGCATACAAAGGGTGGCCATCACGGTCAATACCTTGATCACATGATTCACCTGCATCTGCTGGAGGTTGAGATGCACCTGTAAAACGCCCGTGAGCGAATCCCGTGCATTTTCAGCTAATGAGCTGATCCTGACCAATTGATCCAACAAATCGCGATAGTAAGGCAACATGTGGCTGCGCACAATTTTAAGTTCACCATACGCCAACCGGGCAATTGTTTCGCGTTGTGGCCAGGCGATCTGGCGCAGGCGCTGAACCTCACCCTTCAGCTTCATGACATCGTTCAACACATCTTTGGACTGGTTCACCATGATGCTTTTTTCAAGATCAGAGATTTCGACCGAGATCTCCTCGAGTGCGGGGGCATACTCCTCAAGTAAAAAATCGAGGATCGTGTAAGTCAAGCGATCCGGGGCGCGAGCCACCGTCGGTGCATTTTTTAACACACGTTCCACAGCGGCATTCACACATCTCAGCGGTTGGCGATGGTAGGTCACTAAAAAGTTTTTACCGATGAACATATCGAGTTCATTAGCCAGAAGTTCACCACCGAAATAAGTCACGGCATGAATGACTAAAAAGAGATAGCCTTCATATTCCTCAACTTTTGCGCGATCGCTAGGTGTAAAACAGTCCTCAATGGCCAAAGGATGGAATTGGAAAACCCCTTCAAGAACGGATTTGGCATCCTCATCTGAGCACTCCCCGACGTCTACCCAGAATTGAACGCCATCATCTTTAAGCACAACCTTGAGTAAATCCAAATCAAGATCCTGACTGATCAGGCGTCCCTGCGTTTGGTTGAAAACAAATGAACGAATCATAATTCTATTTTCGCTTTCACTTTTCGTCCACGTTTATCAAAAAACTCAAGTTGGGGGTCTTTGACGATATTATAGACCTTAAGAATACGTAGGATCTGTAATAGGTCGGATTTTTCATAATTCCGGTTACCCCGCACTGACGAGACCAGCTCCTGTAGCATCGTACGGAAAGGCAGGACGCCATCAACCCCTCGCTCTCTCAAGCCTTCCAATGTTTTCGTCTGCAGCTCCACGGATACCGGTAATTCGGGAATACAGAGAATGACGGCTAGCGGCTCACCGCCTAAACGGGCCGCCCCAGCCAAACGCGCCGAGCGCTCAGCATATCTCAGGATTTCAGGAGCTTGCTCATAAGAGCCAGAATAAAAACGCTCAGAATGCCCACCGCGCACACCCACTAAAGCTCGACGAATGCCTTTTAAATGCGACCCAGACCAAACCATCTCCGTGGGGACCACATGCTCAAGGATTTGTGGATGAGTGACTAACAAGTCCAACTCTTCCTCAATCCGCTTATTCCGTTTGGCCGACACGTATTTACAAGGCTGATTAACGAAATACCCTAAGTGTTCAAAATAGTCCCTGACAATTTGTTCATTTACAGCAGACATTCCAAACCTCCTTGAGGACGGAATCATCCACCTCACAACCGACCACTGCCGCCCCCAGTTTCTGGGACAATACAAAACGCGGGCGCTTTTTAAGGGTCTTCTTGTCAGACAACATCGCTTCGCGAAGATGGGACCATGAGGTTTGCGCATTCGCCTCCGGCTGGACCGGTAAACCAAGCGCCTGGAGCAAATTCGAGACTCTCACGGCATCAGTGTGGGCAAACCCCGAAACCTTAACGGAAAGATGGGCGGCATAATGCATCCCCATGGCCACGGCCTCGCCATGTAACCAACGTCCATACCCACCCGCCTTTTCCAAGGCATGCCCCAGAGTGTGGCCAAAATTGAGAATAGCGCGCGGCCCGATTTCCCGCTCATCCATGGCAACCACTTCAGCTTTAATTTCGCAACAGCGCGCTATTACGGATTCCAGCAACCCTGGATCACGTCTAAGCAACTCGTTGGTGTTTTTTTCTAACAAATGGAAAAAAGCCGCATCCCAAATCACTCCATATTTGACCACCTCGGCTAGTCCTGAGACATATTCGCGTTGGGGGAGCGTTTTAAGCAGATCCAAGTCCGCGTCCACTTCGATGGGCTGATAAAAGGCGCCTACCAGATTCTTGCCTTGCTCTAAGTTAACTCCGGTTTTGCCGCCAACGGAACTATCCACCAGGGCCAGCAACGAGGTTGGGATCTGAACAAATCGAACACCCCGAAGGTAAGTAGCCGCGACAAATCCAGCTAAATCACCTACCACTCCACCCCCAAGCGCGACAACGAGGCAATTCCTATCCAAACCTGCAGAAGCCGCCTTGGCGTACAAAAACTCAACCCATTTCATGGATTTTGTTTCCTCACCAGCAGGGACTACTGCACTGATACAGGAGATTCCCCTCGCCTCCATCTGCTTGCGAACCGCTTCCCCATGGATTGCATCCACATTGGAATCTGAAATGACGAGTGCTTGGATGTTCGACTTATCATCAATGGCCGAAACAAAAGTCATTCCCTTCCCGATATGAATGGGGTACGAACGTTCCGCAAGTTTTACCTGAATTATTTTTGCCATATCAGTCCTTCCACCCTCCGCGAACAGCGGGGTCATGGGGCTTAATCTACCTTACTCCAAGAACAGAGTCAACGCGGGCAGCAGTTCTCATTATGGCCCTGTTCGATCAATCTTTCTAAGAGCGGAACGTGTAAACGTTCCGGAAATGCCCGGAATCGTCACCGATTCCGCTCCAAAAAAGTCATAATGACAATTACTGCAACGCGGGAGGAAGCATGTGGACGCAACGCATAGGTTATCCATGATCGATTACGGGCAATTCCACATGAAACTTTGTTCCTTGCCCGACTTCACTCTGAAACCATAACGCTCCGCCATGATCTTTAATGATACCATGACTTATGGACAAACCTAGCCCAGTTCCTTTGTCACGTGACTTAGTGGTAAAAAACGGATCTATAATCCGCTCCCTGAGAGCTACCGGAATGCCGGCTCCATGATCTTCGACCGTCAAACGCAACCAGGAATGCGGAGCCTCCCCTTCAATCATGGGTATTCGGGCTGCATCACTTCCCGTCGTTTTAGCCACAATAATAATTTTTTTATCTGCATCATATCCGGCATACTTTTCATTGAGAGCATCTCGGGCATTAGTGAGCAGATTCATAATCACTTGCTGGATCTGCTGAATGCGACATTTGATTACAGGAAGGTCTTCAGGGACTTCAACTTCCAAAATAATCTGGTCGTGCCGCAAAACCGTTCTTACCAGTGAAAGAGTACCCTCAACAATCTCGCATAAACGAGCCGGTTCATATTTCTGTTTTTCAACCCGTGCGAATGAAAGAAGATTTTTTACGATCGTGGCAATACGCTGGGATGCCTTGCCTATTCCTGTGGCAAATTCGGCAATCGGAGTTTCTGGTCCGACCGACTCGCTAATCATCTGAGCGTAGCCCATGATGCCCATGATCGGATTGTTGATTTCGTGCGCCACACCACTTGCAATCGTTCCAATGGCTTCCAATTTCTGGGACTGAATCAGTTGCGCCTGTAGCAAGTCCCTCGACTCCTCAGCACGTTTGTGTTCGGTAATGTCACGTATCACCTCAATTGCACCACAACGCTGACCATCACGGTTAAACAACGGCGAAGCCACACCCCAGAGATAAGCGCCTTTGCCGCCATTTAGGAAAGGCACAAAGGATTCGGCAATAACCGTCTCGCCTTTTCTTTGGACATAACTAAAAGTGGCTTCCACCACCGTCGACGGAGTATCGAGCAAATCAATCAAGGTTGCCCGCCTTTCACCGTGGAACGGTTCGGCATAGGCGAAATCACCCTGCCCAAGCATGGCCTCCTTCTTAACAGCGGTCATGACTTCGCAAGCGTGATTCCAGGCAATAACCCGTTTATTCTGATCAATTACAAAAGTGGCATCGGGGAGAAATTCAATCACATCCACAAGCCGTTGTTCCGCCGCCTTCATAGCGGCTTCGCCCCGCTCACGAGCCCACACCTCAATGCGCAAAAGAGCTGTCAGCAAGAGGGCGGTAACCACTACGAAGGCAAGGCCTTTGTAAATAGACCAATGCATAATGGCAATGGGATCAGTGAACAACACAGCCAAAAAACGGTCTGACAAGATGATCCATAGCCCGGCAAAAAGGACATAGGGTAGAACTACCCGAAAGATCATTTGCCTCATTAGTCGGTTCATAGGCTCTTTCCCATGATGTTTACTCACACCTCTCGTTCACCACTCATCATCATAGCGATGAAAGCGGGATGAGTCCAGCGCTCCATCGCGAAATCACAAGTCCGGTCGTCGCTGACAAACTCAATAGCAAACGAAGCGTTTCAGGTGGAAGATCTTCCACAATGACTACCTGATGGATCCGCTCGCGCTCTATAATTATTTACGTGGCTGATTCTGCGTTGATTATGAAACCTAAATGCTCGGCATCCTGGTCGTCCGCATAGGTGGCATCCGGAGCTTCCTGCGACCGCCGGATCCTAGGCCTATGGCTTTCCTCGAAGCGATGGGTCTCGATGCTAACGTTTTTCTTGATCCCCAGTGTCAATGCACTCCAATAATTCCCCAATCTTTGATCAAAAAGGGGTGATGTGGGCCTCAAGGAATGAAATCAGCAAAATAAACGCATATTTCAACCACACTTCCACGTCCGGAAAGATGAATGTCACGAGCCCACCCCCTCCCCTTTGACGAGACCCAAGGCTTCAATCCTTTCGCAAATCCGCCGGATGTTGTTCTCCCGATTAAAATAACGCTCCGCATAAAGATGCCCTGCACGTCCCCGTCGCTCCCTCTCCGCAGAATCCCCACATTCACGAAAGGCTTTAACAAGTCCCTCCCGATCCGATTCATCAACCACCCAGCCACCACCGGACTCGCAAATCCATTTTGCCGTTTCACTATTGGCAGGCCCCACATAGAGCACCGGCTTTCCCACTGCAAAGGCCGCTTGAAATTTGCTGGGCACAATCAGGCCGGCCCAACCGGAGCGGATGCTGACCAGCTGGACATCAGCACTGCAGAGATGTTCGCGTAACCGCTCGGGCGATGCCGGGGACAACAGTTCCACGGGCAATTCCGGATGTGCCTGTATAAACCGCTCCACTTCAACCTGCCGAATCCCCCAGCCTGCAAACACCAGTCGCAGTGAATGGTCTGATCCCAATTTTTGCATCATTTCAAGGAAGACGCCGATTTCATGTCCATACCCCATGTTACCTGTATACATCAGAATAGTTTGGTCACGGGGCCATCTGCGTTCTTCGCGTAAGAGATTGACTTGCCCGTCCGGCCAAGGTAATAACGCATCCAATGACCATAACGGGATCGTTTCAATTTTGGAATCCGCTACGCAAGCTTCCTCCTGTTTCACCCATTGGGTCATGGCTGAACCCAAGGTGATGATCAAGTCAGACCGCCTCCACTCCCAACGCGTCATCCAAGCCAGGACTCGATGCTGAAGCGATCCCTCGCGTACCAGATTATGCGCCACCAGAACCTGTGGATAGAGATCCATAATCCAATGAACACGCCGGCATCTTCGTCCTACAGCAAGTGAAGCAACCCAGCCAATCCATGGCGGCGTCGTCAAGGTTACAACGACGTCGGGTTTAGGGCGCATCGCAAACAGGGCCCACCAAGCCTGACACATAAATTTCGCATAACCGATGGCCTTCCCTACCAGGGACACCGCTTCTTGGCCCGAAGCGCCCACCCGAATCTCCTGCACCTGCCCATGAGTAGATATTCTTTCCGGCGCGGCCTTCGAGGAGTACGACAGGCGGGAACTAACTACGGAAACCTGATGCCCACGTGCAGCCAAACCCTCGGCCAAATCACGCAGATAACGCCCTGTTGGCGCCAAATCCGGCGGATAAAATTGATTGACTAGGGTTATATGCATGACTTTAAAGTTTGGCTTCATTGACTTTGAGCGTGATCATGGTTTCATACATGGCCTGTAGTTTTGCATAAGTAAGACCGGCACGCCCATCCAAGAAGCCCGCTCGAACTACATAGACATAAATGAATCTCAATAGTGAACGGGCCGGCAGTCGATAGGACAAACCGCGTAATGCCGTCCGCCGTCGAACGGGATCCAGACTGCAACAACCAGCCCAATCAAGGCTCGGAAGGGCTTGCAAGATCCGTTCTGCTTCACGCGTTGAATAGCGGTTATGCCGTTCAAACCAATCGGCCCACCCCTTGGAGAAATTATAATGCAGGAATGGCTCTTTCAGATATTCAAACCGGCCATCCGCTCGTGATACGCATTCTCCATGGCCAGCGGGTGCATACTCTACCCGGTCGCGATGAACAAGCCGCTGAAGAATCCAGGAGTGTTTTAAACCGGCCTCCGCCATGGCCCAATTCCGCTGGTCAGCGAACGACTGCATTTCGTGAGACACCACTCGGGCTCCGTTCGTCTCCGACACCGCAACCGTGCTGTCCACGCTACGATCATTAACCACGACCACCTCATCAGCGAAGGCAAGCGCAGGCAGACAACGCCGGAGATTACTTTCTTCATCACACGCCAAAACTACCACTGAGAGAGAAATTTTCATGACGGCTTACCCATCACCCGATTTTTTATAAAAAAAACAGGATTTCCCGCTACAATCTCCCACGCGCCAACATCCTTGATCACCACTGCCCGAGCTCCGACAACGGTGCCCTTCCCAACCTGAACGCCGGGCACTATAAAGGCATCGGCACAAATCCAGGCGTCATCTCCAATCGAAATGGGCGCCCGGACCAATGGCAAACCCGGGTCACAGTAGTCATGGGTACCGGCACACAAGTGGGCATATTGTGAAATTGTCACGCGCTCGCCCAGCGTCACCTTCCCTAGATCATAAATCCGGGCATACTCACCAATAGAGGACCAATCGCCCACGGTGAGGTTCCAAGGCTGTTCGATTCGGGCCGTTGGGTACACATTCACCTTTCGTCCGATCCGGGCCCCGTGAAGCCGGAGAAGAAACCGACGCCAGCCGAACATGGGGCGGAAACTGAACCGAAACAGGATAGCCCCACCACCCCACACTACACGGCGAAACATTTCGCTGCTGGAATATGAAGATACGTGACGATTTTTCTCAATATCAGCGTGGATCATGGCTTGACCTTCATTCCCGCTTTCACAGCAAGCGACTTTTGACGAACATCGAAGGTATAGAAATATTTGACGCCGAGAGCGGCGGCCGCCGCCACGTGCAGAATGTCCGTTGCGAGGGTACCGAGTTTCTCGGTGTGTGCCGCACTGAGCGCTTCCGCCTCAGCGTAGACTTCTGCCCAGGCAACAGGAGTTTCCACGAGGGCCCCAGCCCTGATGTCATCTTCGATGGCGGCAATAACGCCGTGACATTCTGCAGGGGTGATATCTTTTCGGTACAGTGCAAGCCGGACGGCATTTCGCGATTCATGACGAAGCAAGGGCGTGAAAGCGAGAGGAGACTTGAACGTGGAGGCCATTTGTTGTGCTACCCTGCTGTTCGCATCCTGGCCGTAAAGGGACACAAGAAAACTGGTATCGGCGTAACCTACCATCGCCGTTCCTCCCGTTCTTTCAAAACTTGCCCTGCAAGATGCGTGCGCTTTTCACCGAAGGTAGTTTTCGCGCGTGCCGCGAAGTCCGGCATCTTAAAGGTGGCCGGGGCTTGCGCCCGAGCCGGGCAAATCCGCGCGACCGGCCGAGTCCGATTCAACACGGTCACTTCTTCACCATCGGCAACCCACGCCAGCACGGTACTGAAATCGTGATGAACTTGTCTGATCGTTGCTGTCTTCATGTGTCACAGTATGTGATACATCATCCATCAAAGTCAAGTGTCAGCGGGTCCGGGGCGCATCTGCGATCAATGACTTATTCTTTTGGGCAAGTTCTGCCTTTTCGGCCTCTACAGATTGGACAACATCCTGCATCTTGACGGTCGGAAGTGTGTATTTGCCTCTCGGGAAACATCCGGTGACCGATGCTACATGCCCCCGCAAAATGCCATATGTGATTGACGAGCCAGCCGATCAAGTAATCCTCTGTCCACGGCACGATCCTGAACGGATGCCATTTCGGAGCACGAAATTGTGCGGTCCGATATCCCTCAATCAAATCGATCCCAGCGGCTGAATCGTCCATCAGATAATTGCGTTCGATGCGGTATCCCGTTTTTCAAGCACCAGCCCGATCACATCCGCCGGCCGTCCCTTTGTGTATCCATTCCCGATCCTCTTCCGGGGCCATTGGAGATCCAATCGCCCAACCGGAAACAAACCGGAGTCCCATACCAGTGAAAACGGATCTGCTTCACAATAGGTCACAAATATCTCAACATCCATGGTGACGATCAGGCGTCCCCCTGGCTTGAGGACACGCGCCATCTCCTGAATCCCCTTCCTCGCCGTCGCCTCTTCAACGTGCTCAATATCGCTGAGGCAAAACACACGGTCAAACGAACTATCCTCAGTGGCAAGATGATCCATCCCACTCTTCTGGACTTTCAGCCCTGTGCGCCTGAGGAACTCTTCATCCACACCAAACGCCTTATGACGCGTCCCGCAGTCAAACACATCAGGATCAAATCCCGTTACATCGCAATGAGCCTCCCGCTCCAGATAAATCGTAAAAGGCGTTCGCCCGCAACCGAGGTCCGCGCACGTCATCCCCGCTTCCAGACCCGCAGATAAAATAGCATAAGGAAACTCCCAGTACCGAGATCCATAAACCTGGGGTTGCGCATAAAGTTTGGCGGACCAAGGGTAGCACTGCTCATTGACATCCTGATGATCCGACAGATCAAATTCTCTATTCAGTGCCGACATGATGTCGTTAATTTTTTGAAATCGAGGCGAAAACACTTCACCGGTGGTTGCAAAACGTGAGCCAACATCAAAAGTGTCATCCTGCATTTTACCCACTCTTTTCCTTCTCCGACAATCCACTCCAGGTTGCCGGAACTGCAACCATTCCCCGCTGGCGCCGGTCAAGAGGTTCAGCCCGGTCATGCGCAACCGAAAGCACTGAAAATGAAAAGACGTCAGGAATCCAGTCGAGCCCCATCAGGGAGGCATGGCGTGAGGCGCCGACATGGATCTCAAACCGGCCTGGCAGAAAAGTTTTGCCAGGGATACTGCAGGTGATAAAGCGCTGCTGGCCATCTCCGACCGCAGAAAAGGGAGGGGTCAGAACCGTGCTGACGCAACTTCCTCCGGAGTAGATTTCAATTCCCACCTGAACCTCTTGAATGGTCTCCCGGCTTCGAATCCCCATCGTGATCCCGACCAGCTCTCCATAATTCAAGGTGCTGGTCTGCCGCCCGTCTTCCCCGCACAACTCAATCGTCTCAATCTGGAAGGGGGAAATCACCCGGTGATTTTCCGGGGCAAGCTCAACGCGCCCTTCCGAAGTTTGCCCGCTTTGCAGGTATTCAGACACCATATCCCCGGATGTCCCCTCCTTGAAAACGCCACCATCCTTCATCCAGATGACCCTTGAACAAAGACTCACAACGGAGCCCATGTTATGGCTGACGAAAAGCACCGTGCGCCCGCCTTTGGCGACATCGCCCATTTTTCCGAGACACTTCTTCTGAAAAGCGGCATCCCCCACCGCCAAAACCTCATCCACTAGCAGTATCTCCGGCTCAAGATGCGCGGCGATGGCAAACGCGAGGCGCACATACATACCCGACGAATACCGCTTCACGGGAGTGTCGATAAACTTGTCCACTTCAGCGAAGGCTACAATCGCATCGAATCGCGATCTGATTTCAGCCCGCGTCATCCCCATGATCGCACCGTTCAAAAAGATATTTTCACGCCCGGTCAATTCGGGATGGAACCCCGTTCCCACTTCCAGAAGACTGGCCACGCGACCCCTCATCTTCACCTCGCCCACCGTCGGCGCCGTCACGCGGGTCAGAATCTTCAGGAGGGTACTTTTGCCGGCTCCGTTCCGCCCGATAATGCCAAGGATTTCCCCGCGCTTAACTTCGAGGGAAACATTCTGGAGCGCCCATACATAAGCAGAGTTCTCAAGCGGCGTCGATCCAGTCGCCCTCACGGCTTCAAGCTGTTGCAATTGATCCAATCGCAATGAGGGGTCCGGTCGCCCGCGCAACCGTGCCCAGCACCGGGATAGATCTTCGTGCAAACTCGTCCGCCCGACCAGTCCGAGCCGATAACGCTTGCCGAGATTTTCGACCTTTATGACGACATTATTCATGAGAGAAAGCTGAAAGCAGAAAGCTGAAAATTGAAATAAGACAGATAGGAGAAAGCAGAAAACAGAAAGCTGAAAGCTGGAAGCAGACACAAGCCCCTTGGTATGGCCTTAAAATTTATGCAAAAGTCATTCATCATTCCTCTTTTACTCTCCCTGAAATTTCTGCTTTCTGCTTTCAACTTTCAGCTTTCCTCTTGTTTTCTTCACCATGGTGGTGCAAATTGCGATGAGCTCATCAGATTTACGATAAAGATCTGCAAGCAAAATATCGGAAATTCCGCAATCATCTCGCAACAACTCAAGCCAAAGCTGAGATTCATCCGCTTCCTGCATACCCCCTTCGAGTTCCGAACAGAATTCGGCATCTGATCGGGCGCGCGATGCCTCCCTGATATGAGCCGCGACTGACGTGCCTGATCTCAACAACTGTGTACCGAGAACCCGCACTTCCTCACGTCCTTTCGGCAACCCAACAAACAAACGGATTATCTTAGACGCAAACCCCTTGGCCCGCCCTCGAAATTCCTGCGAAAGTCGCCCCTCATTCATCCCCTTTTTCCCTCTCCCAAAAGTTTCAGTTTTTCAGTTCTCAGTTTTTTCAGCTTTCACTCAGCTTTCAGTTTTCTGTTTTCAGCTTTTAATTTTCAGCTTTTCCTCACACGGTATCCATGAAATTGCGCTCGACCCGGGTAAACAGGACCACTCCAAGCACCAACACCACCAGGGCAAATCCCGCGCTGTACAAAAGATGAACTGGCGCAAAGGTGCCCGTCCCCATGAATGCATATCGGAATGACTCAATAACGGAGGTCAGCGGATTGGCCAGCATCAACAGTCGATAGTTCCCATGCAAAGATGAGAGTGGAAAAATCGCAGGAGTCGTGTACATCAATAATTGCACGCCAAAGGTCAGCAGGAAGCGTAGGTCACGGTATTTGGTCGTTAGGGCAGAGAAAATGATACCTAATCCCAGCGCCAGACCCGCCATGATGAGCATCATGATCGGCAAAAGCCAAAGTACAGAAGTTGGATGAATGGAAGCGCCTGACAAGAAATACCACACCCAGAAGCAGGCGAAAAAAGCTAACCGCAGCCCAAATTGAATCAGCTCCGAAATCACAATAGAGACGGGCACAGAAAGCCTGGGGAAATACACCTTTCCGAAAATATGAGCATTAGACACAAAGGTGCTGGATGTGGAATTCAATACCCCGGCAAAATATCCCCATACAATCTGACCCGACATATAGAATAACAACTTAGGTAGGCCGTCCGTTGAGAGCCCAGCCATCGTGCCAAAGACCAACGTGAAAACCAACGTTGCCAAAAGGGGCTGAAGCACAAACCAAAGCGGCCCCAAGATCGTCTGTTTGTATTGAGCTACAAAATCACGTCGAATAAACAAGAGAATCAGATCGCGGTATCGCCATAAATCGCGGAGATGTAAATCAAACCAAGCGGCTTGAGGACGCAGAACCACATCCCATTTCTCAGGATCATCTGGGATTGGCACGTCTTGAATCTCCGAAGCCGGGCGCATCAGAAATCACCTCGTGGATAATCAGGCTTATTTCTCCGCCACCAAGCCCCTTGTCTCCAGAACCTCCATCCTCCTCCAATTCCCATGAAAGAGGCTACTAACATACAAATCACGGGCGCACGGAGCCGAAAGTCAACAAGTGAATGAAGCGCTACCCCCAGCAAAGCAAGAGACAAACAATAACGTCCCCAACGCCCTAAATCGAAATAGGAACGCCCTCGAACAGCGGGCAGAAACCACATCATTACCAATGTGCTCCCAAGTAATACGGTGCCCACCAAACCAAATTCCGCAAGAATCTGAAAATACTCATTATGGGCGTGACGGAAAAAACCCGGGATATCCGATGGCTGATAGTAGGGAAACACTTCCGAAAAAGTTCCGGCGCCTGAACCAGCCACCCAGCGATCTGAAATCAGACGAATAACTCCGCTCAAGGGATGTGACATCCTGCATTAAACCTGAAAATAAATACCGCAATTATTCCCCCCTTACTTATTATTCATAACTATATATCATTCCGATATTTGCAACAAGGCTAAAAGGGTATGTTTTCTATACATTTTTCAGGGCAGTCATGTCGATGTCGATGTCGAGGAACGAGATGCAAAAGTTCCAGCCACAGATGATGCAGGGGCGTATAATGTTCTGGTCGGCATACAGCGCATCAAAATGTCACTGATCGAGTGTAATACACGCTTTGTGGACAAGCCTTAGCAGCGAGAGTATTTTCATACGCAACAACAGGAAAAAAAGCATGCCCCTTACCAACAATGATACATTTAAAAGGCTTCGTTATAATCTAAACCTGAACGATAACAAGCTTGTCGAGATTTTCAGGCTGGGCAACTTACCTCTTGATCGCGAGGTGATCCAAAATATGATGAAAAAAGACGGCGAGGAAGGATACATCGCGTGTTCCGATGCGGTGCTCTCCTCTTTCCGTGACGGTCTAATCATCAAGCGCAGGGGGAAGCGTGAGAATGCGCCACCGGCTGTATATAATTCCGAGTTTTGTCTGAGCAATAATGACATCCTTAAAAAGCTGCGTATCGCCCTTGAATTAAAGGAAGATGATGTACTGGCTCTCATGAAAAAGGCAAAAATAGATATTACGCGCTCCGGGCTCAGCGCTCTGTTTCGTCAGAGAGACCACAAAAACTACAAACCTTGCGGAGATCAGTTCCTGAGAAACTTCATAGCGGGGCTGAAAGATCTGTATAATAATGAAGTCCCCCTCGTACATTGATGTCGATGTGAGCGCGATTTCCGGGCTCACACATAACTGCTTCGGATGCCCAAGCACTGACGCCTGCTGTTGCGCCCGATATGAAGTGTGCGTCAGCAGGAGGGAAATGGAAACCATTACAGGTTTACTCCCGCATGTCGTGAAATTCTGTCCCGGATTGAACGGGAAGAAGGGTTTTGACAATGTATTCGATGAGGTTGAGCGTGGCTTGTTTGCCATTGATACGCATGAAAATGGACTTTGTGTGTTTGCTTACAAATACAAGTCGGCCATTCGTTGTTCTTTGCACAGCGTGGCCGAACAATTAGGCAAATCCGCTCACCTGCTTAAGCCCTATGCCTGTACCCTCTGGCCTCTGGTACTGCGTGAGCCTCCGCATGCGGCTCTATCTATCTGTGACGATGCCCTGCAACTCCCCTGCAATAAAGCGTGTAAGGAGAAAGGAACCATTTCGCCCGAGATACTTGACTCGATCACGAAGATATTCGGTGTAAAGGCAAGTGATCAGATCAGCAGGGCCGCCCGGAACAAACTACCCACCACCAGAGTACGGTTAAGCGGTCCCGTTGGGCGACCTTCATTGACGTAAAAGAAATTCACCAGCCGCGCTCTTCCCGCTGCGCCTGTGAGGACACAGGTGCCTACACTTGCTTCGCTCTCTCGTTGTCGCACTCTGCTCACTACACGTGCTCGCTCTCTCTTGTGTAGTAGCGGCTGTCCCCAGCCGCGCTCTTTCCGCTTAGATCAGTCGGGTCCCCTGGGAGTCGACGGTAGTGACCCAGCTTTTGGAGGCAATTCCCAGGGAATTGAAAGTCAACACCATTTGTTTTTCAATAGCCCGCGCCTTTTGGAGGTTGTCAGTAATGGCAAACACCGTGGGGCCAGATCCCGAAATGGTAACCCCATCGGCGCCTGCTTTGAGTGCATTTTTCTTTACCAGATCAAAGCCCGGGATCAATTTGGATCGGACGGGTTCAACAATGACGTCGTTCAGGCATCTTGAAAACAGGGAATAATCATTTTTGGCAAAAGCGGCCGTGATCAGCGCCGTATTCGCCATATTCGCAATAAAAGACTCCATGGGAACTTGGCTGGGCAACATCTTGCGCGCTTCACGGGTCAGGACAACAACGTTCGGAGTTACCAGTACGATTTTCAAACTTCGGATGGAGCCAATTCGGGTAACGTCCAAGGGAACGCAACATCGGGTTAGGGTCGCCCCGCCCATCAGCGCGGGTGCCGTATTGTCCGCAAAAAACCCACCTGAGACAACGGCTTCAGCCTCTGTAGCTGCCAATATGAGTTGTTCCAGGCTAAGTTGAGCCCCATAAAGGATATTCGCGGCAAAAGCGCCTGCTGCAGCAGAGGCCGCGCTTGAGCCTAGTCCGGAGCCGATGGGTAATCCCTTGTATAGGGTAATCTCAATTCCGCCCTTGATATTGAGATATTTAAAAACATTTGCCGCGGCCAGGGCGGCGGTATTTTTCTTGGGGTCTGCAGAAAGCGGAACCGGCGAATGAACCGCCGCAATACGGATTTTGCCGCCCGACAAACGACGCGCCTCGACAACATCCCCGAGATTTTTAACCGCAAGCCCCAAAACATCGAAGCCAGGCCCGATATTTCCGATCGTTGCAGGAGAAAACACTTTGATCTGTTTCATGGCGCTCATCTTCACAAGGAGCGCATCACGCCGCAATCAAAAATTTTAGCCTTGTTTGCTGTTGTCTTGAATCATTGGATTCCAGTATATTAGCGGCTCATTTGTCTCAATGAGGAATATATTATTAGCCTGAAAAATAAAGAAATTCTTGATTATCATGTTGGTGGCAAAATCGGCATGCGTGTAACTAAAAAGCTCACCGGCCCGGATGATCTCTCCCTCGCCTATACCCCCGGAGTAGCTTTACCCGTCAAGGAAATCGCCCACGATCGTGAGGCGCTCTACTGTTGCACGGCAAAAGAAAACCTGGTTGCCGTGGTGTCCGACGGCACCGCTATTCTTGGACTGGGCGACCTGGGCGCAGAAGCCAGTATCCCGGTAATGGAAGGGAAAGCCGTTCTTTTCAAAGATTTTGGTGATGTTGATGGATGGCCCGTTCCGGTCAATCACTGCCGTATGGATGGAAAAAACACTGGTAAAACGGATCCACAACGGGTGATAGATACCGTCATGGCGATTGCGCCCATGTATGGTGGAATTAATCTGGAAGATATTACTGAATGGGGACAGGCTGCTTACCTTCTTCATGTTCACACCACGCCCGCTCACTCATGCCAGGCAACGTAGTGCCTGGCCTACTGTTGAGGGTTGTGGATCCCAGCTAGAAGGGGTTCCATACACGCGCAAATCCGCAATCACGAAAATCTGATCCGTTACGGGTGGCAAACTCAGAAACACCGTGATGTTTCAGAATCATGGCAAGTCGCATGTCAAATAGGCGACGGTAGGCAAATGCCTGCCCTGCAGCATGCTGCCACACCTGATCCATGATTCCATGGCCAGGCACGAGGTCGACGATTCGCCAGACGGGATTGGAGCGCAGTCCCCGGATGGTCACCACCGCCTTTTCGGACGAAAGAGGCGTCTGGCAAACGACCGGATTCCTTAACAGGCAATACAATTCCATGAGCACCTGCTCGCAAAGACAGAAGTCTGCTCGAGTACCGCAGGATTCCAGAAAACCCCGCGCCCGATCATGGAAAGGCGAATCTTTATTAAATGCCGGGAAGAGAATATTCGTGTCGCACGATATCATTTCCGGGGCGCCTTAACTTTGTAGTTCAAACCTGATTCAGCCACTTTGGCATGTTCCATGTGCAGTTGCTCCCGCCAATCAGCGATGACGAAAGGATCCGTGCCTCCCAGACTGTGGGCGGCAGGCAAATTCCAATCGGAGCGGGACAAGTCTGTTGGGGCGGAAACCGAAACCATGTATTCAAGTCCTCGCCGAACCAGCTCTGTTAACGAAATCTCCATGCGCGATGCCAGTTGCTTGGCGGAATCGTACAGGGTATCAGGAATCTGAACTTGAGTTCTTATCATGATTAAAAAATAACATCACATGGATATGATGTAAACTTAAAAAACGGAATGCTGAAGAGGCACTTGTAAAACCTAGAATCCAGGGAAGCGTAAAGTGCCAAGTTATTTTCCGGCGAGATCAGGAAGTCTGAGGCTGCGGAGGACAAGAGTGCCTGGCTTACTGTTGAGGGCTCCTCAGTACGGTGGGCACCTACTCACTTACTCACGGCTGCCAGCGGAAGAAGTTGTTCTTGCCGATTGCGCCTGCGGCGTACTCGCCGCTGGCGCCTTTGCGTGCTTCTGTTCAAAATCTTCCTCTTGGCTCCGGCTATGCTGGGTTAGGATCATGGGCATGATTGGTGAGCACCTGCTTCCAGGCCTCCACGAGAAACTACTGCGGGATGCCAGCACCCTGGAGGTTGGTGCCCCGCCCCAATACACAATCGTGGTAGCCGAACCCGGCAAAAATCTGGGGCATTTGGGAGGGGTGCTCAAACATATCGCAGATAAAACCAACAGGCATAGGTTCAACGCCCCACTCATTCGAAATACGGCGGCCCAACAATAGATTGCGAATCAGCGCTTCATCCCCCACACAGAACAGGTCCGGCATGGTGTACCACTGCCCGACCAAAATGCGTCCCGACCGTATCAGTGCCCCCAAGTGGGGTCTAGCTAAAAAATTCAGATCGGATGGCGAAATCCCGCTCTGGACTCAAGAAATACACGGGCAGTGTCACAAACTGATTTCTCAACTCCGGCCAGAAGGACCGTTTCAGAGCCACGGGGACACAATTCAGGCGTAACTTTGTCGGCGGATTCCCCCCTCCGGCAGGGCGTAATGCGGAAAACAGGCTCTAAAAGTAGTCCCCTTTCCCAACTCGCTGCTGACGGTTATAAATCCGTTATTCTGCTTTAAAATGCCATTAACAGTAGAAAGCCCCATTCCATAACCTTCGCCTACATCCTTGGTTGTGAAAAAAGGCTCGAAAATATGATCGATTGTGGCCTGATCCATTCCACACCCGGTGTCGCTCATCGAAAGCATGACATACTGGCCGGGAATTGCTTCGGCATTGCCACTTATCAAACCATCTGCATTGAGGCTGTGAGGAATAACGTTAATGCGCTCAATCGGAACGCCCTCTTTTTTCAACATCGCAAGCAGTTCCTCCGTCTGAGGTTCAAGCATCAAGCGTTTTCCAACCAAATCGTGAAGCGTGCGAATGCCCGGGGCAGCATAAATAGCATAGGGGGATTGCTGAAATATCACAGCTAAAACGACGACGGGATTCCCTGCTGCCCGCGCCAAAAGCAATCCACTCGTACCTACCCCGAATTCCGCTTTGCCTGTAACCACCTCGCTCACCGGATCGGTATCTGGAGCGGCTTCTTTGATTGTAACATCCAAACCGGCTTCCCGAATAGTAGCCCTGCTCTTTTGTCGCATAATAACCGGCAAACTGATAAGCATGCGTCCATTTAAGTTGCAAGGTAACAGGTTCAAGCGCCGTAACAGGCAAAGCGAAAAGAAAGGAAGCAATCAGCAGCATGGTGCCGACCAACCAGATACGGCGTGAAAAATATTCCATTTCTGGTATCTCCTTCAATGATTTCTAACCGTGATAGTTACACGAAACGGTTAATCTGTCGAGGATAGCCTGCAATCTGGGAAGCTATTCGAAGCGTTAGGGCCGGACACCTGCCCCCCCGTGAAACCGGAAATCGGGTGGAACGGCCCGAGCACAAACCATAGCGGCCCGAAGCGGACGCAGGGACCGAACGTGAATGCGCCTGATCTCGCCCGGGAGCAGGTCAAAATAATCATCTGCAGGCATGGCGCCAGCAGGCAACTCCAGATGCACAGCGTGGGCATAGGTTGCGGATCGCACCTCAACCGTATCGCCACGAATCACACGTACCATTAGTTGTGCCGGACTAATCTGTAACTGCCGGTAATCCATCGCCCGCAGACTTGCCGGCAAGATATCGCTCTTCCCCACCGGCTTGGCCACCCACAGGCCCGCAGCGGCGTCATGACGACCGCGCCGGAATCGAGCCACCTCGGTCCGGGCCGCCGCCCTGGCAGTAACCCGGCGACAGTTCAGATCAGCACTCTTGCCATCAAAGCTAATGTAGCCGCACTCGAGCTCAAGTTTGACATCATCCCGCGTGTCATTGGCGGCTATGACACGGATATCATTCCCTTCGGCACGCAGGATCAGCCGCACCGGCGCCAGGGCGCGACGCACGAAGTAGAATGACGGCTTCCGCCGGAGGAGATAGTCAATGATCGTCCAGCCAATCTCGCCCCAGCAATCGTTGTACATCCAGAAGAGTCCGCCGTGACAGTTGGCACGGGCCCGGAAGGATTCCAAGGAATACCCGTACATCAGGCCCTGGCAAAGCCCTGAATAGAGGAAATACTCGTCCACCGTCAACCCCTCCAGATCCTTGTAATGCTTGCGAATACCGGCGTCCACCGTATCTTTCTCGAAGGTGTTGTTATGGTGCTGCCATACCCGGCCATGGCGATCAAAGTCGGCCCCATCCAGATACGTTTCAACCGTCTTGCGCACCGGCGCACCGATATAGCCGTACTCTGAAACAAAGAGCGACTGGCATTTGTCGTATTCCTCCGGCGTGATACGCTTCGGCATGTCGGGATTCATCATGCAGTCGCCCCAGTGGTGCCGGTCACCCACCCCCTCCTCGTTCGGGGTGGTTTCGCCACCATAGGGCGAACCGTTCCAGTAGGGAATTTCCGGGCAATTGCGCCTCACCACATCGGGCAGCAGTTCATTGAAAATCCAGGCGCCGCCACGGGTTCGCTCCTGCCACCAATCCTTGAAGCCCCAGTTGATTTCATTGCTGCCGCTCCACAGCGCCAGGCAGGGATGCTGCCGCAAACGCCGGGTCTGGTAATCGGCCTCCCGCTCCGCCTCCAACCGGAACCACTCCAGATGATCGGGATACGGCGCGCAGGCGTACATGAAGTCCTGCCAGATCAGGATGCCATATCGGTCGCAGGCGTCGTAAAAGGCCTCCGACTCATATAAGCCTCCACCCCAGACCCTTAACATGTTGAAGTTGGCTTCACGCGCCTCACGCACCAGGGTCTCGTATTTGGCCGAAGGGGTTCGGGCATAGATCGAATCCGCAGGGATCCAATTGGCGCCCTTGCAGAACACTTTGACGCCATTGACGCGGACCGCGAATGTCCCCTTGCTGGTATCCAGTTCGACAAATCGGATTCCGGTGTTGAAAGCCGGAAAGACCGCAGTTTCGTCCCCTACGCAAACGGTCGCCTCGACGCGATGCAAATGGTGTTCGCCATAGCCATTGGGCCACCAGAGTTGTGGACGCTCCAATCGGATCATCAAGTCGATGTGGTTGCTCCCCGAGCGTAGGAGTCCGGTCCATTCGGCAACATGCCGGTGGCCGTTCGGCTCGGTGACCGCGAGGGTCACCGTACCGTCCAGGGTCTTCCAGTAATGCAATTGATCCACCGTAACCGCCGCTTTCAGCAGGATTTCATTAGCAACGTGGCGGACGGGCTGGAGGTGAACCTGGCGGATACAGGCCGTCTTAAGCAGCCTCAATTTCACATCCCCGGCGATGGCCGTGGTGGCCAGACGCGGACCCCAGTCCCAGCCAAATGAATATTGCGGCTTGCGGACCATGACACGCCTTTGATCGCCACGCTCCGGGCGTCCGTTTCCCGCCTCAGTACCAGCCCGCACCCCGTCCGGCGCATCCAAGTCCGATTCACAGACAGTTTCGGTTCCGGTGGTCAAGCGTACCAGCAGGCTATTCTTTCCCGCCTGCAGGAACGGTTTAACGTCGAGGATGAAAGGGCGGAACGTATTGCGGTGCGAGCCGAGCGGCAGGCCATTAAGAAAGATCTCAGCATTGGAATCAAGGCCGTTGAGTTCAAGCTCCACACGATCGGCCTCTTTCCAACCCGCAGGCGCCTTGAAGGTCCGGCGGTACCACCAGGAACGATCCTCAGTCCACCGGCAATCGAAGCTGTTCAATCCGAGCAGCGGCTCCTTGATCCGTCCGGCGGCAATGAGCGCCTGATGGATATCGCCTGGCACCGGCGCGCTCAACCAGCCCTCCGGCGCATGGTTCAACACCAACGCCTTCGAGCCGGTCTCGCACCCCAGAACGTCGTCTCGCAGTTCCCATTTCCCGTTCAGTGATACTTCATGAAACATACATCAACTCCTTGCGGCACCTGCAAACCACATGGACGTCTTCGCCACATCCACTTGCGACATTCCCACAAGCGTGGGCGGCTATTCGAAGCGAATGATCTGGCCCGTCTTGTGGGACAGCATGCAAGCTTCCATCAACTTCATGACCCGCATGACTTCATCATTCTTGATAGCCGGCTCGCTCTTGCCCTCGATGACCGCCATGACATTACGATAAAAATCGCGTACGTCAGACTTGACGCGTGGCAAGGGTTCCTCGGTGGCCGTAGTATCAAACCGGGGCGCCATCGTTTTCGTCAAACCGGCGCCCGCCACAATGGGCTTGGCATCCATGTCCTCGAACGTCCGGAGTTTCATGATTTTGCCATTCAGTCCCCAGTCCTCAATGATCGCCGTTCCCGTGGTTCCACTGACATACCATAGAGGCAAGCTCAGGAAATTGCAGGTCCCGACCTCAACCATGACCGTCTTACCGTGCTCAAAGGTCAAAAAGACATGGAAGCCTTCATCGACTTCTTCGCCAGTGGGAAAGTTAAGTTTGCAGAATACCTGGGTGATACGACCTTTAATCATGACGCTGATACGGTCGAGCAGGTGAACGCCCCAATCCAGCATCATCCCGCCCCCCTGATCACCCAGCCGGCGCCAATCTCCCGGGATGCCTCGTGAACCCTGGACTCTGGTTTCGATATGGAACACCTCACCAATCAGGTTCTCGTCATAGATTTTTTTAACAATGAGATAATCCTCGTCCCAACGCCGGTTCTGATGCACCTGAAACACCATACCGGTTTCGGAAGCTACGTCCAGGATAGCTTTTAATTCTGTGCTGTTTAAACAAACAGGCTTTTCGCAAATCACGTGCTTACCCGCCCGCATGGCTTGGATCGCGATGTCTTTATGAAGATGGTTGGGCGTGGCAATCAAAACGATCTTAATCGCCGGGTCAGCCAGAAGTGCCTCCTGGCTGGGATAGGCCTTCAAGCCTTTTTGAGTGGCCGCCAACTGGCGATCCGCCTTGATGTCGTAAACACCAAGCAACTTGAGCTTAGAAACGCCGACCATCATTTCCGAATGTTGGTTTCCCATGCCGCCAAATCCAATGATGGCGACTCCGAATGTATGACTGCTCATAAAACTCCTCTAATTAACTTATATTGTTTCTGGCACTCGTAAGTTGAGAGTGCCTCTTTCGGACTGAAATTGTGGCGATGTTGCCACAGGGTGGGCAACAAGAGCAAGGATGAAGGCAGCACCCAAATTCTCGTGCCTAAGGGCTTGGTCTCTCCTGGAAACTTCATCATACACCCTTTATTAGCGCGGCTCAGCAAGCTTCGCCCTCCAGCAGAAAAATCCTGCCTTTGTAGATCATATTCTTCTGGAGGGCGAAGCTTGCCTGAGCCGCGCGGGCAGGGTGAATCAGGCGGCCCATCATCAGACATTCTTGCGCAGTGGCAGTGAGAGATCATCAATGGATAATAGGGTGTGTTGCATAAGGAATTTCATTAAGGCTTAGTCCGATCGTGATCCACGAGGCGCGATCAGCCAGCTGCTCGACCTGGTTCATAAGCGCTAGACGGCAGGAGCGTCGGCGCCGGATCGCCCGCCTGTTGCGGTAACATCGCATAGGCAATGCCGGACAGCGTCTGTGCACAAATCACAAACACTCACCCTGGATCTGAACCGTGAACGTCCGAGTCGCTCCTGCCATCACCTTGAAAATCGGCCACCGCAGAGCGGCCGCTTGGCCCAGGATGGCTCCGGCCGCAGTGGACGGCTCCGCAAAAACTCGGACTTCGGCGTCAAAGGCGGTGGGATTGTGGCATTCCAAGGTTACGGTCTTTTTATCACTCTCAACCAACCGGACCTCCACATGATCAAGGACGCATAGCAGACCGCTATCCGGTTGCACATAAATACCGGGTAGCTCCGCAGTAGTCAGCATCAGCGAGACCTCGGGCCAACAGGAACCGAAAAGACTGCCGCCGATGTTACCGACACCTTCCCAGTCGCTAAAATTGACACGTTCGCACATGTAGCCGGGCTTCATCTGTGGCGGATCGCCCACAGGCCGATCAAGGCGCGAGAGATACTGTGGCAGATTGTGAGCCGTTTCCTGAATCTGGTCGAGATACAGGCGGTTACCGGTGTAGCGGAATAGTTTAAATAGGGAATCACCGGACAACGTACAGAACCCCGGTGCACTATGCTTGTTCTGAACATTCGCCCACACTGAGCCAGCCGCACGCATATCCAGGCGGCCGAACCAGGAGGCGGCTGGAAAGACGTGGTCGTAGGACGCACACCAGGTCAGGCACTGCGAAGCCATCGCTTCGGCACGCTCCAGCCAGAGCCGCCGGCCCGTGACTTCATAGAGAACCACAAACGATTCCAACATGGCAAAAGCGGATTCGCTGTCGGCACCTTTGAGGATTTCTCCGGGTCCGCCAGTAGTGATGCCCGCCTGCACATCACGCGCGTCAAGTTGCTTCGCTAACGCCTCAGCAACCTCGATATATTCAGGTTGGGCAAAGAACTGCCCGGCCAAAGCCAGTGCGCCGGATCCCATGGCTGAGGCGGTGGAGCCGCCCACCACCATCGCGCCAGTGACGCAATCCAGGTATTGGCCGAGCTGTCCGTGACGCCGGAATGTTTGCACAAACAGGTCTGCGAGCTGTCGTGCGCCCGCCGCCCATTCCGCTGGCAACCGCCACCCGGCATCCTGCCTCTGCAGGACAAGAAACGTCTTGATCAGGAAATAAAGGGCATCCGCCTGCCTACGCACCATGGTCCAGTTCTCGGTACCAGGTACGCCGAAGCCATCAGAGTAAGCCACGCCCAAGTGCTGGATGGGATGGAAAAGGCCATTCGGATACCGGGCGTGGGCAAACATCCACTCAAGGTTAAGCAAGGCGCGCTGGTGCGAAACCGGTGTGCCGGCGACAAGGAAGGGCGGAATCACCATCCCTCCACCAACCCAGCCCACCTGCCAATCCTGAAACGGGCTCCGGGCGGCTTCTTCATGGGTACCCACCCGATAATAGCCACTTTCACACCAATTCTCGTGCTGGTACTTCTCCTCGACAATTCGCCAAGCCGCTGAAAACGGCAGCTCATGCTTGAGCGCCACCGGGCCGGTGAGATCTTTTCGCACCACGGCGAAACGATCGTAGAGATCCTGCACCGAGCGGGCGGGAAAGCGAAAAAGCCGGAAACGAATCGTGACCGGAACGCCAACTATCCAGTTTGCCCCACGATCCCACGACGGCGTCGTCGTATTGGTCATGGTGTAAAGGGTACCCCGTCGAACACCCGGCGCCTCGATGCGTAAAGTTGCCTGAGAACGATTGAGACTCTCCTCTACGGTCAAACCATGATTCCCAAAGGCGCTGCCCTGCTCGGTAAGCAGGATGGCCGCCATGCCGGTACAGGGATCGTAAAAGCTGATACAGGGTGTGGTCACATCGCCAGTCAACAACTGCAAACAGGATGGCGCCCCACTTTCAAGGCTCAAGCGCGGCACGTCAGTCACCAGGATCGGGGCTTCCGGACCGATATCCGCCGGTTCATGAACCATCGGAGGGTATTGGTAAGGCCGACAGGGATAACGGTTTCCATTGTAGGCGGCGGCGGGGAGCATGACGAACGTTTGCTGTGACCAAGGCGTCACAGACCATTCTAGCGCCACGGCCACTTCGCGGGCTGCTCCTTCCGTCACACAGAAGGTAAGCTGTCCGTCGAAAGCGTCCTCAATGTCCGGAACAGGTGTCAGCGCGGCCGAAATTACCCAGGATGCCTCCGCGAACCTCGCCTTGCTTGTGGTTAGGCCAATGTCTCTGATCACATGGCATTCATGGGAACGTTCTTGGCAGCCGTCAAACTGCGTCAGGCGAGCGCAGAGTTGAAATGGGGGCAGTATAGGGGCGAGGGTGGATTGGGTTATGGTCTTCTCTGTCTTCATTTAAATTCCCTGAACCTTAATGAAAGCTGCGAAACAAGTTTACGAAAAAAAGCAACCATCCGCCGAGCTCCAAACGACCAGGCGGTGCGGGGTGTATGCACATCATCGGGTCGAACCCGGATTGTTGCAAGACGGATTTGCCCGCCGGCAGAGGCAATGCCATGCGCAAAGAAAAGTCCGGCACACCATAGGGAGGCATGCGAAAGATGCCGAGGTAACAGCAGCCAGGCCACGGGGAGTAACAGATTAACGACCAATGCCGGCATCAGCATCGGGCGACTGCCCACACGGTTCGCCAGCCAGCCCCACCCCACACTTGACAGCGCGCCGCCCGCCAGCATCACGGCATCCAGACGGACCACGGTTCCTGAGGATGCTAGTGTTTTCTCTTTGCGTTCTTCACGAGCTTCTGTTCAAATTCTTTCTTCTTCGAATCATGACCAAGATGCGATTGATTCAAGTCGTAAGGCACTAGGAAACTCTTATGAAACTACCCACCCGTAATCTATTCACTGGTGCAGGTTCTTGCCCACGCAAAAGCCATTGGCCTTCCCGCCATCAGTTACGATGATCTTCCCTGAATTAAAGGACTCTACTGTGACAACATCCATTACCGACATTGATCCGAACTTCCGTGCTTTAACCCTGAATGGCGTCAATCTGGTCTTCCAGCCCGCCGATATCGCGCCATTTACGTTAACCGGCCTACCTTGGTATGCGCAGGAACGCACCTATTGCCGCCTCCCCCAGGTCTCCCTGCCACTCGCCAATGATGGCGTGAAACATCTGGCCTGGCATACAGCAGGTGCGACCGTCCGCTTCCGCACGGATTCATCGGCCATCGGCATACAGACCAAACTCCGCTTCGGTAACGATATGTCTCACATGCCACGCAGCGGTAGCGGCGGTTTCGATCTCTACGAAGGCAGCGGCTCAGCGAAAGTCTTCCGTTCCAACTTGCGGCACGAAAGCGGCGCAACCGAAATTAGCGGACTCTTCCGGAGCAATATGCCCAAGGAAATGCGTGAATGGACCCTATACCTGCCACTCTACAATGGCGTGGAATCTCTTTCCATTGGCCTCGACCCCACAAGCCGGATGGAGCCACCTACCCCGTTTCAAACCAGCAAGCCGGTATGCTTCCATGGCTCATCGATTACCCAAGGGGGCTGCGCCTCTCGGCCCGGCAACGCCTACTCCGCTATCGTTACACGCCGTCTTAATGTCGACATGATCAACTGGGGCTTCAGCGGGAGTTGCCGCGGTGAATCCCTCATGGCGCAACTGATTGCCTCCCTCGATCTCAGCGTTCTGGTTCTGGACTATGACCATAATGCCCCCACAGCCGAACACCTCGCGGTAACCCATGAACCTTTTTTTCAGCTTATCCGCGCCGCACGCCCCACCTTACCGGTCGTCTTTGTCAGTAAGCCAGACTTCTACGGCACGCCGGACTGCTTCCAACGTAGAGATATCATCCGCAGCACCTATGCACACGCCGTGGCACAAGGCGATCATTTCGTATCATTCGTAGATGGCGAAAGCCTCTTCGGGGAAACTGAACGCGATCTCTGTACCATCGACGGCTGCCACCCCAACGACATCGGGTTCCTGCGCATGGCCGACGCAATCACTCCTGCTGTAAAAACGGCCCTTCATATCCAATAATAACGCGCTGTGGGGCTCATGTAGGAGGAGTGCTTGCGCCCGATTCTTGGGCCATCCATCGCGCCCAAGGGCGCTTCCCAGATGAATCGCGGGCTCCAACATCAGCGCCGACAGGCCCCCGATTCCAAAACTATGGGTTTAAAGCCTGACGGCTTCAAATAAACTCCACCGCCCCTGCTTGATGCACAATGATTGGGGTTGCATCGGTTGGAATTTCATGTCTGAAGGCAAGTCCTTGCGCTCACGTTCGATTTGTCGCGAGGACAGCATATAGACGACCTGTCGGCCTTGGGCCAATGAATCCCGAACACGCTGCTGTTTCAATTCCAAAAGCCCCTCCGCTGTGCTTGCTTGGTAAAAAGCTTCAATGGCCTGTTGCCGTTTAATTTGAAACTTAGGATTGTAATTCAAATTCGTCCCCATACCAGTGGCATCATAATGAGTATGGAAGGCCGCCACATTATAAACACGGAATTCCTTACGGCCATCCAGCGCACCTTTCCCTCCCTCATCGGTAAAGATAACCGCATTGGGCTGAAGTACCGCTTCAACAGGAGTGCGCCAAACGTTTTCACGTGCCAAGGGTTTGCGTAGGGTTGCGACCAGATCTAATTGCTCCCGATTCAATTGCATTGCCAGCAAAAATGGCAGTACCAACAGAAAAATAAAAACGCCCTGTTTTCCCCAGCGTCCACTCGAACGGTCGACCCACCCGACCATAGAACCGTAGAACACGGGGAAGGTTACCAGCAAGAACCGTAACAGCCAATGAGACCTGAATGCGTCCCAATAATAACACCCGTAGAACAAAAGAAAAGGCGCCACCCACAACACACGCAGGAGTCGATCAGCACCCGAGCCAAACAAAAACAAACCTAAACCTCCTAAAACAAAAGGAACTCCAACAAAACAGTAAAATGCTTCGATATATTTAGGAAACCGCTGACTTAAGAAAGACCATTCCAAAGCGCGATTTTCTCCTGAAAGGGAATACCCGGAAGTTAAGGGGTTACCGAATGCGGCCCATTGATAGACGCCTAGCAGGACGAACATCAGCAGATAGCCACTAGCCACCAGGCCCAGCTCCTTCCAGACTTTCCGCCCTGTGTTACCCCCACGCCACCCAAGCCAAGCATGACGGCACCAAACAAATGTCAGCGGTAACCCCAGCAAAACGTTGGCAGGGCGTACCATTACGGCAAAGCCCAATAACACTCCAGCCACCACCCCCCACCCCACATGGCCCCGCTTGAGCCAACGCCATAAACAGGCCATGCCCCACACCACCACACAAAGATCCGCCGAATGGGATAATTGGTAGTTGGAAAAAAACGTTACAAAACTATCCAAACCCAACACCGCCGTGGCAATTAAAGCGGCACCGTGGGACATCCATTCACGAAACAAGGCGAAGGCGCCCAGTAGCATCAGGGCACCCAAGAGGGGGCTGACCCAAACCATGCCATCATCCCCCGCCGCCCAATAAAACGGCACCATCAAAAGCGGATAACCGGGCGGGAACTTAGGAACCAGCTTTCCATCTGCAGTTTCTACCCAGGCGTGATCTTGATGCAGGAATGGATCCTTATCTTCAACCGCCAAAGGCCCCCCTGTCGCCAGGCGCTTGGCCAGAAACTGATAGGCTCGCACATCCGGCTCGCTACAAAGGTCACGATGAATGCGAATCTGTACCGCCAAAAATAATCCGACAATGACCAGCAATAGCCCCCAACTGACGAACTTCATTGTTCTACTGTATTCCTGCATTTTTCACTCCAGTTCACTTGTTGGCGAGCGTTATATCACGTGTTTCGCAGGTTTTGAAACGGTTTTGATTCGTCAGGCGGATATAGGTAATGGGTCACTCATGGTGGTAAATCTTCTCTTGAATTTCATCCTGGCAGATTTACCCCTACGTGAGTGACTGACCCCTTACGGATATAGAAGTTGAGTGATTCCGTGCAAAGTGATACTTTATCACCATGATTTCGCAGGAAAACATTTTAGCCAAAAGACTAGGCACGACTGTGCACGTATCCCCTCTTCGCATGAAACTCGAACGGCTACGCATACAATTTCCATCCCCCTCGGCAACCTGCCTTGAGGACTGGCTTGTCGACGTCGCGAACGAACGTGGTGCACGCATTGTTTTTCGGGAAGATAGGGCGGCAGATGTTCTGACTAACGTGCCGCACACCCACCTGACTGATGAAGAGTTAATTGTCGGGATCTGCGAGTTGCAGAACTTGGATCGACCACAGATGCTCCGTCTTGCGGCACAGCTGATCTCGCGACAAACGGTTAACCTGCGACACCTTTGCCATATTGCTGAGCAGGAACGTACAGACATCATCCTTGCTGAACTGGCCCGCCAAGCTTTGAGGGTGGATGAAAAGCATGTAACGTGGAAAGCCATAGCTAAGCGTTTTTCGCACACGCGGCCGGTACGTGATACGATCCTGCATTGGACTCGGATTTCTGAGCCGGTAATGAAGAATGGCCGCTGTGATGCACAAAGATGGGTGCTCGTTGCATGACCAATGCCCAACGGATTCTCGCGCTTCTGGATGCGAAGCTCACTTCTCCGGTTGAACTGACTCTCTACGGGCGGGCAGCGCTGCATCTTGGGTTTCCTGATGCACCTATCGATCTGCTCCTGCGCAAGCTTATGCGTGACGATCCCATCGACCGCGCAGACGCACAATTCATCGTGAGGGTTTCGAATCTGGGGATTTCTGACATTATCGAGGCAATATCAAGGGCACGTGTGCCCGACTCACCAGAGATCCAGGAACAGCTCGAGCGGGCATCCAGCAAGCTACTCAAAACGCTCACAGCCTAAATGCGGGAGATGCGACAGCGTAAGCCGTGGTGCTACCAGAAGACCTCATGGCTCGGCTTTAGGCGGCACGCCCCAAGGGGCGCCTGTCCGCGATTCACTCCATTTGTCCCAGATGAATAGATTCGCTATTGAGTTGGACACCACCAAAACGATTTGGTTTTCGCCGCTGCGCAAATGCGGGGCGATGTTCAGCCGATATGCTCTTCCACCAACTGCCCATTCACAAAAACCATATATTCACCCGTGACCGGTATCGGATACTTGATAGCGCACGCCCCAGGCGGCAGTTCTGCACGCAGCAAAACATTATCCGACTTCATCTGCGCTTCTTTCCGCAAGGCCGCCACCGTCGGCCACTCACTGTCATCAAATCCCGCTTGTTCCCAGCCGACCACCTTGCTCCAGCCCCGCTCTCGAATTTTCCAAACCGGCAACTCATTCCAGGCCTCATCCAGCGCCAACGCGGTTCATAGTTTAGAGAGTAACAATGATCGCAAAAAAACCATGCGCAACAGTTCTTGTATGAATTCCGACATCGTGGTAACTTCCGCACCTGTTTTTCTTTCGGGGTGTAGCGCAGCCTGGTAGCGCGTCAGCCTTGGGCGCTGAAAGTCGTGGGTTCAAATCCCGCCGCCCCGACCATTTTCTGGCTCAGTTCGGTTTGTTGTGAATAAAAAACCAGTTACTTCCGTCTATACGGGTATAAGCACTCGTGGTATAAAGATAGCAACAAAAAGCTCAATTAAAGGAAGCTCAACATGAAGAAAACACTGATTCTGAAAACTGCAGGAGTAGCCATGGCCGGTCTTTTTATGATGGGCTGCTCGACACCTCAATATCAGGAAAACCAGAGCACTTTCAATCAGGCTGCCATTGGCGCGGCTTTGGGAGCGCTCGCCGGCGGCATCATCGGCAATAACAGTCACGGCGCATTTGGAAACCGTGAGGGCATGGTCGCTGGAGCCGCTCTTGGAGGACTACTGGGCGGGACGATGGGCCATCAAACCGATAAGTCTAATGCGCAGATGGGCAACATGAACGCTCAAATCGGTGCTGCCAATGAAGCGGCCAATACAACCATCATCAATGTGAAAAACTCCAATGGGTCTTATACCCCAGTCACCCTGCGCCGGGTGGGCAATCAATACGCGGGTCCACGAGGCGAGTATTACCCCGCACTGCCCACTGAAGATCAGCTGAAAATCGCCTACGGCTTCTAATCCTATTTTCACGACTGGACACTGAAAAATATTTTGAACAGAAGCTCACCAAGAACGCGAAGTTAAGGATTCATCCCACTGCGGGCATGCCCGCCGGAGTCCGGCATAGGCGGGAGGTGGTAGCAAATCCATTCTCCTTTGTGGGCTTCGTGAGCTTCTGTTCAAATTTCTTTCCCCGCGAAACGGGTGCTGGCCCCCTAAGTGCCCGATTAGTCCTATTTGGCTAGGAGAATTACGATCAGTTTTCCCTGACCGGATGAAAGCCCGCCAATGATCAATGGGGTTCCATCGCGAAGCTCTACACTAGTTTGCATGATTTTTTTACCCCCGCGCTCCAAAACCACATTCAGGCTCTCTTGCGTGCCTTCACAACGCGCTACAATTCCCGAGCTTAATGAGGCCACGCCCTTCGCGGGGAGTGGCATGGAACGGCTCGCCAGCAGTTGGAATGTTTTATAGGGCAGATTGTTTTGAAGCAGGTTCGCAACATCTCCTAGCCCAACACCCATCCCCTGCCCCGCATGGCTCGCCTCAACCAGTCTGACGCTTAGCGTCGAGCCAGCGATCCCATTCCCTGCGGTGAATATAAGCACCAGAAGCAGGATTATTTTAAAGGGTGCTCTCATCATTTACCCCTTGCTCCCGTCGTCAGCTTCCAAATCGGTCACCCAGACCACTGTTCCAGAATTATCTTCATCGGTCATAATAATCACACCACTATGGGGTGCAAGTATCTGCAATGACTTGACTTGGGTAACCAGGGTGGATTGAGCAGGCCAGAAGAAATAACCCAGCATCAGGAGCGCTGCCGCCGTTACTCCAATATAACGCCAGCCTGAAATAAAGATTCGCGAAATAGACGGGGCTTCTACAGGAGTTTGGCGCATCAGGGACGCGCGTGCTTTGAAGTCCTGCATGAACGATTCAGAATCGTTATGAGGAGGAGGAGACTTCCGGCTTCGCAATCCTTCTTCTATTTGTTTCCATGAACTTTTGTTCACAACCATCCTCCTGCTGTCTTAATTCCCATTACCGCAAGGGCTTTAATCAGTTTGCGCCGGCCGTTAAACAACCGTGACATAACGGTTCCCATCGAAACCCCCGTAGCCGCCGCAATCTCGGAATAACTCAAGCCATCCGAAAACCTCAACAATAAAACCGCTCGATGTTCAGGGGAGACTGTTGCCAAGGCGGCATCAATTGCCCCCTGTAACTCACTTCCCGCCATCAGTTCCGCCGGGTTCTTTTGATGAGTATCCTCGAACTGCCCATCATTTCCACTCCCGTCATCCTCGGCATCTGGCGGCTGAACGACATGGCGACGTTTCCTTAACCAATCTACGGCGCAATTATGAGCGATTCGGCATAACCACGTTCGCACCGAAGCCCTACCGGTAAAGCCGGTTACTGACTTCCAAGCCCGCAAATAGGTATCCATCACCACATCTTCAGCTTCATCAGGCCCCACCAAGCGCCATGCCACCGAATGAATCGTTGCGCGCGAATCCTCAAACAAGGCCAAAAAAGCATCCATATCACCCTGCCTGGCACGTTCAAGAAGCAGGGCTGATACAGAGGCCTCCATATGTTTAGACGGATGAGATGCGGAATTTATTCAGATCGGTTAGTAATTTATCGGCGCAATCTCGAAAAAGGCCTGAGGGTGATCACAAATCGGGCATTTAGCCAAGGCATTGGTTCCTTCGTAGGCAAAGCCGCACTCCCGGCAACGCCACTTGACCTTCACGTCCTTCTTGAACACTTTCCCCTCCTCGACATTTTTCAAAAGGGCTTTGTAGCGCTCTTCGTGTTCTTTTTCGATTTTAGTAATCCCCTCAAAAAGCCGGGCAATCTCGTCAAATCCCTCTGCACGGGCTTCTTTGGCCATCCGCGGATACATTTCCGTCCACTCCTCGTGCTCTCCACCGGCCGCAGCCTTCAAATTGGCAAGGGTATCTCCGATCCCGCTCAATGCCTTAAAATGGAGTTTGGCATGGGTTTTTTCCTGCTCAGCGGTTTCAAGGAATAAGGCCGCAATCTGCTCGTAGCCTTCTTTTTTAGCAACCGAGGCAAAATAAGAATATTTATTACGAGCCTGAGATTCACCCGCAAACGCATCTTGTAAATTCTTTTCAGTCTTTGATCCTTTGAGTTCAGCCATAACATCTCCTTCTTATTGTTAATATTTTTTCCAACACCTTCGAGGCTCTTGCAAAACCTCGTTTTGCAAAAGCAGAATCCAGAAGTCAGAAGTCAGAATGAGAAACACCGTAAGTCTTTCATCATCTGTGTATTGCATTATTCTGGCTCCTAAATACTGAATTCTGAATTCCCTCTTGCAAAACCATCGAAATGCTACCCTGCTAGGGCTTTACGCACAACATCTTCAACTGTCGCGGCCTTCATATCAGGCTGATTAATTACACGCAACACTAACTCCTGCGCCTCCATACGTTTGTAACCGAGCGAAATGAGCGCCAGAATCGCGTCGCGCAAGGTGATGTCTGATTCAGAATTAATGATGCCTGAAGCCGCCAGGATCTCTCCGGCCCCGAATTTGTCGCGCAATTCGATCACCATCCGCTCAGCTGTTTTTTTGCCGATACCGGAAATAGAACTAAGCCGTTTAACGTCTCCATCCTTGATGGCCACCTTAATCTCACGCACCGTCATCCCGCTGAGTGCAGATAAGGCAATTTTCGGACCGATTCCAGACACGCCCAGCAACAAGGTAAACACGCGTCGCTCATCAGCGGTCATGAACCCGAACAACCGGTGTTCGTCTTCCCGGATGTGATCATGAGTCAACATACGAACCTTTTCACCTGGCACGGGCAAACGATCATAACTGCTCAAGGAAATCACGACCTCATACCCGACCCCACCCACGTTCAGAATCACGTGGGTCGGCTCTTTCTCCTCAAGAATTCCTTCAAGAAATGTGATCATAAGTCTCTCACTTTTTTCACCAGATTCTAGATGGGCTTCGGGGCCAGTTCAGCAATCGGACTGCGGCTATAAAAATGGCACAGGGCAATCGCTAACGCATCGCCGGCATCTTCCTGCGGTTCCTCTGTTAGCCCTAGGACAACCATGACCATTTTACGTACCTGTATTTTTTCGGCGGAGCCGATCCCGGTCACAGACTGCTTAACCCGGCGTGGCGCATACTCATACACGGGAATCCCGGAGGTTGCGCATACTGCAATCACTACGCCCCGCGCCTCGCCCAAAATCATAGCCGTTTTAGCGTTCTTAGCAAAAAAGATATCCTCAATCGCTGCCAATTCAGGCTTGGTCCGCTCGATCATCTCGCGAATACCCCCATCAATCCGTCGGAGGCATTCGGATAAAGGAATACGGTCGGAGTTGTGGATCCGACCGTATTCTATAGCGACCATTTTGCCGGCCAGGGATTCCACCACCCCCACGCCTGTTGAGCGTAACGAGGTATCTATCCCGAGAACGCGCATTATTCCTCTGTAATCAAGGCCAGTACGCTGTCATCCAGATCCATGGAGGTGTAAACATCCTGCACATCATCATTATCTTCCAGCGTATCAACAAATTTCATAACCGCTTTGGCAACCGTTTTGTCAGTGACCGACACATAAATTTCGGGCACCAACCGGATCGCGGAATCATCAGTTTTAATGCCCGTTTTTTCGATGGCATCCAAAACGGCCTGGAAGGCATTGGGATCGGTGAGGATCTCGTACTGCTCGCCATCGAGGCTCATATCATCCGCGCCTGCATTGAGGACTAAGTCCATCAATTTATCTTCTTCAATAGACTTCGCGTCGACAAAGATCTGGCCACGGCGTTTGAAACCACGGGACACTGAGCCCGGCGCCGCTAAACTAGAACCGTTTTTGGAGAAAATATGGCGCAGTTCCGCCGCCGCTCGGTTTTTATTGTCGGTCAAAACCTTAACAACCACCCCAACGCCACCTGCGGCAAATCCTTCATAGGTGATGTCTTCCATTATTTCTGCGGCCAACTCACCGGTGCCTTTTTTGATGGCACGGTCGATGTTTTCATTAGGCATACTGGACGCCTTACACCGGATGATCAGATTGCGAAGGGCCGTATTGGTATCGGAACTGCCGCCACCCGCTTTGGCCACAACCATCAACTCCTTCGCCATTTTGCTGAAAATCTTACCACGCTTGGCATCCGCCGCGCCCTTCTTGTGCTGAATTGTCTTCCATTTACTATGACCGCTCATCTCGTGCCTCTCTTTCCTGATACTTATTTTGAACCCGATTAACTCGGGCTCATTTTGAATCCTAACAAACTGTCTTGTGAAGGGGCTTCATATTCCTGAATCCATCCTTCAGTAAACCCTAACCGCTCCATCGCATCAACCACCAAACTATACTCAGCTTGCGTGGGCCTTCGATTCCAGGGCGCCGCATTCAGCGCCTTGTAAGCCGGCGTATATTGAGCCATGACGCTCACGGGGATCTCTGTTCCTATCGCCCCGGCTAGCCACTCTAGATTTGCCACCGCTTCATCGGCGCGTTCCGGCAAAACCAGTAAGCGGCAAATTGTCCCTTGTCTAGCTAGGCCTTCTCCATCCATTTTAAAAGGCCCGGTCTGGCGCCACATTTCCAGTAGCGCGGCACGTGAAGTCTCAACATAGCCGGCACAATCAGAACCCTTTCTTGCCGTTTCGTCTTGGGCATATCTCAGATCAGACAGATATACACTGACCCACCCATCCATGGCTTTTAGCTGTTCAACCCTCTCAAAACCGCTTGTGTTATACACGATTGGCCGTGAGAGTCCATCCGCAACCACAAGGCGCCATGCCTCATAGATCCACGGCAACCACGGCGTAGGGCTCACTAGATTCCAATTATGGCATCCATCCTGCGCCAAGGCCCTGAACATTTCAGCCAGTTCATCGATCGTGATGACCCGTCCTTGCCCCTCTTGACTCCAGGGAAAATTCTGGCAATACACACAACTTAACGTACATCTACTGAAGAACACGGTACCAGAGCCCTTTTCCCCAGAAATAGGAGGTTCCTCTCCAGCATGCAATCCATGCCGATAAACCTCTAAAGCCCCCCCCGCTTGGCAATACCCCTTACGCCCCTCCGCCCGGTTGACCCCACAACGCCGGGGACACAACTCACAATGCGTCATAGAGGCCACAAACGGGTTCGCCGGGACAGAATTAATCCTGGTCCTCCTCTTTATGCTTAACCGCCGCCACAATGATTTTCTGGGCCACAGAAGTCGGAACCACGTCATACCGCGCAAAATTCATTTCAAAGGAACCACGGCCACCCGTCATGCTTCGCAATTCTGCACAATAATTGAAAAGTTCCGCTTGCGGGATTTCAGCCGTAATAACCTGCTGACCTTCTGCCGCTTCTAAGCCGACAATTCGGCCACGTCGATGGCTCATATCGCCGTTGATATCCCCCATAAAATGCTCCGGAATCGTAATTTTGACCGACATGATCGGCTCCAATAATACTGGCTTGGCAGTACTCATAGCCTCGCGGAACGCGCGACCGGCTGCAATTTTGAAGGCGACCTCAGACGAATCCACATCATGGTAAGACCCGTCATAAACCGTGGATTGAACCCCCACAACCGGAAACCCCGCCAGAGCGCCCTTGGTCATTCCGTCTACCACACCCTTGTGGACGGCAGGCACGAAATTATGTGGGATCGAACCTCCGACCAAAGCATCCACAAAAAGCTTATCCTCGCCTTCAGGTAAGGGCGCCACCTTCAAATACACCTCTCCATACTGCCCACGGCCACCGGACTGCTTCTTGTGCTTATAGTGCCCTTCCCCATAGCCCGTTACGGTTTCTTTGTAAGCCACTTTAGGAGTGCTTAAGATGACATCGACATTATTTCGCTTTTTCATCCGCTCAACGGCAACCGCCAAATGCGTATCACCCATTCCCGCGATAATGGTCTCGTGGGTTTCCGCGTGTCGCTCGACATGGATAGTGGGGTCATCTTCTGCAAGCTTATGCAAAGCGGTTCCAATCTTGTCTTCATCACCCTGGGTTTTGGCCGCCACAGCAAACCACATCACGGGATTGGGGAAAACGAAGGGAGCAAAAGTTACTTTCGTAGGCGCCTGACAAAGGGCATCCCCGAGGGCCGTCACTTTCAGTTTCGAAATGGCCACAATATCGCCCGCCTCAGCCTCGGTAATGGGTGTTTGTTTTTTGCCATTCAGTGACACGAACCCAATGATATGCTCTTTTTGATCCTTGTTGCTATTCACCACATCCATGTCGGGCTTAAGCGTCCCTCCACAAACATAAACAAAGCTCATATGCCCGATAAAGGGATCATTAACCGTTCGCCAGACATAACCGACAAACGGTGCCGTTGGAGCCGTATCGATGGGTTTGCCCTCAGCATCTTTCATGGGCCGATCTGCGGGCGACGGGAAAAACCGGGCGATTCCATCCAGCAATTCGCCGACTCCGATATTCTTCAATGCCATACAAGAAAAGACAGGGACTAATTTTCGATCAAAGACAGCGTGCCGAAGACCATCGGCGATTTCACGCGCGGACAAAGGCTGGCCCGCCAGATATTTTTCAATCAGGGAGTCGTCCGTCTCGGCCGCCATTTCCACCAGGGCCCCCTTAGCTTCTTTTAACGCCTCGCTCACGGAAGCTGGTACGTCCGTTGCCGCCAACACATCCACGACCCCGCTATTATCAGGAAGAGGCATGAGTACGGGAATACAGCGATCACCCCAAGTGGCCTTGATGTCGGCCATGATCTTGTCGAAAGGAGAATTTTCACGGTCTAATCCGGTCACCACGATCGCACGGGGAATATCGAGGGCCGAGGCCTGCTTCCAGGCTTTCATCGTGCCCACCTGAATGCCGGCGTGGGCGTCCACCGTAATTAAAGCGGCACCGGCAATGCGGCTGGCCTGGATGACCTGCCCGAAGTAGTCGGCGTAGCCGGGCGTGTCACAAAATACGATGTCCATGTTATGGCCATCTGAACTCTTATATGTTCCGCAGAATGACTTAGCGTAAATCGTGGTTTTACGGGATTTCTCCTCGTCATTATAATCGCCAAGACTGGAGCCCTGATCCACAGAACCCAATCGATCATTTGCCCCCATTTTGAACAATAAGGCATCTGCCAATGTGGTTTTTCCGCTTGCCGTATGGCCCATTAAAACGAAATTCCGAACGTCGCTAACGGCAATGTTCTTCATGGTCGTATTATCCCTTCGGCTGTTTACTCGTTTTTCCCATAACTACGCATAACAAATCTTTCTTTTTTTAGCACAATCACGCCAATTTGCACAACTTCAAGATTTGGCAAAAGGACGCATGGGCGATCATTGGCATTTCCTATGTAGGGCCGTCGCTTGGCTCCCCTGAGCTTGTCGAAGTGGCGACGTGCCGCTGGTCACTGTGATCGCCGGCATAAGTCCCACGGCACGTCGCAAGCGACGGCCCTACATAGAACGAAGATGCACCATTTGTAAAGGTCGCGATTTCTTTCGAAAGAATAATTGCCGCTTCCGGGTTTTGTGTGGGTAGCCCCTATAGGTTGTGGTGTTAACATGGTGAAAACCTGATGCGGGGTTGAGCAGGCGGCACAGGAAGCAGATCAAGGCCGCCGCAGTGGAAGTAGATGGCCGTCTTGTAG